>NZ_CP047639.1:839020-1153040 GCF_011046025.1 Proteus sp. ZN5
AGCTGGTCTATTCGCTCGTATCCGTGGTGTTCTGATTGCTGGCGGTATTGAAGCTGAGAAATTAGACAAATTACCTCGTGAACGTTGGTTAGAGCTGGGTATTGCGGATGAAGAGAAGCAAAACCAGTTAGAACAATTAGCTGAACAGTATGATGAACTGAAAGCTGAGTTCGCGAAGAAACTGGAAGCTAAACGTCGTAAAATTACTCAAGGTGATGATTTAGCACCTGGCGTGCTGAAAATCGTTAAGGTTTACCTGGCTGTTAAACGTCAGATCCAACCTGGTGATAAGATGGCGGGTCGTCATGGTAACAAGGGTGTTATCTCTAAGATTAACCCAATTGAAGACATGCCATACGATGAAAACGGTAATCCAGTAGACCTCGTACTGAACCCACTAGGTGTACCATCACGTATGAACATCGGTCAGATCCTTGAAACTCACTTGGGTATGGCTGCTAAAGGTATCGGTGATAAGATCAACGCGATGCTGAAACAGCAACAAGAAGTTGCTAAGTTACGTGAATTTATCCAGAAAGCTTACGATCTGGGTATGGCACCTCGTCAGAAAGTTGATCTGGACACCTTCAGCGATGAAGAAGTGTTACGTCTGGCTGAAAACCTGAAAAAAGGTATGCCAACCGCAACACCAGTGTTCGATGGTGCAGAAGAAATGGAAATTAAAGAGATGCTGAAATTAGCTGATCTTCCAACTTCTGGTCAGATTACACTTTTCGATGGTCGTACAGGTGAACAATTTGAGCGTCCAGTAACTGTTGGTTACATGTACATGCTGAAACTGAACCACTTAGTTGATGACAAGATGCACGCCCGTTCTACCGGTTCGTACAGCTTGGTTACTCAGCAACCTCTTGGTGGTAAAGCACAGTTTGGTGGACAGCGTTTCGGGGAGATGGAAGTGTGGGCACTGGAAGCATACGGTGCAGCATATACTCTTCAAGAAATGCTTACTGTTAAGTCGGATGACGTTAACGGTCGTACCAAAATGTACAAAAACATCGTTGATGGTAACCATCAGATGGAACCAGGTATGCCAGAGTCGTTCAACGTATTGTTGAAAGAGATCCGTTCACTGGGTATCAACATCGAATTGGAAGACGAATAACGTATTCCATATAGACAGACTGCTAGAAATGGCAGTCTGTCAAACAGTGACTACACTGGTTTAAAGGGGTGAATGACAGGGGTCATTTGCCTGGCAGGTCTAACTCCGACAGGAGCCATTTCGTGAAAGACTTATTAAAGTTTCTGAAAGCGCAAACCAAGACCGAAGAGTTTGATGCGATCAAAATTGCTCTGGCATCACCTGATATGATCCGTTCGTGGTCATTTGGTGAAGTTAAAAAGCCAGAAACAATTAACTACCGTACGTTCAAACCAGAACGTGACGGTCTTTTCTGTGCCCGTATTTTCGGACCAGTAAAAGATTACGAATGTTTGTGTGGTAAATACAAACGTTTAAAACACCGTGGTGTTATCTGTGAGAAGTGTGGCGTTGAAGTTACACAAACTAAAGTTCGTCGTGAACGTATGGGTCACATCGAATTAGCTTCTCCAGTTGCTCACATTTGGTTCTTGAAATCACTGCCGTCCCGTATCGGTCTGCTGCTGGATATGCCACTGCGCGATATTGAACGTGTACTGTATTTTGAATCTTACGTTGTTGTTGAAGGCGGGATGACCAGCCTTGAGCGTGGACAAATCTTAACAGAAGAGCAATATCTTGATGCATTAGAAGAGTTCGGTGACGAATTTGATGCGAAGATGGGTGCAGAAGCTGTTCAGAATCTGTTACAGAGCATGGATCTGGAACAAGAGTGTGAAACGCTACGTGAAGAGTTAAATGAAACTAACTCTGAAACTAAACGTAAGAAACTGACTAAACGTATCAAGTTACTTGAAGCATTCATGCAATCAGGCAATAAGCCTGAATGGATGATCTTAACTGTACTGCCTGTGTTACCACCAGACTTACGTCCACTGGTTCCACTTGATGGCGGTCGTTTTGCGACTTCAGACCTGAACGATTTATATCGTCGTGTGATCAACCGTAACAACCGTTTAAAACGCCTGCTTGATTTAGCAGCACCAGACATTATCGTACGTAACGAAAAACGTATGTTACAAGAGTCTGTGGATGCGTTATTAGACAACGGTCGTCGTGGTCGTGCGATTACAGGTTCTAACAAACGTCCTCTGAAATCTTTGGCTGATATGATCAAAGGTAAACAAGGTCGTTTCCGTCAAAACCTGTTAGGTAAACGTGTTGACTATTCTGGTCGTTCTGTAATCACCGTTGGTCCATACCTGCGTCTGCATCAGTGTGGTCTACCGAAAAAAATGGCTCTTGAGTTATTCAAACCATTTATTTACGGAAAATTGGAAACTCGTGGTTTAGCGACAACAATTAAAGCCGCTAAAAAAATGGTTGAGCGTGAGGAAGCGGTTGTTTGGGATATCTTAGATGAAGTTATCCGCGAACACCCAGTGATGCTAAACCGTGCACCAACACTTCACCGTTTAGGTATTCAGGCATTTGAACCAATCCTTATCGAAGGTAAAGCTATTCAGTTACACCCACTCGTTTGTGCGGCATATAACGCCGACTTCGATGGTGACCAAATGGCGGTTCACGTACCATTGACATTAGAAGCACAGTTAGAAGCTCGTGCGCTAATGATGTCAACAAATAACATTCTTTCTCCAGCAAGTGGTGACCCAATCATCGTACCTTCACAGGACGTTGTATTAGGTCTTTACTACATGACTCGTGACTGCATCAATGCCAAAGGTGAAGGCATGGTGTTAAGTGGACCTAAAGAAGCTGAACGCGTTTATCGCGCAGGTTTAGCCTCTTTACACGCACGCGTTAAAGTACGTATCACTGAAGAGATCAAAGATGGCGAAGGTAACATCACCACAGAAACTAGCTTACAAGATACAACTATCGGTCGAGCTATTTTATGGATGATTGTACCAAAAGGCCTACCTTACGCGCTGGTTAACCAACCATTAGGTAAGAAAGCAATTTCTAAAATGCTCAATACCTGTTATCGCGTATTAGGCTTGAAGCCAACAGTTATTTTTGCTGACCAAATCATGTATACCGGTTTTGCTTACGCAGCACGTTCAGGTGCTTCAGTAGGTATCGATGACATGGTTATCCCTGCTAAAAAAGCAGAGATCATTGCAGAAGCAGAAGCAGAAGTTGCAGAAATTCAGGAACAGTTCCAATCCGGTCTGGTAACAGCGGGCGAACGTTACAACAAAGTCATCGATATTTGGGCTGCAGCGAATGAGCGTGTAGCAAAAGCGATGATGGAAAACCTGTCTACTGAAACCGTTATTAACCGTAATGGCGAAGAAGAACAACAAGTATCTTTCAACAGCATCTTTATGATGGCTGACTCCGGTGCTCGTGGTTCTGCAGCTCAGATCCGTCAGTTAGCAGGTATGCGTGGTCTGATGGCTAAGCCAGATGGCTCAATCATCGAGACACCAATCACAGCGAACTTCCGTGAAGGTCTGAACGTACTTCAGTACTTCATCTCAACCCACGGTGCTCGTAAAGGTCTTGCGGATACCGCACTGAAAACAGCAAACTCCGGTTACTTGACTCGTCGTTTAGTTGACGTTGCACAAGACTTAGTCGTAACAGAAGACGACTGTGGTACAACCGAAGGTGTTATGATGACTCCGGTTATCGAAGGTGGTGATGTTAAAGAACCACTGCGTGAACGTGTATTAGGTCGTGTGACTGCAGAAGATATTCTGAAGCCAGGTACTGCCGATATTCTTGTTCCACGTAACACCCTGTTAAATGAAAAACTGTGTGACCTGTTAGAAGAAAACTCAGTTGACAGCGTGAAAGTACGTTCAGTTGTAACCTGTAACACAGACTTCGGTGTGTGTGCGAATTGTTATGGTCGTGACCTTGCTCGTGGTCATATCATCAACAAAGGTGAAGCTATCGGTGTTATCGCGGCACAGTCAATCGGTGAACCGGGTACACAGTTAACGATGCGTACGTTCCACATCGGTGGTGCGGCATCTCGTGCGGCAGCAGAATCTAGCATTCAAGTACGTAACAAAGGTACTCTGAAGCTGTTCAATGCGAAGTTCATTACTAATACTGCTGGTAAGTTAGTTATCACTTCTCGTAACACTGAATTACGTTTAATTGACGAATTCGGTCGTACGAAAGAAAGCTATAAAGTACCTTACGGTGCTCAATTAGCGAAAGGTGATGGCGAAGCAGTTAATGGTGGCGAAACTGTTGCTAACTGGGATCCACATACAATGCCAGTTGTGAGTGAAGTATCTGGTATCATCCGTTTTGCTGACATGGTTGATGGTCAAACTATCACACGTCAAACAGATGAATTAACAGGTCTTTCTTCACTGGTTGTTCTGGATTCAGCAGAGCGTACAGGTAGCGGTAAAGATTTACGTCCAGCATTGCGCATCACTGATGCACAAGGTAATGACGTATTAATCCCGAATACTGATATGCCAGCACAGTACTTCCTGCCAGGTAAAGCAATTGTTCAGTTAGACGATGGCATTACAATTAACGCAGGTGACACTTTAGCGCGTATTCCACAAGAATCTGGCGGTACTAAAGATATTACCGGTGGTCTGCCACGCGTTGCTGACCTGTTTGAAGCTCGTCGTCCGAAAGAGCCTGCAATCCTTGCTGAAATCAGCGGTATTGTTTCGTTCGGTAAAGAGACTAAAGGTAAACGTCGCCTAGTGATTTCTCCATTAGACGGTAGCGATGCATACGAAGAGATGATCCCTAAATGGCGTCAGCTTAACGTATTCGAGGGGGAGGTTGTGGAACGCGGTGATGTTATCTCCGATGGTCCAGAATCACCACACGACATTCTGCGCTTACGTGGTGTTCATGCGGTTACTCGCTATATCACTAATGAAGTACAGGAAGTTTACCGTTTACAAGGCGTTAAGATTAACGATAAACACATCGAAGTTATCGTTCGTCAGATGCTACGTAAAGTTACCATTGAGAACGCAGGAAGCTCTGAGTTCCTCGAAGGTGAACAGGTTGAATACGCTCGCGTTAAAGTATCAAACCGTGTTCTGGAAGATGATGGCAAAGTACCAGCAACGTATGCTCGTGACCTGTTAGGTATCACGAAAGCATCTCTGGCAACTGAATCCTTCATCTCTGCTGCATCGTTCCAAGAAACAACTCGTGTTCTGACGGAAGCTGCAGTAGCAGGTAAACGTGATGAGTTACGTGGCTTGAAAGAAAACGTTATTGTTGGTCGCTTGATCCCAGCTGGTACTGGATATGCGTATCACCAAGATCGTATGAAGCGTCGTCAATCACAACTGCCGACAGATGAAACTGAAACAACAATCAGTGCTGATGAAGCATCTGCTAACTTAGCAGAATTACTGAATGCTGGTTTTGGTGGATTAAAAGACTAAAATCTAATTTAGATTAAATTGAAATGCCCTCCATTGTGAGGGCATTTTTTGTTTCTGTTCTACATAAGTAGGCGAAATGATGAGAATAATAACTAATAGTTTGATTATTCTATGCTTTATTTTTACTGGATTTGTTTCCGCAGCACCTTATGAACGAGGTATCCCAACAGAAGCTCAATGGGATTTAAAAACGTCCATTACAACATTGATGCAACTGCGCCAACAAAAAACGCTATATGCATTTGTGGGAGACAAATTACGGCCTGTTGCAGAGCTTTATCCTAACCAAGGTTTTTATGCATCAGTAGCGGAGGGCGATTACCACAAAATACAATTTGGAAATGCTCAAGGTTATCTTGAAGCGGGTTATTTAGAAGATGGCTATTTTGAAGATATTGCCACTATTAAACCCGATAAGAAAACGCGTTTCTTATCAGATAGCACGAAGAAAACAGATTATCCTATCTACGAATATTTAATCACGACAAAAAATACCCCCATCTATAGTGATAAAGATATTGCTAGCTCACAAATAGCAATACTTTTATCCAACTTACGTTATCCTGTGTTATCACGCACAATAAAAGAAGACGCTGATGGAAATAAAATCAATTGGTTTGAAATTTCTTTAGGCGGCCACTTAGGTTATATTTCATCAAGAGATGTAAAGCCTGATTTAGGGATACCTGTACTCACCTATCATCATATTCTCAAAGCAACGGAAAACCATAATTTCCGCCATACATCAACGACAACATCATTAACTGCATTTACAGAGCAGATGAATTATTTAAAAGATGCAGGATATGAAACTCTTTCACTAAATCAAGTCGCAGGCTATTTAAATAAAAGTGTCAATTTACCGGGTCGAGCTGTTGCATTAACATTTGATGATGGTTTGCAGTCTGTTTATCGCTATGCTTATCCTCTTTTAAAAGAAAATGGCCAACGAGCAACACTATTTGTTATCTCTTCACGAATAAAATCTGAAACAGCTAAGTGGGCACCTAATTCATTGCAATTTATGAGTTGGCAGTCACTTAAATCGAGTCGTGATGTTTTTGATATTCAATCACACTCCCATTTTTTACATCGTTTAGATAATAATAAAAAACCTATTATCTTTAGTCGTCAATCCCACACAATTATATTGGATTTGCAACGTTCACAACGTGTATTGCGGTTATTAAATCCACATCAATATGCCTTTGCATATCCTTTCGGTGGATATAATCAAAGAGCAATCAATGCCGTCAAAACGTCGGGTATGACATTAGCGGTGACGACTCAGCAAGGAAAAGTTCGTTTAGGTGATCCACCTTTTGCTCTAAAACGGCTTTATGCTTTGAGCACAGATCCCATTGAGAAATTTGCGAGGATGGTGGGTAATGACGAATATGAAGTGGTTAATAAAAATATTGTTGTTGATAAATAATTAAAAAGAAAATTTATAATCTTAAAAAATACCTTTGATATTTATTGAAGGTATTTTTTATTTCTCTATTACTTATTCAGTTAAGATCAATAAATAACTTATATTTTTCAGATGATTATGATTATTTTTTAGTGATAAAAATTTATTTTTTTCTGTAAGCTAGCAATCCAAATTCAGCATGGAGCTAGTTATGAAAAAATCTATATCCATATCTTCTTATGATTCTGCATTTAAACGTTTTATGATGAATGTGAGTAATGCGAAAGACTTTTTCTTTGTCCATTTACCTGAGGACTTAAAAAGCCATTGTGATTTTTCAACGTTACAATTACAAAATTCTGCTTTTATCGATATTAACTTACGTTCTCGTATGTCTGATATTTTATATTTAGTGAAAACCAAAGAGGGTGATATCTTTATTTATTTACTGATAGAACATCAATCTAAGCCAGATAAAATGATAGCTTGGCGTATGATGAATTATGCGTTTTACACTATGAATCAACATTTACAGCAAGGTTATAAATCTTTACCTCTCGTTGTTCCCATTCTGTTTTATCATGGAGAGAAAAAACCTTATCCTTTTCCTGTTAATTGGATGTCATGCTTTCCGCTTAATTCACTTGCTAATAAACTTTATTCTAATAGTTTCTCTTTAATTGATTTGACCTCAATTGATGATGATATTTTACTGACACATAAAAAAGCGGCGGTAATGGAAATTGCGATGAAGCATGTTAATAGTTGTCATGATATTAATGAGATTGCAATACTTCTATCAAAAGCAATAAATCAGAAAAACTGCAGAGATGAAGACACGATTGCTGTTGTAGAATATTTATTCTCAATTATGGACGCATCAGACTTTGAGTTCATTTTAAATAAGATAGTTGAACAAGTAGATAACCACAAAGAGGTGATTATGAATATAGCTTGGAGATTAGAAAATAAAGGATTTAATTTAGGTGTAAGCGAAGGGTTTGAAATAGGCAAAAAGGAGGGGATCGAACTGGGCAAAAATGTAGGTATTGAATTAGGTAAGAATGTAGGTATTGAATTAGGTAAGAATGTAGGTATTGAGATTGGAAAAGCTAAAGGCATTGAAATAGGAAAAGTTAAAGGCGTTGAGTTAGGCAAAACAGAAGGCATTGAAATCGGTAAAAAAATAGTACAAATGGAATTAGCTCAAAACTTATTAAAAGAGAATTTTGATCTTTTATTTATCGAAAAAATATCCGGTTTAACTATTCAAGAAATTGAAGAATTAACAGTATAATAATTAAACTATCTGTTTTATATAATGTTAAATTAAAAGTATTCTAATATATTGTTTATACTATTTTATTTTTTTTAATTATTTTAAATTTATTACATGTTACTTTTATTAAATCATTTAATAAAAACCGCCTTTATGATTTTTAATTAAATAAATTAAAGGCGGTTTTATATTATTTGAATTTTAATTAACGACCCAAATAATTATCCCAATCTTTCCATACTGGTTGTAATCCTCGCTCTTTTAATACGTTGATAACATCATTTACATGGCGATTATCATTAGGCGAAAATTGTTCTAATTCTTCATGGCTATCAGAATATCCACCGGGCTGAGTTTTAGATCCTGCGCTAATATTATTAATTGCTAACGGCACTGTGTTATCACGAAAATATGGAGATTCACGTGTTGAAAGGGATAGCTCAACATCAGGTGCTAAAATGCGAAAAGCACAGATCAACTGAACTAACTCAGCTTCACTCATTACTGATGCGGGGCTAAGCCCACCAGCACAAGGGCGTAAACGAGGAAAAGAGATAGAGTAACGGCTTTTCCAATAGCGTTTTTGTAAGAACAAGAGATGTTCTGCCACCATATAACAATCGCTACGCCATTGACTTGAAAGACCAATCAATGCACCTAAACCAATTTTATCAATCCCTGCTTGCCCTAATCTATCAGGTGTTTGTAGTCGCCAATGAAAATCTTGTTTTTTACCTTTTAGATGATGAAGCTGATAAGTTGGTTCATGATAGGTTTCTTGATAAACCATGACACCATCAATACCCAGTGTTTTTAATTCTGCATACTCTTCTGTTGCAAGAGGTTGAACTTCCATCATTAATGAACTGAAATTTTCTCGAATAAGAGGGATATATTGGCGAAAATAATCCATACCCACTTTTCTTTGATGTTCTCCAGTCACTAGTAACAAACTATCAAAGCCTAATTGTCTGATGCTATTACATTCGGCAATGATCTCACTTTCATTTAATGTTTTGCGCTTAATGGCATTACTCATTGAAAAGCCACAGTAAGTGCAGTCATTCGCACATAAATTAGAAAGATAAAGTGGAACATATAATCCCACGATATTACCAAAACGTTGTCGAGTAAGTTTCTGAGCACGTTGAGCCATAGGTTCTAAGTAATGCCGACCCGCAGGCGAAATCAGCGCCATAAAATCATCGAGTGTAAGGGTATGACGATTTAATGCGGCTTCAACATCCGCATTGGTTTTACTATTGAGCTTTAATGTAATGTCATCCCAGTCGAGTTGTTGCCAATAATCAGAAAAAGTGTCCATTAGAACGCCCCTAAGTATTGGGTTAATGGGCTAGAGGCTTGTGCTTGCATATTCACAACTGAAGTGGGTGTAGCAAGTCCTGATTGTCGAACAAGTTCGCCGGCATCAAGCGCAGCTTTAAATGCCTGTGCCATTAGAATAGGATTTTTAGCAACCGCAATTGCAGTATTCACTAAGACTGCATCAGCACCTAACTCTAAAGCTTCAAGTGCGTGGCTAGGTGCACCAATACCTGCATCAACAACAACAGGTATTGAGGCTTGTTCAATAATAATCCGTAGAAAATCACGAGTCTGTAAGCCTTGATTTGAACCAATAGGAGAACCTAAAGGCATCACAGCAGCACAGCCAACTTCTTCTAAACGACGACACAAAACAGGATCAGCACTACAATAAGGCAAAACAACAAAACCTTCTTTAACGAGGATTTCAGCGGCTTTAAGTGTTTCAATAGGGTCGGGTAATAAATATTTGGTATCAGGATGAATTTCTAATTTTACCCAATGAGTGCCAAAAGCTTCTTTGGCTAAACGAGCCGCAAAAACAGCTTCTTGTGCCGTTTTCGCACCAGATGTATTAGGTAATAATTTTACCCCTAATGATTTAAGTGGTGCGATTAAATCATCATTACCATTTTTTAAATCCACACGTTTCATTGCCATCGTAACTAATTGGCTACCCGAAGCTTTAACAGCTTCTGTCATTAGTGTTGGTGTTGCAAATTTCCCTGTGCCTGTAAAAAGTCTCGATGTGAATGTTGTATCAGCAATTTTTAACATATCAGCCTCCTGCAATTGCTTGGAAGAGAAGAATAGTATCGCCATCATTAATAAAATGTGTTTCCCAATTTTCACGGGGAATGATGGTTTCATTGATAGCAAGCGCTACACCAATAGGTGGTTGCTCTAACTGAATAAGGAGCTGACAGATAGTGACAGGCATATCCAGAGAATATTGTTCGTCATTTACGGTAATGTTCATGCTAAACCTCGACAAACAGGACATGTTTTTGATGGTGTTAAACGCAAAGTACTCCAATTTTGTTTTCTACCATCGAAAAGGCGAAGCTTTCCACTTAGAGAACTGGGTAGGCCAGAGAGCAATTTAATCGCTTCAAGTGCCTGAAGTGTACCAATCACACCCACAACAGGGCCTAGAATTCCGGCTGTTTGGCAATTTCGTTGAGGTTCTGTCTCATCTGGATAGAGGCAGTGATAGCAACCATGAATAAAAGGAGGCTCAAACACCATAAGTTGGCCACTAAACCCTACGGCACTGCCACTGATAAGTGGAGTTTGCTGTGTGACACAAACACGATTAATCGCTTGGCGTGTGAGCATGTTATCTGTGCAATCTAAGACTAAATTGACCTCTTTAACTAATTTAGATAATGAGTCACCATCAATACGTTGTTTATAAGAGGTAATTTTTATCTCTGGATTTAATGCAAGCAGAGACTGCTTTGCGACCTCTGATTTCGCATCAGGAATATCTTGAGTTCGATAAAGAATTTGGCGTTGTAGATTAGAAACATGCAACTCATCATCATCAACTAAAATAAGCTCCCCAATACCTGCACCAGCAAGATAAAGTGATGCAGGAGAGCCTAATCCACCAAGCCCAACAATCAGTACTCTTGCTTGTTGAAGTTTGTTTTGTCCCTCTAAGCCAATATCTTCTAACATCACTTGTCGGCTATAACGCATAAAATCATTATCATTTAGCATGATGGTTTTCCCTCCACTAATTCTAATAATTTACGAGTCACTTGTTGCCAATCTGGCGTTTTTGTTATTGCACTGACTAAGGCAACACTACCGACACCAGTTGCAACAACATCAGGTACTCTCTCTAGCGAGATCCCTCCAATAGCAACCGTTGGAAAATCAGGTGTCTGCTCTACTTGATGTTTGAGTGCCTCTAAACCTTGGGGGTTAGATGGCATATCTTTAGTTGTCGTTGGAAAGATATGCCCTAATGCGATGTAAGACGGACGCAATGCTTTCGCTCTTTGTAATTCCGTTTCATCATGAGTAGAAATACCAAGACGTAACCCTGATTTTTTTATGGCATCAAGATCTGCAATATCGAGATCTTCTTGACCAAGATGAATACCGTAGGCGTGATGTTTAATGGCAAGCTGCCAATAATCATTAATAAATAGCCTTGCGTGATACTGTTTACCCAGTTTTATTGCTTCAATGATCTCTTGTTCAACGTCGTCTGGTTGTTTATCTTTTATGCGTAATTGCAAGGTGGTAACGCCTGTTTTTAACAGGCGTTCAATCCATTCAACAGAATCAACAACAGGGTAAAGCCCAAGTTTTTTTTCTGTTGATGCAAAAGATGTGTCAGAGGATCTGTTCATTTTCAGTTACCTCAACACTAGCGATTTCTGCACTGTGGTATAACTCACTGCCATGCTCTTTAAAGGCTTGAGACATTTGCTCCATGCCGGCCGCATAATCGCGTACTTCTTGTGTTATTTTCATTGAGCAGAATTTAGGACCACACATTGAGCAGAAATGAGCGACTTTTCCTGATGCTTGAGGCAAGGTTTCATCGTGATATTGGCGTGCGGTTTCAGGATCAAGCGCTAGATTGAATTGATCTTCCCATCTAAACTCAAAGCGGGCTTTTGACATTGCATTATCACGAATTTGAGCACCGGGATGTCCTTTGGCTAAATCGGCGGCATGCGCGGCAATTTTATAAGTAATAAGCCCTTGT
The DNA here is from genome assembly GCF_011046025.1 of Proteus sp. ZN5. Lineage (GTDB taxonomy): Bacteria > Pseudomonadota > Gammaproteobacteria > Enterobacterales > Enterobacteriaceae > Proteus. Next base: position 851,243 of record NZ_CP047639.1, read on the forward strand.
TTTACATCTTCTTTATTAGGTAAGCCTAGATGTTCTTTAGGGGTAACATAACAGAGCATCGCACAACCAAACCAACCAATCATTGCCGCACCAATACCTGATGTGAAGTGATCGTAACCCGGTGCAATGTCCGTAGTGAGAGGACCTAATGTATAAAATGGTGCTTGATGACAATGCTCTAATTCTTCTGTCATATTACGGCGGATCATTTGCATTGGAACGTGGCCGGGGCCTTCTATCATGACTTGAACGTCATATTCCCATGCAATTTTTGTCAGTTCACCTAAGGTATGTAATTCAGAAAATTGAGCTTCATCGTTCGCATCTTGAATTGAACCCGGTCTTAGTCCGTCACCCAGAGAAAGGGAAACATCATAAGCCGTACAAATTTCACAGATTTCACGGAAATGTTCGTAGAGGAAATTTTCTTTATGATGTGATAAACACCATTTTGCCATTATTGAACCGCCACGAGAGACAATACCCGTTAGGCGTTTTGCCGTCATAGGCACGTAACGTAACAACACGCCTGCATGAATAGTAAAGTAATCAACACCTTGTTCTGCTTGTTCAAGCAAGGTATCTCGGAACATTTCCCAAGTAAGATCTTCAGCAATACCATTAACTTTCTCGAGTGCTTGATAAATTGGAACTGTGCCGATAGGAACTGGGCTGTTACGAATGATCCACTCACGCGTTTCATGAATATAACGACCTGTTGAGAGATCCATTACGGTATCTGCTCCCCAGCGTGTAGACCAAATCAGCTTTTCAACTTCTTCCTCAATGGAGGAGGTTACAGAGGAGTTTCCGATATTGGCATTCACTTTCACTAAGAAATTTCGCCCAATAATCATTGGCTCTGATTCAGGGTGATTGATATTGGCAGGAATGATAGCTCGACCAGCAGCAACTTCTTGGCGTACAAATTCAGGGGTAATATTGTCAGGAAGATGTGCACCAAAGCTGAATCCTGCATGCTGTTGACGTAAAACTTCGCTACGAATTCTCTCTCGGCCCATATTCTCACGAATAGCAATAAACTCCATTTCAGGCGTAATAATGCCTTGGCGAGCATAATGCAATTGCGTCACACTTTTGCCATTTAGCGCTTTTCTAGGGTTTGGTTTTAAGGGAAAACGTAGATGTTCTAATCCTGCATCAGAAAGGCGTTGTTGAGTGAAATCCGAACTTAAAAGAGAAAGTGCTTCAGTATCATTGCGCTCATCAATCCATGGTTGGCGTATTTTTTTTAATCCAAGATTAACGTCAAGTTGAGAAGCTGGATCGCCATAAGGGCCTGATGTGTCATACACAGGTACAGGTTCATTATCTTCAAAAATAGGGGAATCTTTTGATCCTCCTATTAGCGTTTTATCGAGTTGGATCTCACGCATTGGGACTTGAATATCAGTACGTGATCCTTCGAGATAAATGCGGTTTGAATTTGGAAAACTAACACCTTGAATGGTGCTGATAAATTCTTGAGCTGCATCACGCTGCTCTTTTCGTGGGCGCTGTTTGTTGTTTGTTGGTGAAATATCTTTAACGGATATAGTTTGATTTTGGGACATAGCATTTCCTAATAAATATCATGCAGGCTAATCGCCTGTCGGGTGAATATTGAGAAAAATGCTTGTCTGGAGGTCGCAGGGAGTATCGACAGATAGGTGTATATAGGTGTGTAAAAAATATACGCAATGTAGCTATCAAAAGGTCGAATCACTCTTGTTCCCTTCGCGGGTATTAACCCGATCAGGTTCCGCGGATCCCGAATTAACGGTCTCAGCCTGTATTTATAATAGCCTTATAAACACTAGGCACTCCGACAAGAAGACGTCCAGTATATGAAAGATTTTAAAAACTACAAGTCCGACATGGGTTATTTATTTAAATCCCAATGTTGTTTTTCCCATGCTTTTTCATCCGAAACTTGAGTTAATTTTTTATCTGCATTAACCGCGATAACACGATCTGCTTGGTAACATAATGGGAGATCATTAGATGAATCAGTATAGAAATAAATATAAGTATTGTTAATGTTATTGACTTCTTTCCATTGATTTAAACGCTCAACCTTTCCTTCTCGAAATGTAGGAGTACCTTCAATAAATCCGGTGTAATAGTTGTCCTTAATTTGCATATCAATACCCATTGAAACATCCGCATTGAGTTGTTTTGCAATAGAGTGAACTAAAAAGGACATTGTTGCTGAAATAATTATAACGGGAATATTTTGCTGTCGATATTGTGTAATTATTGATATTCCTTGTGGGTAAAGCTGAGGCTGAATTTTTGTTTCAGTGAAGTCATTAACCCAATGATTTATTTTATCTATATCATGATGTTTAAAATATGCCAGATGTTGAAAAAGATATTGGTTTATATCCAGCTTTTCAGCGTAATAGTCTATGATCATTTGTTCATCTAGTTTTAAAAAATGAGGATCTGTGACTATATTTTTATCCCACAAATAGTTTGTCCATAAGCGACTAGAATCGCCAGCTAAAAGTGTTTCATCTAGATCAAAAATAGCAATTTTATTTTTTGTTTTATCTGTCATTATAACGGTTCTTACTATTAATAAAATTTATATTTATGTTTAAGAATGTTAATGAATTATAGAAGATAGTCATAATTCATTGAGTGGTTCTTGCTAAAAAGAGTATCCTCTATTCTATATCATTATTTTGGATAGAATGGTCGTTATGCATTTATATACATTAACAGGGTCAGAAAAAGGCTGGTGGACAGTCAGTCTTGGTGGGCGAGTATGGTTACCTAAAGGCGAACTTCCGTTTGGCTTAGCTAAAGATTGGGATCTCATTGGTCAGCACGCCAAAATTGTTGGTGAATGGCAAGGTGAAACAGTTTGGCTTATTCATGGAAAAATGGATAACGACATGTGTTCACCAAGACTTATCGCTTCACAAGATGAAAACTTATTTAAATTAGTTGGTCGAGGTGTCCAGCTGGCTGAGTTTTATCGTTCTCACCGCTTTTGCGGTTATTGTGGCTCTAAAATGCGCCATAGCGAGAGCGAATGGGCGTGTTTATGCGATAACTGCCATGAACGCTATTACCCACAAATTGCCCCTTGTATTATTGTGGGCATTCGCCATGAAGATAAAATCTTATTAGCACATCATGTTAGGCATAAACATTCACCTCTTTACACTGTACTTGCTGGTTTTGTTGAGGTGGGTGAAACCTTAGAAGAAGCCGTAGCTCGTGAAGTGTTTGAAGAGAGTAATATTCGTATTCGCAATATTCGCTATGTATCTTCTCAGCCTTGGCCATTCCCTCACTCCTTAATGATGGGCTTTTTAGCTGACTATGATGGTGGTGAACTACGCCACGATCCTTCTGAATTAACGAGTGCAGGTTGGTATCGTTACGATCAATTACCGCAGATCCCACCGCCAGACACTATTGCTCGACGCTTGATAGAAGATACGATAGCCAATATTAGACAAGATAAAGAAAAGAACTAAATAAAGGCGCAGTCTGCCAACAGTTATTTTTCCAGCATGTTACAATACCTGCTATTTTGCGGCCCTATTACTGTTAATGGAGTTAGTCATGAGTGAGTTGAAAAACGACCGCTATTTACGTGCGCTGTTGCGCCAACCTGTTGATGTCACCCCAGTTTGGATGATGCGTCAGGCAGGCAGATATCTTCCTGAATATAAGGAAACACGGGCACAGGCGGGGGATTTCATCTCATTGTGCAAGAACACCGAATTGGCTTGTGAAGTGACATTACAGCCTTTAAGACGCTTTCCTTTAGATGCTGCTATTTTATTTTCTGATATTTTAACTATTCCAGATGCAATGGGATTGGGTCTTTACTTTGAAACAGGTGAAGGCCCTCGTTTTAAATCACCAATAAATAGTCTTGATGATATTAAAAAACTGCCTATTCCTGATCCTGAAGATGAACTGGGATATGTGATGAATGCAGTACGTGCTATTCGTCATGCATTGCAAGGTAGTGTGCCCTTAATTGGCTTTTCAGGAAGCCCTTGGACGCTGGCAACCTATATGATTGAAGGTGGTAGTAGTAAGGCCTTCACAAAAATTAAAAAAATGATGTATTCAGAGCCTCAAGCACTACATCTATTACTGGATAAACTGGCAGATAGCGTTATCCTTTATTTGAATGCTCAAATTAAAGCGGGTGCACAATCCATTATGATCTTTGATACATGGGGTGGTGTGCTAACAGGGCGTGATTACCAACTTTTCTCATTACACTACATGCATAAGATTGTTGATGGTCTTATTCGCGAATACGATGGAAGAAAAGTTCCTGTAACCTTATTTACTAAAGGTGGCGGTCGTTGGTTAGAAGCAATGGCAGCAACAGGTTGTGATGCATTAGGGCTAGATTGGACGATTGATATTGAAGATGCACGTCGCCGAGTAGGGGATAAAGTTGCGCTACAAGGCAATATGGATCCTTCTATGCTATATGCACCACCTGCCAGAATAGAGCAAGAAGTCGAAACTATTCTTGCTGGGTTTGGTAAAGGTAACGGTCATGTCTTTAATCTTGGGCACGGTATTCATCAAGATGTTCCACCAGAGCATGCTGGTGCATTTATTGATGCGGTTCACCGTTTATCAAAGCCTTATCATCAGGATAATGATTAATACCCAACAATTGCGTCAGGAGCAGACAGAAAAAGCTCAACGGATTATTTTAACAGACCAATTTACAGCACCAACTTACATAGCAGGTGCTGATGTTGGTTTTGAAGAAGGTGGCGCAGTTACTCGCGCCGCCATTGTGATAATGCATTACCCTTCTTTTGAAATTCTTGAATATCAAATTGCGCGAATACCTACAACTCTTCCTTATATTCCTGGTTTACTTTCGTTTAGAGAGTGCCCTGCGTTACTGGCTGCTTGGCAACTAATAAAACAGAAACCATCTCTTATTTTTGTCGATGGACAAGGTATTGCTCATCCTAGAAGGCTTGGTGTCGCAAGTCATTTTGGTTTATTAGTGGATACGCCTACTATTGGCGTGGCAAAAAGTCGTTTATGTGGCGTTGATAAAGACGTCAATGAAGAAATGGGAAGTCATGAGCCGTTAATGGATAAAAATGAGCAAATAGGATGGATTTATCGCAGTAAGAAAAAATGCAAACCCCTGTATATTTCTCCGGGTCATAAAGTGAGTATGGATGGCGCTTTGCAATGGGTTGAGTTGTGTATGAAAGGATATCGATTGCCAGAACCAACGCGTTGGGCCGATGGTATTGCCTCAAATAGGCGATTATTTGAGCAGTTGAATAAGAATAAGCTCTAAATGACCGGGAAATATGTGGATATTTTTAATTTTCAGGTAAACTGCGCCTAAGTTAAGAAAATGAGTAATCACGAATGTTGAAGAACCCAATCCATTTACGTTTAGAAAAGCTAGAAGCTTGGCAACACCTGACGTTTATGGCGTGCCTGTGTGAGAGAATGTACCCAAACTATCAGGTATTTTGTCGTGAAACAGGATTTACCGATCCGATGCTTTATCGCCGTATTCTCGATCTGGTTTGGGAAACTTTAACGGTGAAAGATGCAAAGGTTAATTTTGATTCTCAATTAGAGAAATTAGAAGAAGCTATCCCTGATGCATCTCAGTTTGAAATTTATGGTGTCTATCCTGCGATTGACGCCTGTGTTGCACTTAGTGAAATTGTTCACTCTCGTTTAAGCGGTGAATCATTAAGTCACGCTATTGAAGTGAGCAAATTATCAGTAGGGACAGTTGCTTCACTTGAAATGACACAAGCAGAAAGAGAAATGAGCGAAGAAGAGCTTAGATCTCTACCTGCTGTTATTGAAGAGTTCGATATCCAATGGGAAATTTACCGTCTACTTGTAGAATGTGAAGAAAGAGATATCGAACTGATCAAGGGTCTACGTGCAGACCTTCGTGAAGCTGGAATGAGCAATATCGGTATAGAATTAACGCACTAAATCAGAAAAACGTGATTTAGTGCTTGAAAAGCGACGTTTAAAGGCTTCACATCACCCCCGTGTATGTTCTACATTGGGTACGAAAAGAAGTGGCTCAGGTGTTTTACTTAATTTATCCTCTTAAAAAGATAAATTAAGTTTTTTCACCAGATGTTTTTCAAACGATAAAACATACTTTAAGGACTATTTTATGAACAAAGCTGAATTAACCGAATCAGTTGCTGAAAAAGCGGATCTGACAAAAACTCAAGCAAAAGCTGCTATTGAAGCGTTTATCGATTCAGTAACAGGTGCTCTGAAAGAAGGCGATTCTGTACAGTTAGTTGGTTTCGGTACATTCAAGGTGAATCACCGTGCAGAGCGTACTGGTCGTAACCCTCAAACTGGTAAAGAAATTAAAATTGCAGCAGCTAACGTTCCTGCATTTACTGCCGGTAAAGCACTGAAAGACGCAGTAAAATAATTCCTTTGAACGGAATGAACAATAGAGGGGGATTTACTCCCCTTTTGTTGAAACGACAGGGGCTGTTAGCAATAGGATCTGCTTTTTTGCTCAGCGCCTGCTCCTCTACTGTGCAACTACCTGAATTTTCTGCAACAGGTTATATTGCAGATGAGGGTGTTGTCCGACTATGGCGTTTAAATAATACGACGTCAGAGCCTCAAGTGATCATGAGTGTTTATAGCTTCTATAAAAAGCCAGAAACTGTCATCACATTCTATGAGTATCGTCAAAATAAGCTTTGGCAAGTCCGCTCTGAAGTTATCAATCCAAATGATCCCTCTTCTTGGCACCTTCGTTTAAATAAACGTGGTGAAGTTATTTTCATGCAACAAGAAAGCCAGAAGCAAAAACGAGCATTGACAGAAGATGAGCGTTTAAGAATGGTATTTGCTGCAAGTAAAGAGCGTGAAATTAGTGAAGCGCTTACTATTGGGAAAGTAAATTTAGTACAGGGTGTTTGGTATCAAAATACGATGACAACATGTGCTGGTGAGAAGGTGAGTGTTTCATTTGAAGGTCCAGAACAACGTTGGTTAAAAACAAGAACACGTAATTCAAGTAAGCCTTCTTATGTTGCTTGGCTTGATTCACCCGAAGGTAAGCAATTACTTATGGTTGCAGAACACGATTTTTGTAAATGGGAACCAACAAAAGAGAGCTTGTGATCACTCCCTTTTGTCGTTGTTAATTTATTTCTTTAAGCGTGCAATCGCTCGATAACCGATATCATGGCGATAAAAACTACCATTCCAATGAATATCTTTTGCTAAGGCATAAGCATTTTTTTGAGCTTGCTCGATATCATCACCTAATGCAGTCGCACATAGTACTCGCCCGCCAGCAGTGATAACGTCGCCTTTTTCATTGAGTGTTGTTCCTGCTTGAAATACTTTTGCCGTTGTTGATGATGTTGGTGTTAAGCCTTTGATAACATCACCTTGACGATAATCAGCAGGATAGCCGCCGGCTGCAATCACAATTCCTAAAGCTGGACGAGGATCCCAAAGAGAATCTTTATCTTTTAAGTTACCTTTTGCTCCAGCTAAGCACAGCTCAACTAAGTCAGATTGCATACGCATCATAATCGGTTGAGTTTCTGGATCACCAAAACGACAGTTAAACTCAATAACCTTGGCAATGCCTTGTTTATCAATCATCAATCCAGCATAAAGGAAACCTTGGTAACGATAGCCTTCAGAAGCCATTCCCTTAACTGTTGGATAAATGATTTTTTCCATTACTTGCTGGTGGATTTCTGGTGTAACAACAGGCGCTGGTGAATATGCCCCCATACCCCCTGTATTAGGTCCAGTATCTCCATCGCCAACACGTTTATGATCTTGGCTTGTTGCCATTGGAATAACGTGTTCACCATCAACCATCACAATAAAGCTAGCTTCTTCGCCATCAAGAAATTCTTCGATAACAATACGATGTCCTGCATCACCAAAAACATTGCCAGCCAGCATATCTTTAATTGCCGCTTCAGCCTCAGCTTGTGTCATAGCTACAATAACGCCTTTACCTGCGGCTAAACCATCTGCTTTAATAACAATCGGTGCGCCTACTTTATTAAGGTACTCAAGTGCAGGTGCTATTTCTGTGAAATTTTGATAATCCGCAGTTGGAATTTTATGACGAGCTAAAAAATCTTTTGTGAAGGCTTTAGAGCCTTCTAACTGTGCGGCTCCTTTTGTTGGGCCAAAGATGGTCAACCCTGCATCTTTAAATGCATCGACAACACCAATAACCAGTGGTGCTTCAGGGCCCACGATAGTCAAATCAATTTTATTTTCGAGAGCAAATGCGACTAATGCAGGAATGTCTGTTGCACTGATAGCGACATTCTCAACACCGCTTTCTAATGCAGTACCTGCATTACCAGGGGCAACAAAAACGTGTGTTGTAAGCGGCGATTGAACCGCTTTCCAAGCTAGTGCATGTTCACGACCGCCATTACCAATAATCAAAATCTTCATATCAATACCTTATTAATGACGGAAGTGGCGCATATTGGTGAAAATCATTGCAATGTTATGTTCATTTGCAGCTGCAATCACTTCATCATCACGAATTGAGCCACCAGGTTGAATAACACAAGTCACACCAGCAAGTGCTGCCGCATCAATACCATCTCTAAATGGGAAGAATGCGTCTGATGCCATTGCACAGCCTGCAACTTCTAAACCTTCATCAGCAGCTTTAATACCCGCAATTTTTGCAGAGTACACACGGCTCATTTGTCCTGCACCAATACCAATTGTCATATCGTTTTTAGCGTAAACAATGGCATTTGATTTTACGAATTTGGCGACTTTCCAGCAGAAGAGTGCATCTTTAAGTTCACGCTCACTAGGTTGACGTTGGGTAACCACTCTTAAGTTTTCTTCTTTTACCATACCTAAGTCACGATCTTGAACTAACAGCCCACCATTAACACGTTTGAAATCTAATGCTGGTTTGGCTTCTTGCCATTGACCACAAGCTAATACACGAACATTTGGTTTAGTTTCTAAAATTGGTAATGCATCTTCATTAATAGAAGGAGCAATGATTACTTCAACAAACTGACGTTCGATGATTGCACTTGCTGTTTTTGCATCTAATGGACGGTTGAATGCGATAATGCCACCAAATGCAGAGGTTGGATCAGTTTTAAATGCATTGTCATATGCTTGTGCGAGCGTGTTCGCAATTGCAACACCGCAAGGATTTGCATGTTTCACAATAACACATGCTGGTTCGGAAAATGATTTCACACATTCTAATGCTGCATCAGTATCAGCAATGTTGTTATAAGAAAGCGCTTTGCCTTGTAATTGGTTAGCAGTGGCAATAGATGCTTCTTCTATATTCTCTTCTATATAAAAAGCTGCTTGCTGGTGGGCATTCTCACCATAACGCATATCTTGTTTCTTTATATAGTTCAGATTTAAGGTGCGAGGGAAAGTACCTGATGGTTGTGAAGTATCACCATAATAAGGTGCAACCTTCTGACCGAAGTAGTTAGCAATCATTCCGTCGTAAGCGGCTGTGTGTTCAAAGGCTTTAATCGCCAAATCAAAGCGTGTATCTAAAGTAAGGCTATTTTCGTGATTATCCATTTCTTCAATCACTCTTTCATAGTCATTACTATTTACTACAATCGTAACGTCTTTATGATTTTTTGCCGCGGAGCGAACCATTGTTGGTCCACCAATATCGATATTTTCCACCGCATCTGCTAATGAGCAATCTGGGCGAGCGACTGTTTTAGCAAAAGGATAAAGATTTACGACGACCATATCGATAGGACGAATTTCATGTTCTTCCATAATTGCATCGTCTTGCCCACGACGACCTAGAATTCCACCATGTACTTTAGGGTGCAGTGTTTTCACTCTGCCATCCATCATTTCTGGGAAACCTGTGTAATCGGAGACTTCAATAACCGGTAAGCCAGCTTCTGCTAATAGACGTGCGGTTCCACCTGTCGATAAGAGTTCTACTTTTCTTTCAACAAGTGCTTTAGCAAATTCTAAAATACCTGCTTTATCAGACACACTTAAAAGTGCACGGCGGATAGGACGAAGATGTTGCATGAGTTTTATCCCTTGGGGTTGGTATAACGGTAGTAATGGTGAAGTTAAATCACATTAATACAGTGAAATTGTGTTTGCTTAACTAACATTTCAGAAGATGGACACAAAATCAATCTTGCTTAATCGACCGCTATAATAACGCAAACGTTTGCGTTTGACATGCTAATTTTATGTAAAAAGGTGCTCTGTGGATAAAATTGTTGATAAGTGCGTATAAGTAGGGGTTTTGCTGTGGAATTAAGCAAACAATTTTTTTTCTTAAAAAAACTATTGCCAGCCTCAGAAAACTCCCTATAATGCGTCCTCGTTGTCACGGCAAACCACGTTAAGTGAGTTAGCCGAGAGAACAAAGAGAAAAGAAAAAAGTTTGAAAAAAACTCTTGACTCTTCAGGGGAATAGCGTAATATACGCCTCCTCGCAACAACGCAGAAGACCGGAAACGGCAGCGAATGTTGCACTGCTCTTTAACAAATTATCAGACAATCTGTGTGGGCACTCGCAGAGACGATATCTTCTAAAATATTAGATGTATCAAGTCTTGAAGAGTGAACAACAAAAGTAAATTCATTTATGAATAGCTAAGTTTTCGATTTCTTTGAGCATCAAACACTTTTAATTGAAGAGTTTGATCATGGCTCAGATTGAACGCTGGCGGCAGGCCTAACACATGCAAGTCGAGCGGTAACAGAGGAAAGCTTGCTTTCTTGCTGACGAGCGGCGGACGGGTGAGTAATGTATGGGGATCTGCCCGATAGAGGGGGATAACTACTGGAAACGGTGGCTAATACCGCATGACGTCTACGGACCAAAGCAGGGGCTCTTCGGACCTTGCGCTATCGGATGAACCCATATGGGATTAGCTAGTAGGTGAGGTAATGGCTCACCCTAGGCAACGATCTCTAGCTGGTCTGAGAGGATGATCAGCCACACTGGGACTGAGACACGGCCCAGACTCCTACGGGAGGCAGCAGTGGGGAATATTGCACAATGGGCGCAAGCCTGATGCAGCCATGCCGCGTGTATGAAGAAGGCCTTAGGGTTGTAAAGTACTTTCAGCGGGGAGGAAGGTGTTAAGATTAATACTCTTAGCAATTGACGTTACCCGCAGAAGAAGCACCGGCTAACTCCGTGCCAGCAGCCGCGGTAATACGGAGGGTGCAAGCGTTAATCGGAATTACTGGGCGTAAAGCGCACGCAGGCGGTCAATTAAGTCAGATGTGAAAGCCCCGAGCTTAACTTGGGAATTGCATCTGAAACTGGTTGGCTAGAGTCTTGTAGAGGGGGGGTAGAATTCCACGTGTAGCGGTGAAATGCGTAGAGATGTGGAGGAATACCGGTGGCGAAGGCGGCCCCCTGGACAAAGACTGACGCTCAGGTGCGAAAGCGTGGGGAGCAAACAGGATTAGATACCCTGGTAGTCCACGCTGTAAACGATGTCGATTTAGAGGTTGTGGTCTTGAACCGTGGCTTCTGGAGCTAACGCGTTAAATCGACCGCCTGGGGAGTACGGCCGCAAGGTTAAAACTCAAATGAATTGACGGGGGCCCGCACAAGCGGTGGAGCATGTGGTTTAATTCGATGCAACGCGAAGAACCTTACCTACTCTTGACATCCAGAGAATCCTTTAGAGATAGAGGAGTGCCTTCGGGAACTCTGAGACAGGTGCTGCATGGCTGTCGTCAGCTCGTGTTGTGAAATGTTGGGTTAAGTCCCGCAACGAGCGCAACCCTTATCCTTTGTTGCCAGCGCGTAATGGCGGGAACTCAAAGGAGACTGCCGGTGATAAACCGGAGGAAGGTGGGGATGACGTCAAGTCATCATGGCCCTTACGAGTAGGGCTACACACGTGCTACAATGGCAGATACAAAGAGAAGCGACCTCGCGAGAGCAAGCGGAACTCATAAAGTCTGTCGTAGTCCGGATTGGAGTCTGCAACTCGACTCCATGAAGTCGGAATCGCTAGTAATCGTAGATCAGAATGCTACGGTGAATACGTTCCCGGGCCTTGTACACACCGCCCGTCACACCATGGGAGTGGGTTGCAAAAGAAGTAGGTAGCTTAACCTTCGGGAGGGCGCTTACCACTTTGTGATTCATGACTGGGGTGAAGTCGTAACAAGGTAACCGTAGGGGAACCTGCGGTTGGATCACCTCCTTACCTAAGAGATACGTGTTATGTGCAGTGCTCACACAGATTGTCTGATGAAGAATGAGCAGAAATACCGGTATAGGCTTGTAGCTCAGGTGGTTAGAGCGCACCCCTGATAAGGGTGAGGTCGGTGGTTCAAGTCCACTCAGGCCTACCACTTTTCCTTTATGCTGCGTTGTGAATTCACTCGTTTACTTATTGTAAACTTCGTGACTCCACGCCTTGCCTAAAGAAAAAGCTTCTTTCTAAAAAGAAGAAAAGGAGTGGTTGTACTGGTATTAAAGAATGCATTATGGGGCTATAGCTCAGCTGGGAGAGCGCCTGCCTTGCACGCAGGAGGTCAGCGGTTCGATCCCGCTTAGCTCCACCATAATCTCTTGAATATAAAACAATAATTCAGAGTATATTAGCAATAGTATACTGCGAATTATTTTGCTCTTTAACAATCTGGAACAAGCTGAAAAATTGAAAACAAATCAATATATCACCGAGGTATATTGATGAGTCTCTCAAAATCTCAAATCTGAAAGTACTCTTCAGAAAGAGGATATGCGAGCAAAATGATTTCAAGGCGGACAACGCACAGCAAGCGCAGCATACATTAGTATGTGAGCATTGCGAGCACTGCCCAACGTCGAAATCATGAAGCGCAGCAATCCGTTTTAGAAGACACCTTCGGGTTGTGAGGTTAAGCGAATAAGCGTACACGGTGGATGCCTAGGCAATCAGAGGCGATGAAGGACGTGCTAATCTGCGATAAGCGTCGGTAAGGTGATATGAACCGTTATACCCGACGATTTCCGAATGGGGAAACCCAATATCCAATGGATATTATCATGACGTGAATACATAGCGTCATGAAGCGAACCGGGAGAACTGAAACATCTCAGTACCCCGAGGAAAAGAAATCAACCGAGATTCCCCTAGTAGCGGCGAGCGAACGGGGAACAGCCCAGAGTCTTAATCAATAGCAGCGTCAGGAGAACGGTCTGGAAAGTCCGGCAGTAAAGGGTGATAGCCCCGTATCTGAAGATGCTGTTATTGTGAACTCGACGAGTAGGGCGGGACACGTGTTATCCTGTCTGAATATGGGGGGACCATCCTCCAAGGCTAAATACTCCTGATTGACCGATAGTGAACCAGTACCGTGAGGGAAAGGCGAAAAGAACCCCGGCGAGGGGAGTGAAAAAGAACCTGAAACCGTGTACGTACAAGCAGTAGGAGCCCCATCACTCAAGTGCCTCGCACTGAGTGATTGGACAAACCACTCGAAAACAGCGCAGCGTTTACCTACAAAGTGGATTGATTTTTTCAAGCCGTCGCGCAGTGTACATAGAAGTACACGAGCAACGGAAGTTAAAAAATCGAGCCAGTTTGACAGTAAAAGCAAGCGGGACATTTGAGGATGGGGTGACTGCGTACCTTTTGTATAATGGGTCAGCGACTTATATTCTGTAGCAAGGTTAACCGTATAGGGGAGCCGTAGGGAAACCGAGTCTTAACTGGGCGAATAAGTTGCAGGGTATAGACCCGAAACCCGGTGATCTATCCATGGGCAGGTTGAAGGTTGGGTAACACTAACTGGAGGACCGAACCGACTAATGTTGAAAAATTAGCGGATGACTTGTGGATGGGGGTGAAAGGCCAATCAAACCGGGAGATAGCTGGTTCTCCCCGAAAGCTATTTAGGTAGCGCCTCGTGAACTCATCTTCGGGGGTAGAGCACTGTTTCGACTAGGGGGTCATCCCGACTTACCAACTCGATGCAAACTGCGAATACCGAAGAATGTTATCACGGGAGACACACGGCGGGTGCTAACGTCCGTCGTGAAGAGGGAAACAACCCAGACCGCCAGCTAAGGTCCCAAAGTCATGGTTAAGTGGGAAACGAAGTGGGAAGGCTCAGACAGCCAGGATGTTGGCTTAGAAGCAGCCATCATTTAAAGAAAGCGTAATAGCTCACTGGTCGAGTCGGCCCGCGCGGAAGATGTAACGGGGCTAAACCATGCACCGAAGCTGCGGCAGCGACACTTATGTGTTGTTGGGTAGGGGAGCGTTCTGTAAGCCTGCGAAGGTGTGCTGTGAGGCATGCTGGAGGTATCAGAAGTGCGAATGCTGACATAAGTAACGATAATGCGGGTGAAAAACCCGCACGCCGGAAGACCAAGGGTTCCTGTCCAACGTTAATCGGGGCAGGGTGAGTCGACCCCTAAGGCGAGGCTGAAAAGCGTAGTCGATGGGAAACGGGTTAATATTCCCGTACTGGTGGTAACTGCGATGGGGGAACGGAGAAGGCTAGGTTGTCCGGGCGACGGTCGTCCCGGTTCAAGCATGTAGGCAGAGTGATTAGGCAAATCCGGTCACTTAATGCTGAGGTGTGATGACGAGCCACTAAGGTGGTGAAGCAATTGATGCCCTGCTTCCAGGAAAAGCCTCTAAGCTTCAGGTTACCAACAATCGTACCCCCAAACCGACACAGGTGGTCAGGTAGAGAATACTCAGGCGCTTGAGAGAACTCGGGTGAAGGAACTAGGCAAAAATGGTGCCGTAACTTCGGGAGAAGGCACGCTGGCGGTAAGTGAAGTCCCTTGCGGACGGAGCCGAAGCCAGTCGAAGATACCAGCTGGCTGCAACTGTTTATTAAAAACACAGCACTGTGCAAACACGAAAGTGGACGTATACGGTGTGACGCCTGCCCGGTGCTGGAAGGTTAATTGATGGGGTTATCCTTAGGGAGAAGCTCTTGATCGAAGCCCCAGTAAACGGCGGCCGTAACTATAACGGTCCTAAGGTAGCGAAATTCCTTGTCGGGTAAGTTCCGACCTGCACGAATGGCGTAATGATGGCCAGGCTGTCTCCACCCGAGACTCAGTGAAATTGAACTCGCTGTGAAGATGCAGTGTACCCGCGGCAAGACGGAAAGACCCCGTGAACCTTTACTATAGCTTGACACTGAACATTGAGCCTTGATGTGTAGGATAGGTGGGAGACTATGAAGTGTGGACGCCAGTCTGCATGGAGTCAACCTTGAAATACCACCCTTTAACGTTTGATGTTCTAACCTAGGTCCATAATCTGGATCGGGGACCGTGTCTGGTGGGTAGTTTGACTGGGGCGGTCTCCTCCTAAAGAGTAACGGAGGAGCACGAAGGTTGGCTAAGCATGGTCGGACATCATGCGGTTAGTGCAAAGGCATAAGCCAGCTTGACTGTGAGAGTGACGGCTCGAGCAGGTACGAAAGTAGGTCTTAGTGATCCGGTGGTTCTGAATGGAAGGGCCATCGCTCAACGGATAAAAGGTACTCCGGGGATAACAGGCTGATACCGCCCAAGAGTTCATATCGACGGCGGTGTTTGGCACCTCGATGTCGGCTCATCACATCCTGGGGCTGAAGTAGGTCCCAAGGGTATGGCTGTTCGCCATTTAAAGTGGTACGCGAGCTGGGTTTAGAACGTCGTGAGACAGTTCGGTCCCCTATCTCGCCGTGGGCGTTGGAAGATTGAGAGGGGTTGCTCCTAGTACGAGAGGACCGGAGTGAACGCACCACTGGTGTTCGGGTTGTCATGCCAATGGCATTGCCCGGTAGCTAAGTGCGGAAGAGATAACCGCTGAAAGCATCTAAGCGGGAAACTTGCCTCGAGATGAGTCTTCCCTGTCACCTTGAGTGACCTAAAGGAACGTTTAAGACTAAGACGTTGATAGGCTGGGTGTGTAAGCGTAGCGATACGTTGAGCTAACCAGTACTAATGAACCGTGAGGCTTAACCTGACAACACCGAAGGTGTTTTGTCTGAGAGACAAACAGTAGATGAAGTAAGCTTGTTTAAGATTGATATTGCTGGCGACTGACCGAAAGGAAAGAAGCGGGTGATAAAACAGAATTTGCTTGGCGGCCATAGCGCAGCGGACCCACCTGAAACCATGCCGAACTCAGAAGTGAAACGTTGTAGCGCCGATGGTAGTGTGGGGCCTCCCCATGTGAGAGTAGGGAACTGCCAGGCATTAAATAAGACGAGAAAGCCAACCCAATGGGTTGGCTTTTTTGCGTTTGGGGTTTTTATATCGCTTAAAAGCCTAAAAACACGAGTTGTTTGTTTTATATTTAGGCCGTTAATAAGATAATTGCTAAATAATACCTTGGCTCCAACGAGAAAATTGCTCAATCCCCATCCGGTTCAATATATAACGAAACCAAACACTGTAATTTTGTGCATTCTCTTCAATATCTTGATAAAGTGAATCAAGAGAGACCCAGCGATAATTCATTACTTCATCTGGATTGCTATGTGGTAATTCGTTACTAAACCCAAGAAATAGGTGATCAAATTCATGCTCTATCAGATCATCTGTCACTTTTTCGTTATACAGAATAGTTCCAATAGATTGCATATTACACTTCATACCTAGTTCTTCATCTAAACGACGATGAATGGCATCTGAAAGTAATTCGTTTGGAAGCGGGTGACTACAACATGTATTTGCCCATAAACCACCAGAGTGATATTTAGATATTGCACGTTGCTGAATAAGTAATTGCTGTTTTGAATTAAAAATAAATATTGAAAAGGCTCGATGTAAGGCGCCTACAATATGAGCTTCAAGTTTTGGCATTGTTCCTAGCTCATTATCATTTTTATCTACGAGAATGACAGCGTCTTCCACAAGAAATCACCTTAATAAAATAATATATTGTTATAGCGTGAATATAACATGACTGTATATCAAATAACGATTTATTGTGTTGTTCTTTTTATGGCATCACAGGAATGATGCCTAGAATAAAAGGAAAGGAAGAGCTAAGGAGTATAATATTGAACACCAATCTTAATAAGTTCTCTGCCTTGTGATTTTCGATGCTTATTTGTATCTCTTAATGAATAAATACAGCCACAATATTCTTGTTGGTAGAATTGTTCACGTTTACTTATTTCGATCATTCTGGCTGAGCCTCCTTTTTTACGCCAATTATAATCCCAATAAACCATATTAGGATAAGGCGCTACTGCTCTTTCACCACAGCCATTTATCTGTTTCATATCTTTCCAACGTGAGATCCCAAGTGAACTCGAAATAACGGCAAAGCCATTTTCAGAGGCATAAAGGGCTGTTCTTTCAAAGCGCATATCAAAACACATTGTGCATCGAATACCACGCTCAGGCTCTTTTTCCATTCCTTTAGCTCTTTCAAACCAATTATCTGTATCATAATCAGCATCAACAAAAGGAATATTATGTTTTTTAGCAAAACGAATATTCTCTTCCTTACGAATTAAATACTCTTTTTGGGGATGAATATTGGGATTATAGAAAAAGATAGTGTAATCAATACCTGAAGCTTGTAATGCTTCCATAACTTCACCAGAACAAGGAGCACAGCAAGAGTGTAGTAAAAGCTTATTTGCATTTGCAGGTAATGTGAGCTTTTCTCGTATAAGAGTCATAGATGATCCTAAATAATATTATTTTAGTTGTAAAATGATGCCTTTATTATAGTAATAAATACGTAGGTAATCTGCTTTTTTAAAATTATCTAAAAATAACCACTTGTTTTATATAAATTAAAAATGATGAACGAAAATGATTTAGGTAATGACTATCAGAGAGTTTACTAGATTCATATTATGATGAGAGGTAAGATGAAATACTAATTCTGCTACTGTTTGTAGCAAAATCTAAAATAAAGGAATTTAGTTATGTCATCTATATTACCTCGCTCTGTAACCTCGCCAAAAAAATTCTTTATTGGTAGCCAATTACTGTCTTCTGTCGGTAAATATGTAAAAGATTTTGGTGATAACGCATTTATTATTAGTGATGAGTTTTTTTTAGAAAAAGTAACTAAAGAAGCAGTTCCTTCTCTAAAAGAAAATGGCATTGTTTCATTGGTTGAAAAATTTAATTACGAATGTACTGAAGCGGAAGTTAATCGCTTAGGTAAAATTGCTGTTGAAAATAAAGCGAACGTTATTATTGGTATTGGGGGCGGTAAGACATTAGATGTGTCTAAAGCTGTTGCTTATTATCAGCATATTCCTGTTATTTTATTCCCAACAATCGCTTCAACGGATGCACCTTGTACTGCATTGTCTGTGCTATATAAAGAAAATGGTGAGTTTGATAAATATTTATTCTTACCACAAAACCCTGATGTTGTTATCGCAGATACCGCTATTATTGCATCAGCTCCACAACGCTTTTTCTCAGCGGGTGTTGGTGATGCACTAGCAACTTACTTTGAAGCACGTGCTTGTTATCAAGCTGACGGCTTAAATTTAGTTAATCAACGTCCATCACGTACAGGTCTTGGTTTAGCACAACTTTGCTTTGAAATGCTAAGTGAAAATATTGATAAAGCAATGGATGCTATTCGCCATAAAATCACCACTCCTGCATTAGAACAAACGATTGAAGCAACAATCTACCTAAGTGGTGTCGGTGCTGAAGCAGGTGGTTTAGCGGCTGCTCACGCAGTAAACAATGGTATGTCTGCAGTTGAATCTTTACACCATGTCCAACATGGTGAAAAAGTCGTATTCGGTTTATTAACTCAATTCGTGTTAGAAAATGCACCACAAGAAGAAATTGATGAAGTGATCCGTATTATTAAAGCGGCAGAATTGCCACTGACACTTGAAGATATGGGCATGAAAGAATTCATCGAAAGTGAATGGCGTACTGTTGCTAAAATTGCCTGTGCTGAAGGCGACACAATGGGTAATATGCCAATGAGAGTGACTGAAGAAGATGTTTATAATGCAATGATTGCAGCTAACGCATTGGCTCATCGCTATAAATAATTCTTAGCTTGGCAAATGATCATCTTAAAACCCCAAATTAAGTTTGGGGTTTTTTTTTAGTCTAATGTTGGGTTCATTTGGGCAAGATCGAACGGTGTTATCTGATAAACATAGTAGTTCAACCAATTTGCAAACAATAAATGTCCATGACTACGCCAAGAAGCGATAGGTTTTTTATTCGGATCATTATTAGGAAAATAGTTTTCTGGTAATTGAGGATCTAGCCCTGCTTTAACATCACGGTGATATTCATCTGCGAGTGTATTAGGATCGTATTCAGGGTGCCCTGTTGCAAAAACCACTCGTTTATCTTTTGATGCAAATAAATAAGCGCCAGCATCTTCCGAAGTTGCAAGGATCTCCAAGTCAGTATTATCTTTAATAAAATCAATAGGAAAACCAGCATAACGAGAATGGGGAGCAAAGAAAGTCTCATCAAATCCGCGTGTTAACAGTGAATATGGTGAGCAAGTATTATGGCTATATACGCCTGAAATTTTTTGTTCTAGCGTATATTTAGGCAAGCCATATAAGATATTCAACCCAGCTTGAGCCGCCCAACAAATAAAGAGCGTAGAAGTAACATGCTCTTTAGCCCATGTAATCACTTCTTTTATTTCATCCCAATAAGCCACATCTTCAAATTCAACTAACCCTAATGGCGCGCCCGTGACAATAAGGCCATCGAAATTTTGCTCTTTAATTTGGTCAAAATCGCAATAGAAAGTATCGAGATGCTCTACAGGCGTATTTTTAGGAATACGAGAGTCAATACGCAATAATTGAATATCAATTTGAAGAGGACTATTAGAAAGTAATCGCAGAAATTGATTTTCTGTTTCTATTTTCTTTGGCATTAAATTAAGGATAAGCACTTTTAAAGGGCGAATGTCTTGAATACTCGCTCTACTGGATGTCATAACAAAGACATTCTCTTTTTGTAAACAACTGACTGCGGGTAGCTCATCGGGTACTCTAATTGGCATTTCAATAACCTCTAAAAAACATCTAGACATCTAGAAGCCTAAATTTAGCTAATAACCTTTTGAATGTCGAGGTCTTCATGTTGTGTATGAAGAATATTCATATAAGAAAAAGCTATATAGCCAAAATCATCAAGCATTAACATTCCTTTTCTCTGTTTATTATCGATCTCTTCCAGATCCCTCGAGTTATTTTTGAAATTCTGATTTTTGTACAATAAAAAAACACCGATGTAATCACATTGTTAAAAATTATTTAAATAAAAATGGAATTCATTTTTGATTTTTGTAAAAACTGCATTAGTCTTAATCAGGTGTGCAAAAGCTTTTAGGGGAATACAGAATGTCACAATCATTAACTACAGAAGAATTAAATTTTACGCAATCTTTTGGTGAACAGGAAAAAGAGATATTAAATCATGATGTTAAATTATTTTTGACTGATTTAGTAAGTCAATTTTCAGATAGACGCCATGCTTTATTAGCTGAAAGGGATAGCTGGAAACATAAAGTTGATAATGGCGAGCTTCCTAATTTTATTTCGGAATCAGATTCCATTATAAAATCGGAGTGGAAAGTTAATCCTATACCGAAAGATCTTCAAGACCGTCGCGTTGAAATAACGGGGCCTGTTGATCGCAAAATGGTTATCAATGCATTAAATGCCAACGTAAAAGTCTTTATGGCGGATTTTGAAGATTCCTTAGCACCTACATGGGACAAAGTGATTGATGGTCAAATCAATTTACGTGATGCCGTCAAAGGCACTATTTCTTATACCAATGAACAAGGCAAATGTTATCAGCTTAAAGCGTCACCTGCGGTATTGATTGCAAGAGTAAGAGGTCTTCACCTTCCTGAGAAGCATATATTGTGGCAAGGCAAACCTATCGCAGGGGGATTATTTGATTTTGCTCTGTATTTTTACCATAACCACAAAGCCTTATTAGAAAAAGGGAGTGGCCCTTATTTTTACATTCCTAAATTGCAAACATGGCAAGAGGCTAAATGGTGGAGTGATGTTTTTCATTTCACAGAGAAGCGCTTTGGTTTAGCAACAGGAACCATTAAAGCCACGGTATTAATTGAAACCTTACCTGCTGTTTTCCAAATGGAAGAAATTCTATTCCATATGAAAGAGCATATCGTTGGGCTTAACTGCGGTCGCTGGGATTATATTTTTAGCTATATCAAGACATTAAAAAATTATCCTGATCGTGTATTACCCGATAGACAAGGGATCACGATGACTCAACCTTTCTTAAGTGCTTATTCGCGTTTATTGATCCAGACTTGCCATAAACGTGGTGCTTTTGCGATGGGTGGAATGTCTGCGTTTATCCCAAGTCGAGATCCAGAGCAAAACGGCATTATTTTGAAAAAAGTATTTGATGATAAAGAGCTTGAAGCAACAAATGGCCATGATGGTACTTGGATTGCTCATCCAGGTCTTGCTGAAACAGTATTGTCTGCTTTTGATGCCGTATTAGGAGCTCGCTCAAATCAACTCGATGTACAACGTAATGAAAAAATAACAGCAGAAATGTTGTTAGCACCTTGTACAGGTGAACGTACAGAAAAGGGTATGAGAGCTAACATCCGCGTTGCTGTGCAATATATCGAAGCTTGGATTTCGGGTAATGGTTGCGTACCTATCTATGGATTAATGGAAGATGCGGCAACAGCAGAAATATCGCGTACCTCTATTTGGCAATGGATCCGCCATCAAAAAACACTGTCTGATGGGCAAGTCGTAACTAAAGATCTCTTTCGTAACATGCTGAAAGAAGAGCTTGAAGTCATACGCCAAGAAGTCGGTGACACTCGTTTTGAAGAAGGTCGTTTTAAAGAAGCGGCTTCTTTGATGGATAAGATTACAACCCAAGATGAATTAGTCGATTTTCTGACTTTACCGGGTTATCAACTTTTAAATTAAAAAAGATACGTCAAACGTATTTATAAACTGCAAACATCATCACTACCGTATTTATAGGAGCTGTTTTTATGACTATTAGTAGATCAGAGCAAATCGCCCAATTAGAGAAAGAGTGGGAACAACCGCGCTGGAAAGGCATTACTCGTCCTTATAGCGCTGAAGATGTCATTAAATTAAGAGGTTCGGTTAACCCAGAACATACCTTAGCAAGACGTGGCGCTCAAAGGCTTTGGTCATCATTAAATGGAAAATCGAAGAAAGGCTATGTTAATGCATTAGGTGCTTTAACAGGTGGACAAGCGTTGCAACAGGCCAAAGCAGGATTAGAAGCTGTTTATCTTTCAGGCTGGCAAGTAGCAGCTGATGCTAACACAGCTGCAAGTATGTATCCTGACCAGTCTTTATATCCGGTTGATTCTGTTCCTAATGTTGTTCAACGTATCAATAATACGTTTAGACGAGCTGATCAAATTCAGTGGTCAAATGGTATTGGTCCTCAACATAAAGATTATATTGATTTTTTCCTTCCCATTGTGGCTGATGCTGAAGCAGGTTTTGGAGGCGTATTAAATGCCTTTGAATTAATGAAAGCGATGATTGAAGCTGGAGCGGCAGGTGTTCACTTTGAAGATCAGTTAGCTGCAGTAAAAAAATGCGGACATATGGGAGGAAAAGTATTAGTTCCAACCCAAGAAGCGGTACAAAAGCTGGTCGCTGCGCGTTTAGCTGCGGATGTGTCTGATGTGCCTACATTACTTGTTGCGAGAACAGATGCCGATGCCGCCGATCTTTTAACTTCAGATTGTGATCCTTATGATAGCTCATTCTTAACAGGCGAACGCACGCCTGAAGGTTTCTTCTGTACTCATGCGGGGATTGATCAAGCTATTAGCCGTGGCCTTGCTTATGCGCCTTATGCCGATTTGGTGTGGTGTGAGACATCACTCCCTGATCTGAAAATGGCGGCGAAGTTTGCAGAAGCTATTCATGATAAATATCCCGGAAAAATGCTGGCTTATAACTGTTCACCTTCTTTTAACTGGAAAAAGAATCTTGATGATCGCACGATTGCGCATTTCCAAGATGAGCTTTCTGCGATGGGCTATAAATTCCAGTTTATTACTTTAGCGGGCATTCACAGCATGTGGTTCAACATGTTTGATCTGGCACATGATTATGCCAAGGGCGAAGGTATGAAACATTATGTTGAGAAGGTACAAGAAAAAGAGTTTGCGGCACTTAATCAAGGCTATACCTTTTCATCGCATCAACAAGAGGTGGGAACCGGATATTTTGATAAAGTAACGACGATTATTCAAGGTGGTATGTCTTCTGTAACAGCATTAACAGGCTCGACAGAAGAGCAACAATTCTAAAATCCCAAAATATCATTATCTGTTTTTGTGGTGATAATTCAGGAGCAGGATGCTCCTCTTTTTCGTGAGGTTGTTAATGACGCCAGAAGATTTGATTGCTCAAACAATTTTACAAGGCTTTGATGCCCAATATGGTCGCTTTCTTGAGATAACGTCAGGGGCACAATATCGTTTTGAGCAAGCAGATTGGCATGGTGTTCAAATTGCGATGAAAGAGCGCATCCGTTTATACGACAATCATGTTGGATTAGTGGTTGAGCAACTAAAATGTATTCGACATGATATTGACAAAGAAAGTCTTTTTCTACAAAAGGTGAAAGAGAATTATACGCAATTATTACCCAATTACCCTCGATTTGAGATTGCCGAAAGCTTTTTTAATTCTGTTTATTGTCGTCTGTTTTACCATCGTGAATTGAATAAAAAGAATCTTTTTGTTTTCTCATCACAACCAGCTTATCGCTTTACACAAGCACCTCGACCATTATCAAAGCAGTTTGTTATTCAGAGTGATTTACCGACATTAATGCAAGATATCTTATCACGCTTACCTTTACGGTTACCGTGGCAAAATAAACAACGCGATATTCACTCTATTTGTAATGTACTTACTGCTCAGTTCTCTTCTGAACAATTGCACAATGCGGTATTTCATATTGCAAACGAACTCTTTTATCGTAATAAAGCGGCTTGGTTGATAGGAAAAATAGTGATTAATGAGCAATATATTCCGTTCTTATTACCCATTCATAATGTTGAGCAACAGTTACTGATTGATACTTGCCTTATCTCTGCGGATGAAGCGAGTATTGTCTTTGGTTTTGCTCGTTCTTATTTTATGGTTTATGCCCCATTTCCCGCGGCATTAGTTGCTTGGCTAAGAGATATATTACCGGGTAAATCTATCGCTGAGCTTTATATGTCTATTGGATGCCAAAAGCATGGTAAAACAGAATATTACCGTGAATATCTTGCCTTTATGAATTTTTCATCAGAGCAATTTATTGAAGCTCCTGGGGTAAAAGGTATGGTGATGTTGGTCTTTACATTACCAACTTATGATCGTGTTTTTAAAGTGATCAAAGATAAGTTTGCCCCACAGAAAACGATCACAGCAGAGCGAGTAAAAGAGTGCTATCAATTGGTTAAAGAGCATGATCGTGTTGGACGAATGGCGGATACCCAAGAATTTGAGAATTTTGTGATCGATAAGAAAAGAATTAGCCCTGAATTAATGGCGATCCTTGAACAAGAGATCTCCAATAAGTTGGAAGATCTAGGTGATAAAATATTGATCCGCCATCTTTATATGGAACGTAGAATGATACCGCTCAATATCTATATGGAGCAGTGCGATGAAAATCAACTTAAAGCGGTTGTTGAAGATTATGGGCAAGCGTTAAAAGAGCTTATTGCGGCGAATATTTTTCCCGGCGATATGCTGTTTAAAAACTTTGGTGTGACACGGCACCATCGTGTGATTTTCTATGATTATGATGAAATCAGTTATATGACAGATATGAATTTTCGCGCTATCCCACCAGCTCGTTATCCTGAAGATGAATTAGCGAGCGAGCCTTGGTATAGCGTTGCGCTCAATGATGTATTTCCTGAAGAATTTCGCTATTTTCTATGTAGTGATAAGCGAGTTTGCCACTATTTTGAAGCTCAACATCGTGAGCTTTTATCTCCAGAATATTGGCAACAACAACAGCAAAAAATTAAAGAAGGGTATATCGAAGATGTTTATGCCTATTCTCAAACTAAGCGATTTACTTAATAAAATCACCCTGAAAAGAGATAAAAATAAAGGTAGATACAAGGGGATACCTACCTTTATTGGATAAAACCTATTTTTATACAGAGATAATTAACGCTGAGTGCCAGCAACGGCTTCTTTAGCTAATTCAGTAATACGTTGGAAATCACCGGCTTTCACTGCATCGTTAGGCACTAACCAAGAGCCACCAATACAAAGCACACTTTCAAGTGCGAGGTAATTACGGTAGTTTTCTGGTGAAATTCCACCAGTTGGGCAGAAACGGACTTTTGAGAATGGTCCTGCAATTGCTTTTAATGCCTTCACACCACCATTAGCTTCCGCTGGGAAAAATTTAAATTCATTTAACCCGTAGCTCATTCCCAGCATTAATTCAGACACTGTCGAAATACCCGGAATTAAAGGAATAGTTCCCGCAACGGCTGATTTGAGTAACGCTTCTGTTAATCCTGGGCTGATAGCAAATTGAGCACCTGCTTCAGTGACTTGCGCTAATTGTTGAGGATTAATTACTGTACCTGCGCCCACAATTGCTTCAGGAACTTCTTTGGCGATACGGCGGATCGCCTCAATTGCGCATTCTGTACGTAATGTCACTTCTAAAACTTTTACACCACCGGCGACTAAAGCTTTTGCAACAGGGACGGCATCATCAATATGGTTGATAACAATAACAGGAACAACAGGCCCTGATTTTAGTACAGACTCTGCACTTGTATTCCAATGATCCATGATTGTATTTCCTAATCAGAAAGTGGTGAGCAAATGAATTTAATCTGCTCCTCGTTAAGCCTCAAAAACTTGCCTACATTAAAAATCAATGCAACAAGCACCTTGTTCAGCACCTGATAAATGACGGCGTAAATTAACGAATAACTCACGACCACAGCCTGTATTATTGGCACTTAAATCAGGAATTTCATCTTGGCGAGCATTTAATGTTTGCTCATCAACAAGCAACGTTAACTCACCTGTTTTACCATTAACGCGAATGATATCACCATCACATACTTTGGATAGTAAACCACCATTTACAGCTTCTGGAGTAACATGAATTGCGGCAGGTACTTTACCTGAAGCCCCTGAAAGTCGACCATCTGTAACTAATGCTACTTTATAGCCTTTATCCATTAATACGCCTAAAGGTGGCATAAGTTTATGTAATTCAGGCATACCATTCGCTTGTGGTCCTTGATAACGTACAACAACCACACAATCTTTATTTAGCTCACCAGTTTCAAACTTAGCAGCAATATCATGTTGGCTATTAAACACAACAGCAGGCGCTTCGATGATTTTATTTTCATCAGGTACCGCAGAGGTTTTCATTACGGCTCTACCTAAATTACCTTGCATCACTTGTGTGCCACCATGTGATGAGAATGGGGTATTAATATCCGCAATCACATCTTTATCTAAAGAGCTTATAGCGCCTTCACGCCAATCAAGTTTACCGTCATTTAACCAAGGCTCTAAGGTATAACGCTCAATACCAAATCCTGCAACAGTGTTCACATCGCGATGAATTAAGCCTTTTTTCAGTAGTTCGCGAATAATTAGTGCAATACCACCGGCTGCTTGAAATTGATTAATATCGGCAGGACCATTTGGATAAATGCGTGCAATAAGCGGAACAACTTGCGACAGTTCAGAAAAATCATCCCAATTAATAATAATACCCGCCGCGCGTGCCATTGCGACTAAGTGCATAGTTAGATTAGTTGATCCCCCTGTCGTTAGCAGCGCAATAATGCCATTAACAATGACTTTTTCATCGACTAACTGACCAATAGGAAGATAATTACCTGAGTTTTCTGTTAATCGCACAATCTGATTTGCCGCCGCATCAGTTAATGCATCACGTAGTGGTGTATCTGGATGGACAAAAGAAGCACCGGGTAAATGTAATCCCATCATTTCCATGACCATTTGATTAGAGTTCGCTGTACCATAAAAAGTACAGGTTCCAATGCTATGATAAGACGCTGCTTCAGCTTCTAACAAAGCATTACGATCAACCTTACCTTCGGCATAAAGTTGGCGAATACGAACTTTTTCTTTATTCGGTAAACCACTAGTCATAGGGCCTGCTGGAACAAAAATAGCAGGAAGATGACCAAAAGAGAGAGCAGCCATAGTCAGCCCAGGAACAATTTTATCGCAGATCCCTAAATAGAGTGCGCCATCAAACATATTATGAGACAAACCGACCGCAGCAGACATTGCGATAATATCACGACTAAGGAGCGACAACTCCATACCATCTTGACCCTGAGTAACACCATCGCACATTGCAGGAACACCGCCGGCTACTTGCCCTACTGCACCAACAGCATGTAATGCTGTTTTAATTTTTTGAGGATAATCTTCATACGGCTTATGAGCCGATAACATATCATTGTAAGCAGTGATAATGGCAATATCATTATGAACCATATTTTTCAGACGCTTTTTATCTTCTGCCTGACAAGCTGCGAAACCATGAGCCAAATTACCGCAAGCCAATTGAGCACGATGCACGGTTTGGCTTTTGGCTGTTTCAATTTTGTTCAGATAAGCACGACGAGTCGCTTGTGAACGAGCAATAATACGCTCAGTCACTTGTTTTACTGTCTCGTTAAGGGGGACAAAGTCGTTCTGAATTGGATCATGATTTTTAGGGTTCATAATGATGCTTCCTTTATTCACACAAGGGTGATGAGCGTTACTATTAGCTTTAGAAAAAGAATATTTAAATTCGCTATAGTATTTGTTACCGGTAACATTGTTACGGGTAACAAGAAGAGTTGCAATACTCTTAATTGGTCTTAAACAACATCTGTGATCGACATCAATTTTTTAAGGTGATAAGTAACAGTTTTTTAATATTTGATGGGAATAAAGAGAGAAAAGTCGGTTTTTTACAAAGCTGAATCGTTTTATTTTGGAAAATGCCTTCCTTGTTGTTGATAACAAGGAAGGCAAAAATTGGATTAGCTTTTTACGCCACCGTATTCACGGCTAATTTGTTTTGCCGCTTTGATAACCATCGCACCTAATTCAGTAATACGTGAATCGGTCATTCTAGAAACTGGACCGGAAAGTGAAATAGCCGCAAAAGGCTGGTGGTGTTCATCATAAATACAAGCACCAATACAGCGAAGGCCTAAAGCATGCTCTTCATCATCGAAAGAAAAACCTTGTTTACGAGCTTGTTCTAAGTTTTCTTTTAGAGATGAAGGGAGTGTTCGGGTGTGAGGTGTATAAGCCATTAAGCCTTTTTTCTGGAGCAACGGCAGTAATTTATTTTCTGGCAAAGTAGAAAGGAATGCTTTACCTGCACCAGATGCATGCATTGGTAATTTACCGCCAATAGGGGCAGACATTCTCATTAGTGCATTACATTGCACTTGATCGACAATCACCGCATCAAATTCAATTTGGTCAAGAATTGCCAGATTAACGGTTTCGCCAGAGTCTTCCATCAATTGACGTAAAATAGGATGCACCATGACCAAAAGATTACGGGTTTGTAGAAAGCTACTGCCAACAATAAAGGCGTGTGTTCCTACAACCCATAAGCCTAAATCCCCGACTTGGCGGACAAAACCATGCTGTTGAAGTGTGGTGAGTAGGCGGTGTGTTGTGGAATTAGGTAATCCAGCTTGAAAGGCAAGATCTGTTAGGGCGATACCACCCGGAGATTCGGAAATATATTCCAATAATGTCAGTCCACGACTTAATGACTGAACAGGGCCTCCTTGTGCGGTGCTTTGAGTGGCAGTTGTTTTCGTCTTACGCACTTTTTTATTTGTAGGGGAAACTGTCATGCATACACTCCAGAAATGCTATCCATATTAATATCTATTATGAACTATCTGGTGTAATAAAACTCCTCTGATCACTGCATTTTTCAAAACAAAATGTGTGATAAGAAATATTTATTAAAAGCGTTTATCACTGAGTGAAAATCTCTCATCTTCGTCTTAGAAATCTTTGCAAAAAGATATGGTAGGATAAAAAAACAACGAAATAACAATAAAGAAAAACAAGCAAAAAACATTCTCGACTAAGAGGAAGCAACGTGGCAAACATAAAACAACAACTAGTGGAAGCATTAGGAAAACGCATCTTAGTACTTGATGGCGCAATGGGTACGATGATCCAGCAATATCAACTTACAGAAGCCGATTATCGAGGTGAGCGTTTTGCTGATTGGGATTGTGATGTTAAAGGGAATAATGATCTTTTAGTCTTAACACAACCTCAGATTATTGCAGATATACATGATGCATATTTTCAGGCTGGTGCTGATATTGTTGAAACTAATACTTTTAACTCAACATCCATTGCGATGGCTGATTATCACATGGAGTCGCTCTGTTTTGAGCTGAACGAAGAGGCGGCAAAATTAGCGAAAGCCTGTGCAGACAAATGGAGTGCCTTAACACCGGATAAACCTCGCTATGTAGCGGGCGTTTTGGGGCCAACAAATAGAACCGCATCCATATCTCCTGACGTTAACGATCCCGCTTTTCGTAATGTTTCATTTGATAAGCTGGTGGAAGCTTATCGAGAAGCAACGCGCGGATTAATTAAAGGCGGTGCTGATTTAATTATGGTCGAAACTATTTTCGACACACTAAATGCGAAAGCGGCTATTTTTGCCATTAAATGTGAATTCGAATCGCTCAATATTGAATTACCTGTGATGATCTCTGGCACCATTACAGATGCTTCAGGAAGAACCTTAACAGGTCAAACAACAGAAGCGTTTTACCATTCTTTACGCCATGCAGATGCGCTCTCATTTGGTTTAAACTGCGCGTTAGGCCCTAAAGAATTACGCCAATATATTCAAACACTCTCACAAATTTCTGAAACTTATGTCAGTGCTCACCCTAATGCGGGTTTGCCTAACGCATTTGGAGGCTATGATTTAGATGCCCAAGAAATGGCAGAGCAAATTAAAGAGTGGGCACAAGCGGGTTTTCTCAATATTGTCGGCGGATGCTGTGGAACAACGCCTGCACATATTCTCGCTATTTCACAAGCAGTAGAAGGTATTACTCCTAGAGTATTACCTTCCTTGAAAAAAGCATGTCGTCTTTCAGGTCTTGAACCATTAATCATTGATGAAAATTCACTGTTTGTGAATGTGGGAGAACGCACTAATGTCACCGGCTCTGCTAAATTTAAGCGTTTGATAAAAGAAGGTAATTATCAAGAAGCGTTAGATGTTGCGCGCCAGCAAGTTGAAAATGGCGCTCAAATCATCGATATCAACATGGACGAAGGCATGTTAGATGCTGTTGAAGCCATGACGCGTTTTCTTAACCTTATTGCTGGTGAGCCTGATATTGCCAAAGTTCCGGTGATGATTGACTCCTCTAAATGGGAAGTGATTGAAGAAGGCTTAAAATGCATTCAAGGCAAAGGAATTGTTAACTCCATTTCGATGAAAGAAGGCGAAATACCGTTTCTTGAACATGCTAAATTGGTACGTAAATACGGTGCTGCTGTTGTCGTTATGGCGTTTGATGAAGTCGGACAAGCTGATACTCGAGAGCGTAAAATTGAAATTTGTCGTCGAGCTTATCAGTTATTAACAGAGCAAGCCGGTTTTCCACCTGAAGATATTATTTTTGATCCTAATATATTTGCTGTCGCTACAGGAATTGCAGAGCATAATAATTATGCCGTTGATTTTATTGAAGTCTGCGCAGATATTAAATCTCAACTACCTTATGCCTTAATTTCTGGCGGGGTATCTAACGTTTCATTCTCATTTCGGGGTAACGATCCTGTTCGTGAAGCAATTCACTCTGTTTTTCTTTATTACGCTGTAAAAAATGGCATGGATATGGGGATTGTAAATGCAGGGCAACTTACCATTTACGACTCATTGCCAGATGAACTGCGTAATGCGGTTGAGGATGTTATTTTAAATCGTCATGAAGAAAGTACAGACAATTTACTCGCGTTGGCGGAGCGTTATCGCGGAACAAAAAGTGATGAACAAAACCATCAATTGGCTGAATGGCGACAATGGGATGTAGAGAAACGTCTAGAGTATGCTTTAGTTAAAGGGATCACCGAATTTATTGTTGAAGATACAGAAGCGTGTCGCCAACAAGCATCAAGCCCGATTGAAGTGATTGAAGGGCCATTGATGAATGGCATGAATACAGTGGGTGATCTGTTTGGCGAAGGCAAAATGTTTTTGCCTCAAGTTGTGAAATCAGCAAGAGTGATGAAACAAGCCGTTGCTTATCTTGAACCTTATATTCAGGCCTCCAAGCAAGCAGGCTCTTCTGCGGGTAAAATCTTACTGGCTACGGTAAAAGGTGATGTTCACGATATTGGTAAAAATATTGTGGGTGTTGTTTTGCAGTGTAATAACTATGAAATCATCGATCTTGGTGTGATGGTACCTTGCGACAAGATCCTGCAAACCGCGATTGATGAAAAAGTCGATATTATTGGCCTTTCAGGGCTGATCACGCCATCACTTGATGAGATGGTGAATGTTGCTAAAGAGATGGAAAGACGCGGTTTTTCTTTACCCTTAATGATTGGTGGAGCAACAACCTCTAAAGCGCATACCGCAGTAAAAATAGAGCCAAATTACAGCCATCCTACCGTTTATGTACAAAATGCATCAAGAACTGTAGGTGTCGTTGCTGCACTATTATCTGAAACACAAAAAGCCGATTTTGTTGCTAAAACGCGTCGTGAATATGAAGTTGTACGCCAGCAATATGCCAGAAAAAAACCGCGTACTCCTCCTGTTTCTTTAGCGGTTGCGCGAAATAATGCGCTACACATTGATTGGCAAAATTACACGCCGCCAAAGCCCAATCAATTAGGCGTGCAGGAAATTACTGCCAGCATCGAAATATTGCGTGAATATATCGATTGGACGCCTTTCTTTATGACGTGGTCTTTGGCGGGTAAATATCCTCGTATTTTAGAAGATGACGTGGTTGGTGAAGAAGCAAAACGTGTATTTGCTGATGCAAATACAATGCTGGATAAATTAAGCCGTGAAAAATTATTAACACCTAAAGGAATTATGGGGATCTTCCCTGCCAATCGTCTGGGTGATGATATTGTGATTTATCAAGATGAAAGTCGCCAACAAGTGCTTTTGCAAAGCTGTCATTTACGTCAACAAACTGAGAAAAATGACTTCCCTAATTACTGTTTAGCCGATTTTATTGCACCTGTTGAAAGTGGTGTTGCTGATTATTTTGGTGCTTTTGCCGTCACAGGGGGATTAGAAGAAGATACTCTCGCGAATGCTTATGATAATGCCCATGATGATTACAATAAAATCATGGTAAAAGCGTTATCAGATAGACTAGCAGAAGCATTTGCGGAATACCTTCATCAACAAGTGAGAACAAATATTTGGGGTTATAGCCCTGATGAGAGCCTCTCTAATGACGAACTTATTCGAGAAAAATATCAAGGAACGCGACCTGCGCCGGGATATCCGGCCTGTCCTGAACACACAGAAAAAGCCAAAATTTGGCAATTACTTGATGTTGAAAATCGCATTGGGATGAAACTGACAGATGCTTATGCCATGTGGCCCGGCGCTTCAGTATCGGGTTGGTATTTTAGCCACCCTGAAAGTAAATATTTTGCCGTTGCTCAAATTCAAAAAGATCAGGTCGAAGACTACGCAAAACGTCGAGGAATGAGCATAAGTGAAGTTGAACGTTGGTTAGCGCCTAATTTAGGGTATGAGTCTTAGTTTATTTTTATTCTCAGATCTCAATAATGTAATAAATAATGAGGGGATAACAATATCCCCTTGTTATTTTCACTAGTCGATCCCATTAAAGATGTTTAAGCTGTGAACTTGTATCAGAAAAAAGGACATTATAATGAACTATACTTTGTACCTTCAGAAAACCCCACCTGCTGGCGCTGAAGTGCCATTTCCTTCTTTAGCAAAAGGAAATTATCCATTAAGTGAAGTTTTAATTAATGCTTTTTTAAATCTGATGCAACTCACCGGAAGCTTAGATACAGATGCTATTTTAGATGAAAAAGCATTTGATAAAATTTGGTTGAAAGCCGAAATGACACCAGCACGAATTGAAGAGGTTGGTGACTATATTTATCATAAAATTCCTACTTCTCCTGAACCGGTTGAAGAAGAAATCATTTTATTTAAGCAGGCGATGAAAGAAGAAGAAGCGTTGTTAGCCAAAGAGAGTGGGAAAGAAGGAAATCTTCCTATTCATAAATTTGCTACAAATGATGGTTGGATAGTGACGCCAAAAGAGTGCGAAATAATCGCATCTACATTGACAAAAAAACTTCTTGAAGAAAATCATGTGTTTGTTGAACAGCTCGCAAAAATGTCACATCTTGCACATCGTTCTTTAGAAATCGCTTTAATTGATTTTGGTAAATTTAATCAATTTGCTAAGAAATATGGCGGTTATCGGGTTTATTAAAAGTAAAGAGCTTCTAAGAGAGAAGCTCTTTAAACTAAATTTATCGAGTATAAATACTAGCATTATTAATTAGTTCTATTTGCTTCTCTATTTTCGATAATATAGTAGGTGTATTTTTATCATCTGGATGACTATATTGTATAATTATGTCGATTAAAACTTCCTTTATTTTTTTTAGATTATTGGAATAATTATTTGCTTCTGTGAATTTCTTTTCATGGATTAAATTGTTAACATCGTTTTTATTAATATAACTTAAAATATTATTTATTTTAGCTTTGTATTCTTTCTCATATTCATTGTTAATTTTTTTATCTAAATCAATCAATTCTTCGAAATTATAACGTATTGATTCTATTGTTTCTTTAATTAAGGATTCATTATTTTTGGTGTTTTGTATAAAATCATTCAGTCTGGTATCTATTTGTTCTTGAGAATTATTTAGTTTTGCGTAAAACGTTGACCGTCCAGTTTTATTGATACCTGATTGTTCTTGGCCATTATGCGAAATTGAATAAAATATTGAATTTCCAGTTAGATAGATAGGTCCTTTTGTCATTGAGTTAGAGGTATTTTGGGCTGATATTACATTTATTTTTACGCAAGAAGGTGCTTTTTCATTATTCAGAGTTGAATGTGTACTAAGTGGAGTTTCGGATGTAATTCTAGTTACCATAATTGACATATCCATATGTTTTAATAAAGTGAAGTCGCAGTTTAAAAAAATATGAATAAAGTATCTTTAATAGATAAGGCATTTTTAATGGAAAGGATGAAAAATAAAAGAGAAATAATTTTTTATCTCTCTTCTATATATTGATAATTAGTTATTAATTAAAACAAAGTATCATGCAACTTACGCACAATATTATCTGCATCTTTGCCATCAACTAATAAACATAAATTATGAGTACTTGCACCGTGGCTAATCATACGAATATTGTAATTTTCTAATGTGCCGAAAATCTTAATACCTAAACCATTTACCTGTGAAAGAGAGTTACCAATCACGGCAACTAACGCCAGATCTTCTTCTACTTCAACACGGCATAATGCAGAAAGCTCGGTTAATAAGGCATTCGTTAATAAACTGCCTGATGAATTTGTTGTACCCGTTGTATCGAGGGTTAAAGCAATACTGACTTCAGATGTTGTTATCACATCAACTGAAATATGATGGCGCGATAAAATGGTGAAAATTTCAGCCAAGAAACCACGCGCATGAAGCATTTTCAGGCTATGTAACGTGAGCAATGTTTGCTTTCTACGCAGTGCGATCGCACGGAATACAGGTGGATTTTCTGTTTGTGCACAAACTAAAGTGCCGCCTTCTTCAGGGGCTTTACTTGAGCCAACAAAAACAGGAATACCGCTACGAACTGCAGGCAATAATGTCGCAGGGTGTAATATTTTAGCCCCAAAGGTTGCCATTTCAGCCGCTTCATCAAAGGCGATTTGATCAATACGATGCGCCTCTGGCACTATTCTTGGGTCGGTGCTGTAAATACCGGGTACATCTGTCCAGATATCTACACGGGACATGCCTAGTGCTTCACCAATCAGAGCGGCAGTATAGTCACTTCCACCACGCCCTAGTGTTGTCGTTCTCCCTTTTGGCTCTTGACCAATAAAACCTTGCGTTACGATAACCGTTTCTTCTAGGCGAGGTTGAATAAGGCTTTGTGTGAGTTCAGTAAGCTGCACCATATCGGGTTCGGCGTGACAAAATAGATCATTCGTTTTCATCACTTTTCTGACATCAAACCAATCTGCTTGTATACCTTTTTCACGCAATAACTCAACGAAAAGCAAAGTTGACATTAATTCGCCATGACTGACAAGCTCATCAGTTAATGCGTCAGAAGTTGCTAACGCTGCTGCTTCAGAAAGCATCTCAATATTTTCAAGCAGGCGGTTTATTTCTTGGGAAATAATTTCTGGTTGAGAAAGCTGGTTGATAATCGCGTATTCAATATCACGGACTTGTGAGAGTAAAGCTTCTCGTTGTGAAGGTTCAGTACCTGCTGCAAGTTCAATCAATAAATTAGTAATTCCCGCAGATGCCGAAAGAACGACGACACGAACTGACTTTTGTTTAAGAATAATATCTGCACATTTTTCCATTGCTGAATAGTTAGCAACACTGGTGCCACCAAATTTAGCGATAGTGTATGGTGATGATGCAGTTGAAGGCGTAGCAGTATTATCAGTCATTGTCGTATTCCTTTAGGCAAAAATGAGATGTTGGACACACTTAGGAATATCGGTTATTAAGTAGAGAGTCAATGCAGAGTGAAGAATAATCAATTTAATTAATAATCAGCTCCGTATTATCGGTTTTACCTATGTAAGTAATTAGTACTAGATTTGTTGAATGGTTTTGACCAATATCATTAAATGAGAAAGAATTGACTGTAACTATTAAATGTCAGGCTACAATCTGAGAATATTAGATTGTAATCTTAAGAGAGTATTGTGAATGAAAAATGTAAACCCAACCCAAACCTTAGCCTGGAAGGCATTAGAAAACCATTTTTCGGTTATCAAAGATACCGAGATGAAAACACTGTTTGCTCAGGAACCATCACGCTTTGAGCAATTCTCAAAGACGTTTTCAGACCAAATTCTAGTGGATTTTTCAAAAAACCGTATTACGAAAGAAACATTAGAAAAATTGCAGGCTTTGGCTAAGGAATGTGATGTTGAAGGTGCGATAAATAGCATGTTTACGGGTGAAAAAATCAACCGTACTGAAGATCGTGCTGTATTACATACCGCATTACGTAATCGTAGCAATGCTCCCGTTATTGTTGATGGCAAGGATGTCATGCCAGAAGTTAACGCTGTGCTGAATAAAATGAAGAAATTCAGTGAGCGTATTATTAGTGGTGAGTGGAAAGGTTATACAGGTAAGGCGATTACTGATGTTGTAAATATTGGTATTGGTGGTTCTGATCTTGGCCCTTATATGGTGACAGAAGCATTACGCCCGTATAAAAATCATCTTACTATGCATTTTGTTTCTAATGTCGATGGTACGCATATCGCAGAAACGCTGAAAAAATGTGATCCTGAAACAACGTTATTCCTTATCGCATCAAAAACATTTACCACACAAGAAACCATGACAAATGCACATTCAGCAAGAGATTGGTTCTTAGCCTCTGCGAAAGAGAGTGCTTTTGTTGCGAAACACTTTGTCGCGTTATCCACTAACAGCACCGAAGTGGCAAAATTTGGTATTGATACTGCCAATATGTTTGAATTCTGGGATTGGGTTGGTGGTCGTTATTCATTATGGTCAGCAATTGGTTTATCGATCGCATTATCTGTTGGTTATGACAACTTTGAGCAATTGCTGGAAGGTGCTCATGCTATGGATAACCACTTTAGAACAACAGATGCTGAAAATAACATCCCAATAATCCTCGCTCTTATTGGCATTTGGTATAACAATTTTTTTGGCACAGAAACTGAAGCGATTCTGCCATACGATCAATACATGCATCGTTTTGCTGCTTACTTCCAACAAGGTAATATGGAATCTAATGGTAAGTATATTGATCGTGATGGAAACAAAGTTAATTATCAAACAGGTCCTATCATTTGGGGTGAGCCGGGTACAAATGGTCAACATGCGTTTTACCAACTGATCCACCAAGGAACCAAAATCATCCCTTGTGATTTTATTGCTCCAGCAATTAGCCATAATCCATTATCAGATCATCATGCAAAACTGATGTCTAACTTCTTTGCTCAAACAGAAGCGCTTGCTTTTGGTAAAACACGTGAGCAAGTTGATACTGAATTTGCCGCAGCAGGTAAAGATCCTAAAACCATGGGCTATGTTGCACCTTTCAAAGTGTTCGAAGGTAATCGTCCAACTAACTCTATTCTATTAAAAGAAATTACGCCTTATTCATTAGGTGCATTGATTGCAATGTATGAACATAAGATCTTTGTACAAGGTGTTATTTTCAACATCTTCACCTTTGACCAATGGGGTGTTGAATTAGGTAAACAACTGGCTAATCGTATCCTTCCTGAATTAAAAGGTAAGGAAAGTGTTAACAGCCATGATAGCTCAACAAATAATCTGATTAATCGTTACAAAGCATGGCGTTAATCGAATAAACTGAATATAAGTAGTTGGTTAGATACAAAGGAGGTTTTTATAACCTCCTTTGTTTTTTGATTGTTTTGTGCTCAATCTGATTTTCTTTTAACGCTTTTTTAGATTATTTATGCGAAATGTTATCAGCTTTTAACTTCCATTAGTCACATCATGATATCCTTATGCATCATGACTCACACAAGCTAGGATCATCAACGCGTGATGATGAATAAATGTTCAAAAAATCAATAATTACCCCTGCACCTATCCATTGGCTACCCAGTGAGGAACATGCAACTATTCAAGAAAGTACATTAAGTTGGTTAATGGAATTAGGCTCAATGACACGGCGATTTGAACAACATTGCCAAAAAGTCACTGTAATGCCTTATCAAGAAGGATTTATTGACCTTATTGAACCCGCTGACGAAAGCGCGTGTTTACCCAAAAGTCAGCGTTATTGGTTAAGAGAAGTGGTATTGTGTGGTGACGATATTCCTTGGTTATTAGGGCGAACGTTAGTACCAGAAGAGACTCTAACAGGCGAAGACAGAAAACTGGTCAATCTAAGAACCGTTCCACTTGGGCGTTATCTGTTTCAGGAAACAACCTTAAGTCGCGATTTTATTCATATCGGGCAACAAAATGGGTATTGGCTGCGCCGTTCTCGTTTCCAGCTTTCAGATAAACCTTTATTATTAACCGAGATGTTTCTACCTGCATCACCAGTGTATAAGAAGTAATTAGGGGGAGCTAAAATTGGAGGGAAGTATGACGCAAAGTAAATGGCAAGCATATAGCCGTTTAATGCGTATAGATAAACCTATCGGAGCGCTATTATTACTTTGGCCAACTTATTGGGCTTTATGGATTGCCGCTAAAGGCTTTCCTGATTGGCATATTCTGATTGTCTTTACTATTGGCGTGTTCTCTATGCGTGCCGCTGGGTGTGTAATAAACGACTTTGCTGACCGAAAAATTGATGGCAGTGTTGAACGAACTAAAAATCGACCATTACCTAGTGGGGCTGTGACAGAAAAAGAGAGCAAAATTTTATTTATCGTATTGGTGCTCTTGTCCTTTGCATTAGTTCTAACACTTAATACCATGACTATTTGGCTCTCTGTTGCAGGGCTTGCGCTGGCATGGTTTTATCCTTTCGTTAAACGGTTTAGTAATCTACCTCAGCTTATTTTAGGTATGGCTTTTGGCTGGTCAATCCCTATGGGATTTGCTGCTGTCTCTGAAAGCTTACCGTTAGTGTGTTGGCTATTATTCCTTGTCAATATTGTTTGGTCTGTCGTTTACGATACGCAATATGCAATGGTTGATCGTAATGATGATATAAAAATTGGGGTTAAATCTACCGCCATTCTATTTGGTCGTTATGACAAAATTATTATCGGTATTTTACAACTGGTGATGTTGGCGTTATTAGTGGGTATCGGTATTTTGCTGAATCTGAAAGGTATCTACTATTGGTCGCTATTGTTAGTAACGGCACTGTTTATTTATCAGCAGAAGCTTATTGCAGAGCGTGAAAGAGCACCATGTTTCCAAGCTTTTATGAATAATAACTATGTTGGCTTTGTTTTATTTGCGGGTATTTTATTTAGTTATTTTTAAGATAAGTAAGTGCTGAAGTATTCTCTACTATTGAGTAGAAACAAAAAGGGATAAGCAATGAGCTTATCCCTTTTCTATTTAGGTCATTGCACTATTTACTGATTATTCATCAGATTCAGGCTCACTTTTTTCATCAGTAGCTTGTACTGAATTGTTATCTTCGGTGATCCCCACGCTTTCAATGGTCAAGCGAATTTCTGGTGACATTAATTTTGCAATCACTTGGTAAAGGGCAGATGCATCTGCTTTTAGGATATCTTCATTATCATTGAGATAGCCTTCTTCACGTAGCGTTGAAACTAAGGTAGAGAATACCGCTTTATCAAAGAATTCAGGTGCGTTGATACCATGTAAGACAGAAAGACGTTGTGCCAAGATACGGCTCTCTTTTTCCAATAATGCACGGCTAATTTCAGGCGCAAAATTGAGTAAGGAAAGCGTAATCCCATAGCGTTGCAAGGTTTCTCTGACGCTGGCGGCTAAAAGTTGTAATGGACGAATACGCGCTGGATTAATACGCAGTAAGCCATCACTATCACAACAAATCAGGCGCTGACGACACAGTTCTGTAATCAAAGTATTAATGACATCAGGGAGCTCTTCTTTCTCATAACGAATAAATAGTTCCGCTTTAATAAGAGGGAAGATTAACTCAACTTGTTTCATTAAATCATCACGATGAATTTTTTCATGATGTAAGACGATGCTTGCAATTAATGATGGAGTGATCATTAAGTGGATTGTGTTGTTGCGGTAGTAAGTCATTAATACCGCACTTTCACGAGGGAGCACCACAATATCACCCAGACTATCTTTTTCGACTTGGAATTTATCTGATTGCAACGCGTGTTCTAATAAGGCTTCAGCATTTTTATCAGACACAATCATGTCTGTCGAATAAGGTACATTGCGTAATAATTGCAGATAACAATCGACTTGCTCTAACAGTTGCTCTCTAGTGAGAGCACGCTGACGTGATGCCAACAAGGCTGTTGAAACAAGGTTGATTGCATTAATAGACGCCGCATTATTGATATGAACCATAATGTTATCAGCCAGTGTGCTTACTGTTGGGTTTAACCAACTTGGGCGTTGTGGCTCAATTGGGTCAATATCATCACGCCATTGTGGAACAGCCTGATTTAAGTATTGGACAACAGAAATCGGCTCACCAAAGTTCACATAGCCTTGGCCAAGATTACGTAATTTACGTAATCCTCTGACCATCTGCATAAAGCCTTCTTTCTCTTTTGTTGCGCCACGTAACTCTTTGGCATAGGTTGCCACTTCCATAACGTGTTCATATCCAATGTAAATTGGAACAACAGAGATAGGGCGTGTTTCACCGCGTAACATGGCTTGTACTGTCATTGAAAGTGTTCCTGTTTTAGGATCTAACAATCGACCTGTACGAGAACGTCCACCTTCAACGAAATATTCAATCGAGTAACCGCGTGTAAATAGCTCACCTAAATATTCGCGGAAAATGGTGGAGTAAAGCTTGTTACCTTTAAAGGTTCTTCGGATAAAGAAAGCCCCTAAACGGCGGAAAATAGGCCCTGCTGGCCAGAAATTAAGGTTAATACCTGCCGCAATATGTGGCGGTACTAAACCTTGGTGATAAAGCACATAAGAAAGCAGTAAGTAGTCCATGTGGCTACGGTGGCAAGGAACATAAACGATTTCATGCCCATCTTGTGCGAGTTTACGTACTCGCTCGGCATTATAAACGTTGATACCTTGGTAGAGCTTATTCCATGTCCAACTTAATACGCGATCACTAATACGCACCGCTTCATATGAGAAATTAGCTGCAATTTCTTCCATGATATCTGTGGCATTTTTACGCGCTTTATCGAGCGAAATTTTCTTCGCTTTTGATTCATCTTCAATCGCTTTTTCAATGGCTTTCGAGGAAAGCAATTTATTGAAGAGATCTTGGCGTGCTGGCAATTTTGGACCAACAGCCGCTAAACGCTGACGTGAAAAGTGGATACGTGCAACACGCGCGAGTTTACGGGCTATACTGGTGTCAGTACCGTGTTCGTTCGCCATTTCTCGCATTGAAACCGTAGGTGAAAAGCGAACAAAGCTATCACGACCTAGCCAGAGGATAGCGATAAATTTTTGGATACCGTTAAGCACACGTAAATGTGGAACGCCATTATGGCCTTCACGACCAGGAGAGCGTCCAAACATCACGGAAACCGGCAACATCTCGATATCAAGATGTGGGTTATTACGATGTGCATCAAGATAAGCGTGGAATGTCTTCACGGAATCTTTACGAGGATCTGGCGAGTAGTAACGGAATACTCTTGGGCCGTCATCAATAAAGACATATGCAGGAAGCTTAGTTCCACCGATCTCAATAGGTTGTAGCGGATCAGGCAATCCTAAAGAGAGACACTGCTGTCGTAATGTCAGTAAGTCCGCCTTTGAATGATAGGGCAGAACATAAAGGAAAGATCGCGACGTATCTAACCCTAATTCAGCGATAGGATCAGTCGGAACTCGTTTGCTTTTTACCAATAATTTTAGTGGTAAATTCAATGTGTTATAATATAGTTTACGCCAAGCTGACATAAATAGTTGTAGCCTCTTATTAGCAATACTTCGAAAGCATAACAGAAAGTCTTTCGTAGATCTGTGGTGCTGTGACAATATTAATAGAGAAAAGTGGCAAAATAATCGTTTGTTTTCGATAGAGTTTATTATGGCTAATCAAAATAAAGGTCTTACCCGAATCATCAAAGCTGGTGGCTATTCATACAAAGGCATTCGTGCTGCTTGGATTAATGAAGCCGCTTTTAGACAAGAAGCAATTGTGACCTTGGTTGCAATTATCCTTTCATTTTTCATCGATGT
The DNA here is from genome assembly GCF_011046025.1 of Proteus sp. ZN5. Taxonomy (GTDB): domain Bacteria; phylum Pseudomonadota; class Gammaproteobacteria; order Enterobacterales; family Enterobacteriaceae; genus Proteus. The sequence goes on from NZ_CP047639.1 coordinate 893,393, forward strand.
CAGTGGTCTAGAGCGCATTTTACTCATTGGTTCCGTTGTATTGGTTGTGATCTTGGAACTGGTAAATAGTGCAATAGAAGCCGTTGTCGATCGAATTGGATCTGAATACCACGAATTATCCGGACGTGCAAAAGATATGGGTTCTGCCGCCGTTCTGATTGCTATTATATTGGGATTATTTACTTGGGTAACCATTCTTTGGGGGCATTTCTTCGCATAAAGTTAAAAAATTCGATTTTTGTCGAAAAATAATCCAAAGATGCGTGTTTTATATTCATTTAAGGTTTCAAATCGTCATATACCTGTATATACTCACAGTCTGACTGTATAAACAAACAGGGGGCGGAATGAAAGCATTAACTGCAAGGCAGCAGCAGGTTTACGATTTGGTTCGTGATCACATTTCGCAAACGGGTATGCCACCAACACGGGCTGAAATAGCTTCCCAACTTGGGTTTCGCTCACCAAATGCGGCAGAAGAGCACTTAAAAGCTCTTGCTCGTAAAGGCGTGATAGAAATTGTCTCTGGTGCATCCAGAGGTATCCGTTTGCTAATGGAAGAAGAGCCAGAAGGACTGCCATTAATTGGGCGAGTCGCTGCTGGTGAACCACTTTTAGCGCAAGAGCATATTGAAAGCCACTATCAAGTTGACCCAATGCTATTTAAACCAAGTGCAGATTTTTTATTGCGCGTTAATGGTATGTCAATGAAAGATATTGGTATTATGGATGGTGATTTGCTTGCTGTGCATAAAACGCAAGATGTTCACAACGGGCAAGTTATTGTGGCTCGTATCGAAGATGAAGTGACAGTAAAGCGCTTTAAGAAAAGCGGTAATAAAATTGAACTTCATGCAGAAAACCCAGAATTTTCACCTATTGTCGTCGATTTACGCGAACAAAGCTTTACTGTGGAAGGTTTAGCAGTAGGGGTTATTCGTAACGGCGAATGGCTGTAATTTGTACCAAAGTAAGTCAATACAACTTATTTTATAAAGATGCAGATGATGTGTAAAAATACAAAATCATCTGCATTTTTTTATTTCTAATTTGTATAAAAAAACACCACTGTACTACAAATGTAATTACAATATGATGTGTTTTAATTACGGAGGTGCTTATGACAACAATACAAGTTAGAGTAGACGATGAGCTCAAAAAAAGAAGCTTATCAAGTATTTGAAATAATGAACCTATCTCCTTCAGATGCCATAAGATTGTTTCTACGTTATGTTTCTGAAAATAAAAAGTTACCTTTCTCTGAAGTTTCTGTCGTTGTTGATGAACAAGATGAAGATGAGGATCTTTTAGCTGTTGTACGTGAACGTTTGAAGAAACCATGTAAACGTATAAGAGTAAATATCGATGATCTTTAATATTGAGTTTGATAAGCGTGCCTTGAAAGAATGGCAGAAACTCGATCAAAGCATTAAAGAGCAGTTTAAAAAGAAATTAAAAAAATTGCAGGAAAACCCTTATATAGAGTCAGCCCGCTTAAAAGGTGATCTTGCGGGTTGCTATAAGATTAAATTACGAGCATCTGGTTTTCGATTGTTTACCAAGTTATTGATTCTGAAGTTGTGATTTTAGTTATTGCTGTTGGTAAGCGTGAGGAGAGTAAAGCTTATTCATTAGCTGAAATGAGAATTCAAAAGAACAACATGTATTAGCCAGCACTTAGCTGGCTTTTTGTATTTTATAAGCTCAACGAGGCTTATAGTCGCCAGTTTTTTTCTGCTTAAGATTATCATCCATACTGTGATCATGATGACAACCTTCAGGATGTGTACACTCTTGTGCTTCGTGGCACAGTGAACACAATCCATGAATTTCGATGACGCTATGTCGTAAATGAAATCCACTCTCTTTTGCTAGTAATGAAATCGCATCTTCGATTTTATGACTATTCTTTTCAGTGACAGATAAACAGCGGTCACAAATTAGCATTACTGACGTATGTTCAACATCATCAAAATGATGACAAAGCACATAGCTGTTGGTGGATTCTATTTTGTGGATAAATCCTTGCTCAAGTAAAAACTCTAACCCGCGATAGACAGTAGGAGGTTTTGCTTGTGGCTCAATTTGGCGTAATAAATCCAATAAATCATAAGCACTGATAGCAGAAGGTTGCTGCATTATCAGACGTAATACTGCCAGACGTTGTGAAGTCAGGCGAACACCTCGTTTCTGGCAGATCTTTTCTGCCTGAGCGAGCAATTTCTCTTCATTCATGGGGATAAGATGCTCTCAGACGTTGTTAATGACACAGATCCTATCATATTTTTCAAGAGTAAACCTTTGTGTAAAGTGGGGTTTTGTGAAAATAACTGTGGTATTACGCCCTTATTTAAAAGTATCTGTTGTTAGAACAAAAAACCCAGCCTAAGCTGGGTTAATTTTTTAGATGATTTTAGATAAATTGTTCTGAACTTTCAGGTAACTGTTAGAACGGAATATCGTCATCAAAATCCATAGGTGGTTCATTGTTTGGTGCTGGGGCCGCAGCAGGTTGTTGTGCTGGGCGAGATTGTGCACCACCGCTAAATTGTTGTGATGCTTGTGGCTGTTGTGGTTGACCCCAACCGCCTTGGCCACCTTGGGATGGAGCGCCATCTTGACCACCACGGCCGCCTAACATCTGCATTGAGCCACCAATATTAACAACAACTTCAGTGCTATATCTGTCTTGACCGCTTTGGTCTTGCCATTTACGTGTTTGTAACTGACCTTCGATATACACTTGTGAACCTTTACGCAGATATTCGCCTGCAATTTCCGCTAATTTGCCGAAAATTACCACACGGTGCCACTCGGTTTTTTCTTTCATTTCACCGGTTTGTTTATCGCGCCAGCTTTCTGATGTTGCCAGTGTTAAATTGGCAACTGCACCGCCACTTGGCATATAACGGATTTCTGGATCCTGCCCTAAATTACCGATAAGAATAACTTTGTTTACGCCTCTGCTCGCCATGTGAGGTACTCCTGCGAAAGTAAATTTTTTGAAATCATAAGCGAATAAGTTTATCACGTACGCTAAAATTTGAATATGACGTGTGATGAATTTCTCAATTGTGAACATTGTCGAAATTTTTCTGTCTCAAAATGACATAGTTACATCATCATTCAATTTCACTATATATACTGTATATCCATTCAGTTAACTTTGTGTCATAATTGTCCGATTCTTTCTTTTTCGGCGACTCTCTCAATCCGGGATATATTCATGGATAAAATCGAAGTACGGGGCGCTCGCACCCATAATCTAAAAAATATCAACTTGATCATTCCTCGCGATAAACTGATTGTTATTACGGGGCTTTCTGGTTCAGGTAAATCTTCTTTAGCCTTTGATACGCTTTATGCAGAAGGGCAGCGACGCTATGTAGAATCGCTTTCTGCTTATGCTCGTCAGTTTCTTTCATTGATGGAAAAACCTGACGTTGACCATATTGAAGGCTTATCCCCCGCTATTTCGATTGAGCAGAAATCTACGTCGCACAACCCACGTTCGACAGTGGGAACGATTACAGAAATTCACGACTACCTACGTCTCTTATTTGCGCGTGTTGGTGAGCCTCGTTGTCCTGATCACGATATTCCGCTCGCCGCTCAGACGGTCAGCCAAATGGTTGATAATGTGCTTGAACAACCTGAAGGCAAGCGCTTAATGCTTTTAGCGCCTGTGGTTAAAGAGCGTAAAGGTGAGCATATTAAGTTACTCAATAATCTTGCTGCTCAAGGTTATATTCGTGCGCGTATTGATGGTGAAGTGTGTGATCTCTCCGATCCACCAACATTAGAGTTACAGAAGAAACATACCATTGAAGTGGTTATTGACCGTTTTAAGGTTCGTGACGATCTGGCTCAACGTTTAGCTGAATCTTTTGAAACCGCATTAGAGCTTTCTGGTGGTACCGCTGTTATCTCTGATATGGATGATAGCAATGCAGACGATATTGTTTTTTCTGCCAACTTTGCTTGCCCTGTTTGTGGTTACAGCATGAGCGAATTAGAGCCTCGTTTATTCTCCTTTAATAACCCTGCTGGTGCTTGCCCAACGTGTGATGGTTTAGGTGTTCAGCAATTTTTTGATCCTGAATTAGTGATCCAAAATAGAGAAATCTCTCTTGCCGGTGGTGCAATTAAAGGGTGGGATCGCCGTAACTTCTACTATTTCCAGATGCTTCGCTCATTGGGTGAACACTATCATTTTGATGTTGAAGCGCCATTTGATTCGTTACCAGATAATATCCAGAAAGTTATTTTAACGGGGTCAGGCAAAGAGAATATTGAATTTAAATACACAAACGATCGTGGCGATGTTGTTGTTCGTCATCATCCTTTTGAAGGTGTATTAAATAATATGGAACGCCGTTACCGCGAGACAGAATCTAGTGCGGTACGTGAAGAGCTTTCTAAATATATTAGTAATCGCTCATGTGCTTCTTGTGGTGGTACGCGTTTACGCCGAGAAGCGCGTCATGTGTATGTTGAAAATACAACATTGCCAGAAATCGCCGATTACAGCATTGGTCATGCAATGACCTTTTTCCAAAATCTAAAATTGAGCGGTCAACGTGCGAAGATTGCAGAAAAAGTCTTAAAAGAGATTGGTGACCGACTAAAATTCTTGGTCAATGTGGGATTAAATTACCTTACACTGTCTCGTTCAGCTGAAACATTATCAGGTGGTGAAGCACAACGTATTCGTTTAGCAAGCCAGATTGGTGCGGGATTAGTTGGCGTTATGTATGTGTTGGATGAGCCTTCAATAGGTTTACATCAGCGAGATAACGATCGCTTACTTGAAACGCTGATCCACTTACGTAATTTAGGTAACACCGTGATCGTCGTTGAACATGACGAAGATGCTATCCGTGCCGCCGATCATGTTATTGATATTGGACCAGGTGCGGGGGTTCATGGTGGTGAAATTGTCGCTCAAGGAACTCTTGAAGATATTATTAATAACCCGAATTCATTAACGGGAAAATTCTTAAGTGGTGAGCGCCGTATCGCAATTCCAGAGCAACGTGTACCTGTTGATCGCGAAAAAATACTGGCCATTCTTGGCGCAAAAGGCAATAACTTAAAAAATGTAAATCTGAAATTACCAGTAGGTTTATTTACCTGCATTACAGGTGTTTCAGGATCAGGTAAATCAACGCTGATCAACGATACTTTATTCCCTATTGCCCAACGCCAATTAAATGGGGCTACAAATAGTGTACCAGCGCCTTATTTAGATGTTGAAGGGCTAGAGTATTTCGATAAAGTTATTGATATCAACCAAAGCCCAATTGGTCGTACTCCTCGTTCAAACCCTGCAACTTACACCGGTGTCTTTACACCTATTCGTGAGTTATTTGCGGGTGTACCTGAATCTCGTACTCGTGGTTATACGCCGGGTCGTTTCAGTTTCAATGTCAAAGGCGGACGTTGTGAAGCTTGCCAAGGCGACGGCGTCTTAAAAGTTGAAATGCATTTCTTACCTGATGTGTATGTACCTTGTGATCAATGTAAAGGTCAGCGTTATAACCGTGAAACCCTTGAAGTCAAATACAAAGGAAAAAATATTCACGAAGCGTTGGATATGACCATTGAAGAGGCGAGAGAATTCTTTGATGCCGTACCTGCATTGGCTCGTAAACTACAAACATTAATTGATGTTGGTCTTTCTTATATTCGTTTAGGACAATCAGCAACGACTTTATCGGGCGGTGAAGCGCAGCGGGTTAAGTTAGCAAAAGAGTTGTCAAAACGTGGAACAGGACAGACCCTCTATATTCTCGATGAGCCGACAACAGGGCTGCACTTCGCTGATATTGAATTGTTGCTTGAAGTTCTTCATCAGTTGCGTGACCAAGGCAATACTATTGTTGTTATTGAGCACAATCTTGATGTGATCAAAACAGCGGATTGGATTGTCGATCTTGGCCCTGAAGGTGGAAGTGGTGGTGGTCAAATTTTAGTGTCAGGCACACCAGAGCAAGTTGCAGAGTTTGAAGGTTCACATACTGCAAGATTCTTAAAACCAATCTTAGAGCGTGGTTATTAAGATAACACCGTTTATTCCCTTATGATCTAAGCGCTACAGACAATAAACACTTTACTGTTTGTAGCGCGCTTTCTTCAAGAAAAGTAAATCCGTAGAGTATGATAGAATTTAATTCTATCGAAAAAAGCATTCTCTTTGGGTTATACACTTCCTTATCTATTTTTATCTTATTAATAGCCCTTTTTAATAAAAAGCAGATTAAATGGTTAATTATGCTGTTTTGTAACAGTATTTTAACTAAATACGAGATAACAAAGCTAAATAGAAAGGATTATCATAGTATATCGTGATGGGCAGCACAGTTTATTTGGTGATTTGTTTCAATTGTTATACTTGACTATTATTGTATAACAATATGTTTTTTTCATTACTAATCAATTAGTTGGTTGTTTTCGAGGGTTACAATAGAGGGAAGGTTATTATTTACTGTGCTCTTTGAACAGATAATCCTACTTTTCTCCTTACGATAGAATTTTTTTCCAAATCATTTCAGGCTATCACGATTTATAACAACTTTTTTCTCCGTAATATTCCCTATCATTTACCCATAATAAATAATACCTGCAAAGAGTAAGGCTATTTCGACATCGCAATGTTAGATAGACTTTTTTTACCCCCAAAAATTCGTTTTGCTATTAACAATTACAATATAAAAAGTGAGTACTAATATGGAAACGGCTTCCTCAAAAACAGAGACAACAAGCTATCCCGCAACTAGTGCTGGCGCTCGCCGCGCAGGTATGACTGAACAAGAGTGGCGTGCGGCAATTAAATTCGACGGCAATGATGTGGGCTGGGTTATCATGAGTATCGGTATGGCTATCGGTGCAGGTATTGTGTTTTTACCTGTGCAGGTGGGCCTGATGGGATTATGGGTTTTCCTACTTTCCTCGATCATTGGTTATCCTGCTATGTACCTTTTCCAACGTCTATTTATTAATACGTTGGCTGAATCTCCAGAGTGTAAAGACTACCCAAGCGTTATCACCGGTTATCTCGGTAAAAACTGGGGTATCTTATTAGGTGCGCTCTACTTTGTGATGCTAGTCATCTGGATGTTTGTTTACTCTACAGCAATCACTAATGACAGTGCTTCTTACTTACAAACATTTGGTGTTACTGAAGGTTTACTGTCAGAAAACCCATTCTATGGTTTGATCCTGATTTGTGCGTTAGTGGCTATCTCTTCTCGTGGTGAACAATTACTGTTTAAAGTATCAAGTTTTATGGTACTGACTAAACTGTTTGTTGTTGCAGCATTAGGGCTCTCTATGATTGGTATGTGGCATCTTTATAACGTAGGTGCATTACCACCGGCTGGACGTTTAATCAAAGAAGCAATCATTACATTACCTTTTACACTGACTTCAATTCTGTTTATCCAAACATTAAGTCCAATGGTTATCTCTTACCGTGGTCGTAATAAAAACCGTGAAGTTGCTCGTCACAAAGCATTACGTGCAATGAACATCGCGTTCGGTGTGTTGTTCTGTACTGTTTTCTTCTATGCAATCTCATTCACATTAGCAATGGGTCACGATGAAGCAGTTAAAGCGTATGAGCAAAATATCTCTGCATTAGCCATTGCTGCGAAATTCTTCCCTGGTGGTTGGGTAACAGTTGTAAGCGTAATGCTGAACATCTTCGCCGTAATGACTGCATTCTTTGGTGTCTACTTAGGTTTCCGTGAAGCGACACAAGGGATTGTGATGAACATCCTGCAACGTTATCTCCCAGCAGAGAAAATTAACCAAAAATGGGTACAAAACGGCATCATGATTTTCGCTGTGTTACTGGCATGGGGTGCAATCATCCTTAATGCGCCAGTACTGAGCTTCACTTCAATTTGTAGCCCAATTTTCGGTATGGTGGGTTGTCTTATCCCTGCATACTTAGTGTACAAAGTACCGATGTTACATAAATACAAAGGTGCGTCACTTTACCTGATTATCTTTACCGGTTTACTGCTCGTTATCTCTCCGTTCTTGGCATTCTCATAGTCGCCAACTTCGGTTCTAGTTAGGAGTTGTTTTTAAAAACTAAATTAATCCAAGGTGTTAGATTATGAGCCAGAACAAAAATTCTCATTTATGGTCACAGTTTGTTCGTCAGCTACGTGAAGGTGTTAAGCCAGCAGTCGGTTGTACGGAGCCAATTTCATTAGCATTGGCAGCAGCGAAAGCAACCGCACTTTTAGGCGAGCCTGTTGTTCGTGTCGAAGCTTGGGTTTCACCAAACTTGATGAAAAACGGAATGGGCGTAACAGTGCCGGGAACGGGAATGGCTGGGCTACCTATTGCAGCAGCATTAGGTGCAACAGGAGGAGATCCTGATGCAGGACTGGAAGTCTTGTTAAAAGCATCCTCTGATGCAGTTGCTCAAGCTAAAACACTGGTTGCTCAAGGTAAAGTCACTGTGGGTGTAAAAGCACCTTGCGAAGATGTACTTTACTCTGAAGCGAAAGTATATAGCCAATCTGGTTATGCCATCGTCAGTATTGCAAGAGAGCATACACATGTTGTTCGCTGTGAATGTAACGGTAACGTTGTTTTTGAGGAAGATAAATCAGCGCTTACCAATAATTGCGAAAGTATTGATGAAAAACCTTTTACTGATGTTTGTGCTGAAGATATCTATAACTTTGCACTGAATGTGCCAGTGAGTGAAATTGAGTTTATGCTCAATGCCGCTCGTTTAAATGGCGCTTTATCAGAAGAGGGGCTACAAAACACCTATGGATTAGCCATTGGTCGTACCTTAATTCTGCAACAAGAGAAAGGTTTATTAGGTAAAGACTTACTTAATGAAATCATGATCAGAGCATCAGCCGCATCCGATGCTCGTATGGGGGGAGCGGTATTACCAGCAATGAGTAATTCAGGCTCAGGCAATCAGGGAATTGCTGCAACATTGCCTGTGATGGTTGTTGCTGAATTTATCAAAGCAGATGATGAAACTTTACTGCGTGCATTGGTTTTATCTCACTTAATGGCAATTTATGTTCATAGCCATTTTCCACCTCTTTCCGCCCTGTGTGCTGCAACAACTGCTTCAATGGGAGCCGCTGCAGGAATGGCATGGTTACTCACAAAAGATTTCACCACTGTCAGTATGTCTATTAACAGTATGATTGGTGATATCAGTGGCATTATCTGTGATGGCGCATCAAATAGCTGTGCAATGAAAGTATCAAGTAGTGCAGCGAGTGCTTATAAAGCCGTATTAATGGCGATGCAAAATCAAAGTGTTGCGGGTACTGATGGTATTGTCAGTGACGATGTCGATAGCTCAATAGCGAATCTCTGTGCATTAGCCAGTCGTGCAATGCAACATACGGATATTCAAATTATTGAGATTATGGAAGAAAAAGCGCGTCGCAATGCTGGGGAAAAGAAGCAAGCTGTCAATATATAAAAGGCGAAAACCTAAAGCGACAGTGATGTTGTGATGCAGTAAAAAAATACCTGCTTATGAGAATAGGCAGGTATTTTTTATCATGAAATCACGTTGATTGGCTTAAATACTTACAGCTGCAAAGGCTTGAGCAATGCGTTGAACATTACCTGTATTAACACCCGCCATACAAACACGACCCGTACCGACAAGATAAATGCCAAATTCGTCACGTAATCTATCAACTTGTGCTTGTGTAAAGCCAGTATAGCTAAACATACCGCGTTGAGTTAATAGATGATCAAAATTCTTTTCAGGCAGGGCAACTTTTAAAGCTTCGACTAAAGTCACGCGCATCTCTTTAATACGGTCACGCATATGTGCGACTTCTTTTTGCCATTGTGCAGTTAAAACTTGGTCTGATAGCACTTTATTGACAATTTGCGCACCATAATTTGCAGGGCTTGAATAGATACGGCGTACACCCGCTTTTAACTGACCTAATACGTGTTCGCATTCAGTGGCATTATCACAAACAATGGATAATCCGCCAGCGCGTTCACCGTAGATCCCAAATATTTTTGAAAAAGAGTTACTGATAAGTATCGGTAATCCTGCTTTTGCCATTGTACGGATAGCATAAGCATCTTCATCTAAATTTTCGGCAAAGCCTTGATAAGCAATATCTAAGAATGGAATGGCTTGGCGAGCTTTCAATACTTCAGTGACTTGATCCCATTGATCTTTAGTCAGATCGGAGCCTGTTGGATTATGGCAACAAGGATGCATCAATACAATGCTTTTTTCGGGTAGTTTTTTAAAGCAATCTAACAGAGCTTCAAATTTTACGCCTTTGGTTTCAGGATCAAAGTAAGGGTAGTGATTCACTTTGAAACCTGAGCCAGCAAAAATAGAACCATGATTATCCCAAGTTGGATCACTTATCCACACTTCTGATCTTGGGAAATAGCGATGCAGAAAATCAGCACCCACTTTTAATGCACCTGATCCACCTAATGTTTGAATTGTGGCAATTTTCTTTTCTGCAATTAGAGGATTATCTGCACCGAAAAGGAGATCTTGAATTTCGCTACGATAAGGCGCCAGCCCTTCCATTGGTAAATAAAGTGTTGCGGTGGGTGTCATGGCATTGAGTTGCTGACGTGCAACTGAAACTGTTCCTAAAATAGGGGTCTTGCCTTCTTCGTCATAATAAAGACCAATGCTTAAATTAATTTTATCCTGACGTGGGTCTTTGTTATAAACATCCATCAATGAGAGAATCGGATCTCCCGGAAACGCTTCAACCTGTTGAAACACGGCTTCTTCTCCAATCACTTTTAGTGTGTCATAGGGATACAATATCGTGTGTATTATTGTTCGTCTAGGTATTCCATGATGACGCGCGAGGTTAATTTAGTAATCAACTCATAGGCGCTAATACCACTATATTTGGCAATTTCTTCTACGGGCAACACATCTCCCCATAAAATAGCTTCATCACCAACACTATCAATCAGTTCAGTCCCTAAATCGACGCTGATCATATCCATCGAAACACGACCAACAATAGGCACTTTTCGACCATTGATCCACACAGGAGTACCTGAAGGTGCGCTGCGAGGATAGCCATCGCCATAGCCAATCGCGATCACACCAAGATAAGTGTCTTTTTCACTTACCCATGTGCCCCCATAACCAACAGGCTCACTGGCTTTATGCTTACGAACAGCAATCAGGCTTGTTTTTAGCGTCATTGCAGGAGTTAAGCCAAAGTCTTTCCCCGTTCTTTCATCACCAGTAGGAGAGATACCATAAGTGATAATGCCGGGACGAACCCACTGATAATGGACTTGAGGCCAAAATAAAATACCAGCAGAAGCTGCGATAGACTTATCACCGGCTTTATCTTGAATAAAATCTTGAAATAGTGAGATTTGTTTTTGTGTCGCTTCAGGAATATCGGGTTCATCAGCACGACTAAAATGGCTCACAATATTGATAGGTTGTTGTACATTTTTGCAGGCGGAAAGCCGTAAATAGAAGGCTTGCGCGTCTTCAGGACGTACTCCTAAACGGTGCATACCCGTATCGATTTTCATCCATACTTTAACGGGTTCATCTAAGTCAGCCTGTTCTAATGCTTCTAATTGTTCTTGGCTATGAACAACGGTTTCAATGTGGTTGACGACTAAAATAGGTAGATCAACGACATCAAAAAAGCCTTCTAGCAGGAGAATGGGTTTGACAATACCCCCACTTCGTAAGGTTAATGCTTCACCAATACGTGCAACACCAAAACAATCAGCATTATCCATTAAGGTATATGCTGTTTCTAATAACCCATGACCATAAGCGTTTGCTTTCACGACAGCTATCAGGTGGCTATGTGGGGCATAGTCTCTCACATGCTGAAAATTGTGACGCAGAGCGCGGCGATCTATCACTGCGGTTGCCGCTTTCATATTATTCCAATACTTCCTTTAATTAAGTCAAGGTTAGTGATTATTCATCGTCGTAAGCAGGGCCAGCATAGTTATCAAAGCGTGACCATTGACCGTTAAAGGTAAGCCTTACTGTACCAATTGGGCCGTTACGTTGTTTACCGATGATGATTTCTGCAACACCTTTTAAATCGCTACTTTCGTGGTAAACCTCGTCGCGGTAAATAAACATGATAAGGTCAGCATCCTGCTCAATAGAGCCTGATTCACGTAAGTCGGAGTTAACAGGGCGTTTATCAGCGCGTTGTTCCAAACTACGGTTTAACTGTGATAGAGCAACCACAGGAACTTGTAATTCTTTAGCTAATGCTTTTAAAGAACGAGAAATTTCAGCAATTTCTAGTGTTCTGTTTTCAGATAATGAAGGTACTCTCATTAGCTGCAAGTAGTCAATCATGATAAGGCTTAAACCACCATGTTCACGATAAATTCGACGAGCACGAGAGCGTACTTCTGTTGGTGTTAAACCTGATGAGTCATCGATATACATATTGCGTTTTTCAAGTAAAATACCCATGGTGCTTGAAATACGTGCCCAATCCTCATCATCAAGCTGGCCTGTACGAATTCTTGTCTGATCGACACGAGATAATGATGCCAACATACGCATCATGATTTGGTTGCCGGGCATCTCTAAACTGAAGATAAGTACGGGTTTTTCTTCGGTCATTGCCGCATTTTCACATAAGTTCATGGCAAATGTGGTTTTACCCATAGAGGGACGTGCTGCGACAATAATTAAATCTGATTTCTGTAATCCTGCGGTTTTTTTATCAAGATCTTGATAACCACTTGAAACCCCTGTGACACCATCGTGAGGTTTTTGATAGAGCTGTTCTATTTTTTCAACAGTTTCTTCTAAAATTGCCTCTATTGCTTTAGGGCCTTCGTCTTTATTGGCTCGAGTTTCAGCAATTTGGAATACTCTCGATTCGGCAAAGTCGAGTAGATCTTCACTGGTGCGTCCTTGAGGATCAAAACCGGCATCTGCAATTTCGTTGGCAACTTTTATCATATCGCGAACAACCGCACGTTCTCGGACGATATCCGCATAAGCGTTAATGTTCGCTGCACTTGGCGTATTTTTTGAAAGCTCAGCTAAGTAAGCAAATCCCCCCACGCTGTCTAGTTCGGCATTTTGTTCTAATGCTTCTGATAGCGTAATAAGATCGATAGGTTTACCTAATTCCAGCAAGCGTTGCATTTGCGAAAAAATAGTACGATGAGGTCGACTATAAAAGTCTTCTGCGGTGACACGTTCAGAAACATTATCCCAACGTTCATTATCTATCATCAGACCGCCTAACACGGACTGCTCTGCTTCCAGCGAATGGGGAGGTAGCTTTAATCCCTCCATTTGTCGGTCTTTGATATCAGACATCAGCTTGTCAGTGGTCTTATTTCTGGCCATAAATCCTGCATAAAAATCGAAAAAGTGTCAGTACGTTCTAGTATACGCTAACCCAATTATCTGTGCCTTGTAGAAATAGCTATCCTTTGTCATTATCTATAAAGGTCTTTAGAGCTCGCTTATTTAACCCCTCATCCTATAAAGGAGATAGCAATGGCTAAACGCATTCAATTTGCAGCTCATGGCAGTGCTGATGTTCTCGAACTAGCAACATTTACACCGGCTCCTCTTGGTGATCACGAAGTTCAGGTTGCCAACAAGGCAATTGGTATTAACTATATTGATACTTATGTACGTAGCGGGTTATACCCTGTAAGCCAATTCCCTAGTGGATTAGGCACTGAAGCCGCAGGCATTGTTATTAAAACAGGTGCTAAAGTGACTTCACTAAAAGAAGGGGACAGAGTTGTATATGCACAATCTCCGTTAGGGGCTTATAGCGATACGCATAATGTACCAGAAAATAAAGTGGCACGTCTGCCAGATAATATCTCTTTTGAACAAGCCGCAGCCTCTTTCTTAAAAGGATTAACGGTTTATTATCTCTTCAATGAAACCTATAAATTACAAGCAGGTGAAACCTTCTTATTCCACGCAGCTGCTGGTGGCGTTGGTTTAATTGCAAGCCAATGGGCGAAAGCAATTGGTGCAAACATGATTGGTACAGCAGGTAGTGATGAAAAGGTCGCCAAAGCAAAAGCCGCAGGCGCATGGGAAGTGATTAATTATCAGACTGAGTCGATTGTAGAGCGTGTTTTGGCGTTGACTAATAACCAGAAAGTGCCTGTTGTTTACGACTCTGTTGGTAAAGCAACTTGGTTAGATTCATTAGATTGTTTACAACGTCGTGGCTTAATGGTGAGTTTTGGTAACGCATCAGGTGCAGTAACGGGTGTTGATTTAGGTATTCTCAATAAAAAAGGTTCTTTGTATGTAACGCGCCCATCCATTTCGGGTTATATCACAACGCGTGAAGAGCTAGATGTTGCAAGTGAAGCGTTATTTGCATTAATTGGTAGCGGTAAAATTGATGTCAGTGTACCTGATAATCAGAAATTTGCTTTAGCAGATGCGAAAGATGCACATCGTTATCTTGAAAGTAGACAATCTCAAGGATCAAGCTTACTTATTCCTTAATTATTGTTTGTAAGATTTAAAACCTGTTTGAAATAAAGTAGACAGGTTTTAAATACTTATTCTTCAATTATTTTTCAGTGACAAATTTAAGTGCATTTTCTAAAACAGATAAATCAGCACCTTGTTTATGGGCATTTTCACTTAAATGACGACGCCATTGTCTAGCACCTGGAATACCTTGGAAAATTCCCAACATATGACGAGTCACATGACCTAAATAAGTGCCTTGTGAAAGCTCTTTTTCAATATAAGGATACATTGCTCTTACGGCAGCGACTGCATCAGCAATAGGTAATTGATTATCAAAAAGTTCATGATCAACATGCGCTAGAATTGATGGATTTTGATAAGCCTCACGACCAACCATAACACCGTCCATATATTTTAAGTGTTCTTTCGCTTCATCTAGTGACTTAATACCACCATTAATCGCCATAGTGAGATGTGAAAAATCATGTTTTAATTGATAAACACGAGGATAATCTAAAGGTGGAACCTCACGATTCTCTTTCGGACTTAAACCCGATAGCCATGCTTTACGTGCATGAATAATAAAGGTATCGCAGTTATTATCACGGCTAACGGTATCAATAAAATCACATAGAAATTCATAGCTATCTTGGTCATCAATGCCAATACGTGTTTTTACTGTGACAGGAATATCAACGACATCGCGCATGGCTTTCACACAATCAGCGACGAGTTGTGCATCTCCCATTAAACAAGCACCAAAGCGCCCATTTTGTACGCGATCTGAAGGACACCCCACATTTAAATTAATTTCATCGTAGCCACGCTCTTGTGCCAATTTTGCACATTGAGCCAAGGCTTGGGGATCGCTTCCACCTAACTGTAAAGAGACCGGATGTTCTTCTTCACTGTATTTTAGATAGTCACCTTTACCATGAATAATGGCACCCGTTGTGACCATTTCAGTATAAAGCAACGTATTTTTACTTAATTGACGAAAGAAATAACGACAATGACGATCAGTCCAATCGAGCATCGGCGCAACAGAAAAGCGATTCAAATTATAATTTTTTGAATTGCCATTAACATGATGACTTTCTGTTAGTTTATTGAGTTCTGTATTTTCTGACATGTTGTAATTCTTTCGTCTATATAGGTGTTGATTATCTCTAATTTATAAAGGAGATAAAATGAGCGCACATTATAGCATAGAGAATCGCTTACATATGATGGATCTGATGCTAGAATTATTTTACAAATCTGAAGATGAATATCCCAAAAAATAAAATAGGAAAACATAATGCCAACAGCAAAAAGAGCATTACCTTATTTTAAATATCATCCTGAACCGATAAAAACAGGTGCTTTTATCACAGATGATACTGTTATATGTGACTGTTGTGGAAAGGAAACTGATATTTATTACGAAGGGCCTTTTTTTAGTGTTGATGATATCGACGCGCTTTGCCCTTGGTGTATTGCGGATGGGTCTGCCAGTGAGAAGTTTGAAGGTGATTTTCAAGATCTTTCTTCTGTTGAGGGAACATTATCAACCTATGACAGTAACGGTGAATATTCAGGTTATCAGTCAGGTGTACCTAAAGAAAATCTTGAAGAGTTGATCCGTAGAACGCCGGGGTATCAAGGATGGCAACAAGAACATTGGCTTACGCATTGTGGCGATCTTTGTGCATTTATTGGTTATGTTGGATGGAAAGATATTGCTGATAAATTAGATGAATTTGTTTCTTTGGAAGAAGATATTGGTGAAATAGGTATGGATCTGGATGATTTACCTAATAATTTAACCAATGGAGACCATTGCCAAGGTTATTTATTTAAATGTTGCTGTTGTGGAAAACTACGCCTACATATTGATTTTAGTTAATAAACATCATTCAAATAATATTAAGTCTATTTTTAGAATATAGGCTTAATATTTATTTTTATAAAATAATCTATTTATATTATCTCTATTAAAAATGGAAATAGTCACTGCTCAAGGTTTTACGCTATAAAGCGAAAAATAAAAAGAGGAGCATTGAATATGAACATTAAAAGAAAGATCCTTATAAAATTAAACAATATTGATTGTGATAATAAAAAACTGTCATTTCCTATTTTCCATGAAATGCATCATTCTTTTTTAAATAACATACCATTAGTTCCAGTAGTTTCATCTATTCATCAATTACCCCCTAAAAGTTATATTGATTCTATTTCAATAAACTTTAATGATCTAAACAAATATTATTATCTTAATTTACCAGAGAATAATCATTATTCTTTGGATGAAATTATTAAAGTACTACAACAACACCCTGATATTGAATATATACAAACGGTGCCTATACAGCCTATTGAACCTCCTAATATTACGCCTGATTTTACTCAATATCAGCAATATCTAAATACACCAGAAAAAACGGTGAATATTAATAAAATTAAAGGGCTAGGGATTTGTGAAGCATGGAAACAAGAAGCCTATGGGCAAGGAATACAAGTCGCCGATATTGAATGGGATTTCAATCTTTCTCATCATGATTTATCAACAGATAACATTACCCCATTATTACCTTTTAATGAAAAAACTAGTCAGGCAGATCATGGAACAGCAGTAGCTGGCTTAATTATGGGGAAAAATGATGGTAAAGGGATCACTGGGCTAGCTTATAAATTAGATATGTTTTATGCCATCTCCGAATTAACTTGTGGACGTATTGATGCGATCATCGCGAGTAAACGCATATTACATGCTGGCGATATCGTGTTATATGAAATGCAGACAATCTGCGAGCATCAAGCTTACGTACCTGCGGATTATGAAATGCATATTTGGGAAGCGACTCGCGCATTAACCGATGCTGGGATCATTGTGATTATGGCGGCAGGTAATGGGGGCGTGGATCTAGATTTGCCTGCTTATGAAAGTTATCGACAACGTCATGATAATAATTCAATACGTGTTGGTGCTGGTTCGCCTTATACATTAAATCGATTACCTTTCTCAACACATGGTTCACCTATTCATGTACAAGCGTGGGGAGAGGATGTTGCAACCGCGGGGTATGGTGATCTATTTCGAAGTGATGATAACCATACTTATACAGCTAATTTTAGTGGTACATCGTCAGCCAGTGCTTTAGTTGCGGGTGCGGCGGCGGTGATCCAATCTTGGTATAAAGACCATACAAACAGTGTGTTAACGCCGATACAAATGCGTGACTTATTAATTAGAACAGGTACTTTTCCACTGTTAAATGACAAAATTGGACCTTTACCCAATGTGAATAACGCAATTCTGTATTTAAAAAAACTAATAAAACGTCATTAAGTACAATAGTATTAATTCCTTTAGCACCTCCTAAATATTAGGGGGTGTTATTTAAATTTCATCTATATGATATATAAAGTTTTTATTATTATAATTAGATTAAGGTCAAAAAATAAGCACAATTCAATCCGCTTTTTTGTATAAATAACAACCATAAAATCGTGTTGCAAATAAACGTGATAATAAGTTTGTATAGGAAAATAAGGCGATTAGACAACTTCTGAGAGAAAATTTATTTAATCATAAACTTAAGTGATTTTTGTGATTTATATAAATTAATAGCATTTTGATTTTACTGTATTTTTAGCATAAACCCTAAAGAGCATAGTTTATGATGAAAAACTTAAATATGAATAGTTTTTCATTGTTTATGCACCTTTTTGCTTTCAATTTCACGCCACTGCGTTTATCATTTTCCGCTTGTACTATACATACGGCGTCGCTGGTTTTGGGCTTCTGTGGAGCATAATGCTCCGGCAGCTCACACAGTCTTTTCCAGTGGCGGTTCTATCTGCATTATTCTTCGGGATAGAGTATTACCTTAAATGACTGAGAAAACATCTCTGATACCAGTTGTCGAATTAAA
This sequence comes from Proteus sp. ZN5, assembly GCF_011046025.1. Classification (GTDB taxonomy): domain Bacteria; phylum Pseudomonadota; class Gammaproteobacteria; order Enterobacterales; family Enterobacteriaceae; genus Proteus. Next base: position 911,789 of record NZ_CP047639.1, read on the forward strand.
ATCCTTAAGTAAAGGTTTCGACGGAAAACAAATTATTTCCCGCCTCGATCTCACTATCAACCATGGCGAGTTTTTAACCATCCTCGGTCCTTCGGGCTGTGGTAAGACGACGGTTTTGCGTTTAATTGCGGGTTTAGAAGACGTTGACGATGGGCAAATTATCCTTGATGGGCAAGATATTACGGATATTCCTGCGGAACAACGTTTTGTAAATACGGTTTTTCAAAGTTACGCGCTTTTCCCACATATGACTGTTTTTGAAAACGTCGCATTTGGTCTTCGTATGCAGAAAACACCTGCTGATGAGATTAATATTCGCGTTGAAGAAGCTTTGCGTATGGTGCAACTTGAAGATTTCGCACAACGCCGTCCTGCACACCTTTCTGGTGGACAACAACAACGTGTCGCGATTGCGCGTGCTGTTGTGAATAAACCAAAGGTCTTATTGCTTGATGAATCATTATCTGCACTGGATTACAAATTACGTAAACAGATGCAAAATGAATTAAAAGCCTTACAACGTAAATTAGGGATCACCTTTATTTTCGTGACTCATGACCAAGAAGAGGCGCTGACGATGTCAGACCGGATCGTGGTGATGCGTGAAGGACGTATTGAGCAAGATGGTACTCCGCGTGAAATTTATGAAGAGCCAACAAATCTGTTTGTTGCGCAATTTATAGGTGAAATTAATATCTTTGATGCTCGAGTTCTCCATCGTATTGATGAAACGCGTATTCGTGCTGATGTTGAAGGTCATGAATGTGATATTTATACCACATTACCTGTGACACAAAACCAGCAACTCAAAGTATTGCTTCGGCCTGAAGATCTCCGTGTTGAAGAAATTCACGATCTCGAAAACCTTCCAGGGCTAATTGGTTATGTTCGTGAACGTAACTATAAAGGCATGACGCTAGATTCTGTTGTTGAAATGGAAAATGGCAAGGTAGTGATGGTCAGTGAGTTCTTTAATGAAGATGATCCGGATGTTGATCACTCGTTAGACCAAAAAATCGCAGTAACTTGGGTTGAAAGCTGGGAGGTCGTGCTGGCAGATGAAGAAAACACGTAAACTATTTCAAAACATCGTAATTACCGGTGTTGTGGGTTGGTTGATGGTGTTCGTCTTCTTGCCGAATATCATGATCATTGCGACCAGTTTTTTAACGCGTGATGATGCCAATCTTGTCGAGATGGTCTTTACACTCGATAACTACTATCGCTTATTTGATCCTATGTATGCAGAAGTGTTACTGCATTCTATTAATATGGCGGTGGTCGCAACGTTAGCTTGTTTATTATTAGGTTATCCCTTTGCTTATTTCCTTGCAAAAATGCCTAAAAAAATACAGCCACTGATGTTGTTTTTATTGATTGTACCTTTTTGGACAAACTCACTTATTCGTATTTATGGGTTAAAGATCTTCCTAAGTACCAAAGGTTATTTTAACGAATTTCTGTTGTGGATTGGGCTTATTGATAAACCACTCAGAATTATTTATACCCCAGAAGCGGTTGTACTGGGGCTGGTTTATATTTTATTACCTTTCATGGTATTACCGTTATATTCCAGCATTGAAAAGTTAGATAAACCTTGTTTAGAAGCAGCGCGTGATTTAGGGGCTAATAAATTTCAGACCTTTATTCGAATTATTATTCCATTAACAATGCCGGGCATTATTGCGGGTTGTTTACTCGTAATGCTTCCTGCTATGGGCTTATTCTTTGTTGCTGATCTAATGGGAGGCGCGAAAAATTTATTAATTGGTAACGTAATTAAAAGCCAATTCTTAAATATTCGTGACTGGCCTTTCGGTGCAGCGACAAGTATTTGCTTAACATTAGTGATGGGGTTAATGCTGTTTGTGTATTACCGAGCCGTGAAGTTACTGCATAAGAAGGTAGAAATAGAATGATAGGACGGTTATTGCGTGGTGGATTTATGTCCATTATTTACGCGTATCTTTATATCCCGATCATCATTCTGATAGTTAACTCTTTTAACTCATCACGTTTCGGGATTAATTGGAAAGGATTTACCACAGATTGGTACACCATTTTATTTAATAATGACAGTCTGCTTCAAGCGGCTGGACATTCATTAACAATGGCGGTCACTTCTGCGACATTTGCGACATTAATTGGCTCATTAGCGGCAGTTGCTCTTTATCGCTACCGTTTTCGTGGTAAAAAATTTGTTGGTGGAATGCTGTTTGTTGTGATGATGTCGCCAGATATTGTTATGGCGATTTCGTTGCTTGTACTGTTTATGATCCTAGGTGTTTCATTAGGATTTTGGTCGCTTCTATTTTCACATATTACATTTTGTCTGCCTTTTGTTGTGGTTACTGTGTACTCCCGATTAAGTGGATTTGATGTGAAAATGTTGGAAGCGGCGAAAGATTTAGGGGCAGGTGAATTTACTATTTTACGTAAAATCATTATGCCTCTGGCAATGCCAGCAGTGGCTTCAGGTTGGTTATTAAGCTTTACGTTATCCATGGATGACGTTGTGGTTTCTTCTTTTGTGACTGGCCCAAGCTATGAAATTTTACCGCTGAAAATTTACTCAATGGTAAAAGTAGGGGTTTCGCCAGAAGTGAATGCGCTTGCAACCATCCTTTTAGGTCTATCTTTAGTATTAGTATTAATTAGTCAGTTGATCTTAAGAGACAGAACTGGCAAAGCGTAAACATGTATTAGTGCGAGTTTCTCGCACTTTTGGGGTCTTAAAGACCAATCTGTTGGAGGTAGGCTCGCTGCCTATTTGATATTAACGCATCAACCACTGAAGGAAACATAAATGAAAAAGTGGTCCTCAGTACTTGCTGCCAGTGTAATGGCATTAAGTATCGGCACAGCATCGGCTGATGATGGTAAGACATTATATTTCTACAACTGGACGGAGTATGTGCCGCCTGGTCTGCTTGAACAGTTTACGAAAGAAACTGGGATTAAGGTGATTTATTCCACCTATGAATCCAACGAAAGCATGTATACCAAGTTAAAGACCTACAAAGAGGGGGCTTATGACTTGGTGGTTCCTTCTACTTATTTTATTTCTAAAATGAGTCATGAAGGAATGCTACAAAAAATCGATAAATCAAAATTAACGCATTTTGATAATCTCGATCCTAGCTTATTACATAAGTCATTCGACCCAGAAAATGATTATTCCATCCCTTATATTTGGGGTGCGACCGCTATTGGTATTAATAGTGATGAAGTTGATGTCAGTAGCATTACTTCATGGGCAGATTTATGGAAACCTGAATATAAAGATAGTCTGCTATTAACTGATGATGCCCGTGAAGTTTTCCAGATGGCATTATTAAAATTGGGCTATTCAGGCAATACTACTGATCCTAAAGAGATTGAAGAAGCCTATAAAGAGCTACAAAAGCTGATGCCAAACGTATTAGCCTTCAATTCAGATAATCCCGCTAACCCTTATATGCAAGGGGAAGTTAATTTAGGGATGATTTGGAATGGCTCTGCATTTATTGCTCGTGATGCTGGCGCACCGATTGAAATGGTGTGGCCAAAAGAAGGGGGCATTTTCTGGATGGATAGCTTAGCGATCCCTGCCAATGCCAAGAATGTCGAAGGTGCTCATAAACTTATCGACTTCTTATTACGGCCAGAAATAGCAGCCAAAGTTGCGGAAAATATTGGTTATCCGACACCAAACCTAGCCGCACAAAAATTACTGCCAAATGTGATCACTAAAGATAATTCTCTTTATCCAACAGAAGAGATTATCAATAAAGGTGAATGGCAAAATGATGTGGGTGATGCAACTGTTTTATATGAAAGTTATTACCAGAAACTAAAAGCAGGTCGTTAATAATTTTCATGTTTTATACTAAAGCCACCTCTAAGGTGGCTTTTTTAATAATAAAAAAGGTCATTTACTTGATGATGACAAAAAATGAGCATTTATTTTTATTGATAAGTTGAATTTATTTGTTGAAAGCGTAAATGTAATTAAAACTTTTTATTAGTGAATGAATAAACTTAATTGAAGGCACAAAATGATATCTAGCTCATCAAAAGGGACGTTATATGGCATTGTTGCTATTCTTCTTTGGAGCACCATTGTTGGCTTAATTCGTAATATTAGTGAGTATTTTGGTGCCGTAGGAGGGGCTGCACTGATTTATACCACAGGCACACTCTTTCTTATTTTGATCTTAGGTGTACCTAAGTTATCTCGCTTTCCTAAACGCTATCTCTTCTGGGGAGGGCTATTATTTGTCACTTATGAAGTGTGCTTATCTCTGGCTTTAGGATTTGCAACAGACCGAACACAAGCCATAGAGCTAGGAATGGTTAACTATTTATGGCCTAGTTTTACGTTAGCCCTTGCCGTAATACTTAATAAACAGCGATTCTCTATTTTACTGATTGTCGGATTATTATGTGCATTTAGTGGATTAGTTTGGGTTGTTAGTGGTGATAATCCGCTGACAATTGACGGTTTATGGAAGAATATTCAAAGTAATCCATTAAGTTATATATTGGCATTTTCAGGTGCCATTTTATGGGCGTTTTATAGTAATTTAACTCGCCTTATGTCTGGTGGGAATAACGGCATTGTGCCTTTTTTCCTATTAACGTCACTTGCCTTGTGGGGACAATACCTATTCTCAGCGCCCGTAGAGTGGATCGTTAATACAAAAAGTATCACGCTATTGTTAATAACCGGTGCCGCTATTGGGCTTGCGAATGCGGCTTGGACAATCGGTATGATCAGGGGCAATGTGACCTTATTAGCCACACTTTCTTATTTCACTCCCGTTATTTCTACTGCATTCTCATCAATATTATTGTCTACCGCGCTCTCTTTCTCATTTTGGCAAGGGGTAATGATGGTAACGGGTGGCTCTTTAATTTGCTGGTTATCAACTCGTCAAAAAACGATAAAGCCACTTAAAACGGCAAAATAATGCAAAATAGAGGGTTCTTAAGTTAAATATTGATGTAAATAGAGGTTATTGGCTCAATAAACTCGATTTAAAAAAAGAAGCATTTGTGTAAGTTGAAATTTTTTCACTATGCGATGAGAGAAATATCGGCTTATCTATACTCATCATATTCAATTTGTAGCTTTACTGATTAGTGACTTATTCACTTGTCGCCTAGCTGTATCTCGAATTATTTAGAGTATAAGTAATACTATAAGAACAAATGCAACAAAAAAGGAATTGCTATGAAACTTGAGACACTCTCTGTTCACGCGGGTTATTCACCTGATCCAACGACAAAAGCCGTTGCTGTACCTATTTATCAAACAACATCTTATGCATTTGATGATACGCAGCATGGTGCGGATCTCTTTGACTTAAAAGTGCCTGGTAATATTTATACCCGCATAATGAATCCAACCAATGACGTATTAGAAAAACGTGTTGCAGCATTAGAGGGCGGAATTGCGGCAGTTGCCGTAGCATCGGGTATGGCTGCTATCACTTATGCAATTCAAACTATTGCACAAGTGGGGGATAATATTGTTTCTGTCGCTAAGCTTTATGGCGGTACTTATAACTTAATGGCGCATACATTTCCTCGTATTGGTATTGAGGCACGCTTTGCTCCTCATGATGATATTGCTGCTCTTGAAGCGTTAATTGACGATAAAACAAAAGCGGTATTTTGTGAAACCATCACAAATCCAAGTGGAAATATTGTTGATATCCAAGCATTGGCCGATGTAGCTCATCGTCATGGTGTACCTTTAATTGTTGATAATACAGTTGCAACACCTTATTTATGTCGCCCTTTTGAACATGGTGCGGATATTATTATTCATTCTTTAACTAAATATATTGGCGGTCACGGTAATTCTATCGGAGGCATTGTTGTTGATTCCGGTAAATTCCCTTGGGCTGAGCATAAAGATCGTTTTGAGATATTGAATACACCTGATGTTTCTTATCATGGAGTAAATTATGTCGAGCATTTTGGTGCCGCAGCTTATATAGCAAGATGCCGCGTTGCGCCTTTGCGTGGAACGGGTGCAGCTCTATCACCTTTTAATGCATTCTTGATCCTACAAGGGCTAGAAACGCTGGCACTACGTATGGATCGTCATACTGAGAATGCCCAAAAAGTGGCAGAATATTTGCAAAATCACTCTCAAGTTGCATGGGTTAAATATGCGGGCTTAAGCAATCATCCTGAGCATGATTTAGCAGTACGTTATATGTCAGGTAAACCAGCGGGTATTCTCTCTTTTGGGATCAAAGGTGGCGCTGAAGCAGGTGCTAGATTTATTGATGCATTGCAATTAATTGTTCGTCTGGTGAATATTGGTGATGCTAAATCATTAGCGTGTCACCCAGCATCAACGACTCATCGCCAATTAAATGATGAAGAATTAGAACGTGCTGGTGTTTCACGAGATTTAATTCGTTTATCTATTGGTATTGAACATATTGACGATATTCTTGCAGATTTAGAGCAGGCATTAAAAGCCAGTATTTAAATAAAATTATCAATTTAAAACCTTCTTTATTTAAAGGAGGTTTTTTTATATTCAATTTTTTAATTCTATTTTTATCTAATTTATTATTTCAAATAAAATAATAGATCTTTAAATCTAAATTTGATAAAAATCAAGCTCAATCTACCTTTGGTTTTTAAATCTATTATTTAGATCAATCTTGTAAAATAATTTAATTTTTTAAATTAAATTTGATTAATAAATAAAGGAATGTGAAGTCAACTCCATTATTTACATATAATAAGCATCAGTCGAAATCAGATTGATTTCGATCAATAAGGAACATACCGACTGGTCGGTATCATCCTGTGCATGAATACAACTGCACATCACCGAAAAAAAGACCCTATCCGAGTTCAAGAGCAATTATTGGAAGCGGCAAGTATTATTGTGGCTAATGAAGGAATAGCCTCTCTTTCTTTAAATGCCGTAGCAAAAGAAGCGGGTGTAAGTAAAGGTGGTCTACTTCATCATTTCCCCGGAAAACTAGAATTAGTGCAGGCAGTATTTAAACGGCTATTAGGTATTATGGATAGTCGTATTGCAGTTATTATGGAAAATGATCCTATTGAAGCGGGACGTTTTTCTCGCGCATATTTAACTTATATTTCTGATTTAAAACAGTCAGACGAAAGTCGCCAATTAGCCATACTATCTTTAGCAATGCCAAACGAGCCTATTATGCGTAAATGCTGGCGAGATTGGATGTTAGATCATTTAGCCAAAGGCGATAAATTAGATAATAGTTATTTAGGTACATTAATTCGTTATGCCGCAGATGGTCTTTGGTTATCTGAATTAACAGAAGGCCCTACGATTTCACAAGAAGAACGTAGCGCATTAGTTGAAAGATTATCTGAGATGACATTTGACTATATGGCGAACACAGCAAATCAGTAATTTTAATCAGGATGAATGAGGGCACAATGAAATACAAAATAAATGCCTTAATTTATTACGACGCAACGGATGGCGCGATATCGTTAGAAAAAGAGAGTGTTGATACACATCTTTCTATTACCGCAAATGCGTTACTCTTTTATTTTATTCAGCATCCAGGTGTTGTTAATCGTGATGAAGTATTAAAACGTGTTTGGGATGATAATGGGCTGGTTTCATCAAACAGTAATTTAAACCAATATTTGAGTTTATTACGAAAAACATTTCGCCATTACGGTATTGAAAATATCATTGTCACTATTGCGAAAGGGCGATTAGAATTTAATCCGGATATTTCAGTTGAACTCATTGATGATTCAACGCTATTACCTTCAACTCAAATAAGTAAAGAAATACCTATTTTAGTTAAAGATGAAAACAAAGTAGCCGTTGAAACAACGACACCTTTATCTTTAACGCAAACACCTTTAGAGCCTACACAAGAAGAAGTACCGCAACAAAAACAGAAACCAGAAATTTGTTGGTATTTAGCCAGCATTGGGTTTCTATTAGGTGCAGTATTTCTTGCTGTGATCATCTTTTTTAATCAACATCAATCAAAGCCAATTTCACTGACTCCATTAACACATAATGATTGTGAATTACTTTCTAATGAAGCCATGATTAATTCTGCGGTAAGTGATAATTATGTTCGCAATTTTGACGCAGTAAGAAAGAAGCTTAATTTACAGTGTGTGAAAGGTGAGCGATTCGTTTTCTTCTATGGTGATAAATTACAAACAAATGGATTGGGGCGAGTGTTTTTAGCGCACTGTGCCAAGAACGAAGATAATCCATTTAGTTATTGCGACAATTACTTTTACTATTCTTGGAAATACTAATGAAAATCTCAGGGAAACTTTTATGTTTTTTATCGGCCCTGATTTTTATCTTGGTCGCTACTTATGCTGCAACAAGATTATTAACCATTAAAAATGAAGGTGTCATGGTTTGTTCAACCAAAGGCATTATGCGTTTTGAAAATATGGAAGATGAAAATGTAAATGGCAATATTCATTTTTCATTTGGTGCCAATGGTAAAGGATCAATTGTTGTTGAAGGCTATACCACCTCAAAAGCAGGATGGTTGTATTTACAACGCTATGTGAAATTTGATTATACGACCAAACGTGTTTCACCGACAGAACGCCACTATTTTGTTAGCCAATGGGATGCTAGTGCATCATCAATCGATGAATCTCCAGACGTTATTTTTGACTATTTTATGCGTGAAATGTCAGATAGCCATGATGGGTTATTTATTAATGCACAGAAGCTAAATGAAAAAACGTTACTATTAAGTTCGCTCAATTCACCGCTCTATATTTGTACCTTAAAACCGGGCAGTAAATTCGATTAATCGTCCTGATTATCTGATTCTATTTTTGCAAGGTGGCTTCTATATAGCCGCCTTTTTGTTTATCTCACACGCAATACATCCCATCCTTTTAATTAACTTTCTATTCTCACATAGCCTTAGGTTTAGCTCTTAGATTTAGCGCTTTGCTTATTGCGTAATTTGAATGGATTGTCTGCATGACTTTTTATAGCGTAAGAGGTGCTCACCTTTATTTTTTATACACCGCAGTGAAGGTTTAGATTTAATAAATACGTTATCAACAAAAAAATAGCACGATTTGTATATAGACTCGATTTAGCCTTTTTCAATTATTGATCTCGCATTGAAATATCAGTGATATCTCGCACATCTTTTCCTCCAATATGTACTGCATTTTTGCACCTTTTCAACATCCTCCTAACAAAGTTAATTTGCCTGTTTTCTAATCTATTTTTTGTGAAAGATAATAAATTTATAACGATGAAGAAAATAAATTAACAGCACAGACATGTAAATTGAGACATAAAAAACACTAAATTTCAGAGTTAAATTCTATATGTTTCCATATCATGGATTTATATTTTGTTTTTGTTTTTACGCGTTATAGTGATTTTGAAACCAACGTCTGCGTTTAAAAAATCACCACGCAGACACAATGGGCAAACGTAAACCGTTAAACGGCTTCTCGGAGGAAATGAAAATGGGTGATGCATTAGGTCTGATCGAAACCAAAGGTCTGGTGGCATGTATTGAAGCCGCTGACGCTATGTGTAAAGCCGCGAACGTTGAACTTATTGGCTATGAAAATGTAGGTTCAGGTCTCGTGACTGCGATGGTGAAAGGCGACGTAGGCGCAGTGAAAGCTGCAGTAGATTCAGGTGTGGAGTCAGCACAGCGCGTAGGTGAAGTTGTTACATCGCTCGTGATTGCTCGTCCTCACAATGACATCAACAAGATTGTTATCAAACACAAGGCATAGTTTCTGCCTTAGGAGAACGTATGGGTGATGCATTAGGACTTATTGAAACTCAAGGGCTGGTTGCTTGTATTGAAGCAGCTGACGCGATGTGTAAAGCGGCAAATGTTGAGTTAATCGGCTACGAAAATGTGGGTTCAGGTTTAGTTACTGCAATGGTGAAAGGTGATGTAGGTGCCGTTAAAGCCGCTGTGGAATCTGGCTTAGAAGCTGCTCAACGTGTTGGTACTGTTGTGACTTCATTAGTTATCGCTCGTCCACATAACGATATTCAAAAAATCGTTGCCCAGTACAAAGTGACTGAATAACGAAGGAAATAAATATGAAAGAAGCACTAGGTCTAGTTGAAACCAAAGGTCTTGTCGCTTGCATTGAAGCTGCTGATGCAATGTGCAAAGCAGCCAATGTTGAACTGATTGGTTATGAAAACGTCGGTTCAGGTTTAGTGACAGCAATGGTGAAAGGCGATGTCGGTGCAGTAAATGCAGCGGTTGAATCAGGTGTTGAAGCGGCAAAACGTATCGGCACTGTGGTGACTTCTCGTGTTATTGCAAGACCGCATAACGATATCGAGAAAATCGCACAACAGCACAAAGCCTGATTTTTCAGGCGTGCTGTAAAGCAAAGAAATAAGTTATTCAGCTAAATTTTTTAACTCCTGTATGGGGGAAGACATGGTTGCATTAGATAAAGATTTGCAATCCAGACAACTGGCTCGTGAGCTAGTTCGTAACGCGAAAAATGCACAACTTGTTTATGCTAAGTTTTCGCAGGAAAAAATCGACAGTATTGTAAAACACATTGCATTTGAAGCTGCTCGTCATGCAGAAGAGCTGGCAAAAATGGCGAACGAAGAAACAGGCTTTGGTAAGAGGGAAGACAAAGTTCTGAAAAATACCTTCGCGTCATTGCGTGTGTATGAACATATGAAAGACATGAAGACCGTTGGCATTATCAATGACGATAAAGTGAAAAAAGTCATGGATGTTGGCGTGCCTTTAGGTGTTATCACGGCGTTAGTTCCTTCAACTAACCCAACATCAACCATTATCTATAAAACCCTAATTGCACTGAAAGCGGGCAATGCGATTATTTTCTCTCCGCATCCAAATGCAAAACAGTGTAGTTTCCGTGCGTTAGAAATTGTTAAAAAAGCTGCACTAGAAGCCGGTGCGCCAGCAGGGATCGTTGATGGTGTGACATTACTAACACTGGAAGCGACAAAAGAATTAATGCACAGCAAAGATGTGTCATTAATTTTAGCGACGGGTGGCGAAGGTATGGTGCGTGCAGCTTATGCATCAGGCACACCGACAATCAGTGGTGGCCCAGGTAATGGCCCTGCCTTTATCGAACGTAGTGCTGATATCAAAAAAGCAGTTAGCGATATCATCACCAGTAAAACATTCGACAATGGGGTTATCTGTGCATCAGAGCAATCCATCATCGTTGAACGTTGCATTTATAACGAAGTTCACCGCGAGCTATTAGCGCAAGGTGCTTACTTTATGAATGACGAAGAAGCAACCAAAGTGGCTTCAATGTTACTGCGTGCTAACGGCACAATTAACCCTGCGGTTGTGGGTAAAGATGCGATTTATTTAAGTCAGCGTGCAGGTTTTAGCGTACCCGCAAATACGCGTGTATTAATCGCATTACAAGATACTGTTTCACCAAAAAATCCGTATTCACGTGAAAAACTATGCCCAATCTTAGGGATGTATATCGAAGAAGATTGGAAATCAGCGTGCGATCGCGTGGTGCAATTACTGACTAACGAAGGTTTAGGTCATACCTTAGTTATTCACACCAAAAATGAAGATGTTATTCGTCAATTCTCTTTAGAAAAACCTGTTAACCGTATTCTGATTAATACCCCTGCGGCATTAGGCGGTATCGGTGCAACAACCAATATTACTCCTGCACTTACTTTAGGTTGCGGTGCTGTTGGTGGTGGTTCTAGCTCTGACAACGTTGGCCCAATGAATCTACTGAATATTCGTAAAGTAGGTTATGGCGTGCGTACCGTTGAAGAGTTGAAACAACCTTGTCCTTTAGCACAAGAAGCTGCTCAACCTGCTGTTTCTGCTTGTGCTGTTTCTAGCGCAAATTACCAGACCAGCATTCTTGATGATGATCGTTTTCGTTCACCTTCTTTAACTCCTGTTCATGCTGAATGTGCAACTGCACAACGTCAAACTCAAGGTGATGATCGTTTTGGTGCATCTCCTTATGCAGCAACAACGGTTAGTGCTTGTGCGCAACAAGTGATTGAACAAGGTGATATTACCGAAGAAAACGTGGAACGCATTATCAAGGAAGTTCTCGGACGTCTGAGTAAATAACTCATTGATATAAGGCGATATAAACCATGATCCTCGCAAAGGTAATCGGACACGTAGTAGCGACACAAAAAAGCCCAGAACTTAAAGGTAGCAATTTATTAATGATAGCGACCTTAGATGATGAGCTTAAGCCACTGAAGAACAAAACGTATGTTGCAGTGGATAGTGTAGGTGCAGGTATCAACGATGTTGTGTTGGCTGAAGAATACTTCGCACTGAACAAAGAACGTTACAAAGCGATGTCAGTGGTTGCCATTGTTGAGAAGGTTTATCGGGACAGTAAGGAGTAATAACGACATGAGTGAGTTTCTGATAAAACCCAAAATTCAGTTTGGCACCAATGCACTGGATTTTCTTTCTGGGTTAACTGCCCGCCGCGCATTTGTGGTGACAGATAAAGCAATGGTGAAGTTTGGCTTTGCAAATAAAGTCACTGACAAGTTAATGCAACGGGGTATCGAGTTCCAAGTTTACGATGATGTTGCTTCAGATCCGGATATTTCAGCCATCGTAAGTGGTATGAAGATGATGGATGCGCATTATCCAGATTTGGTTATCGCACTCGGTGGTGGATCAGTGATTGATGCCGCGAAAGCCGTTATGTACTCCCTCTGGCATGCCCGTAAAGAGAGCAACAGAACAAAACCACAATTTATTGCTATCCCAACCACTAGCGGTACAGGCTCTGAAGTGACCTCTTTTTCAGTGATCAAATCACGCAGTGAAAAATTGGTCTTGGTTGATGAGTTTATGTTGCCTGATGTCGCCATTCTCGATCCTGAGTTGGTGAAATCTGTACCCCCTGCAATTACGGCAGATACAGGTATGGATGTCCTTTGTCATGCACTAGAAGCTTATGTTTCTAAAGCGGCATCTGATTTTTCTGATGCGATGGCAGAAAAAGCCGTCAAGTTAGTATTTGGTCATCTTATTGATTGCCACCATCAAGGTGACAACTTATCTGCTCGCGAAAAAATGCATAACGCATCTTGTATTGCAGGCATGGCATTTACTAACGCTTCGTTGGGTATTACTCACAGTCTTGCCCATGCATTAGGTGGTGTATTCCACGTACCTCACGGTCGTGCAAATGCGTTATTGATGACACATGTTGTCGCCTTTAACGCCAATCTTCATGGTGATTGTAATAGTGAAGCAGCAAAACGTTACGCCTATCTTGCTCAAAGCTTAGGACTTCCAGCTAACACAGTAAGAGAAGGGGTAACCAGTTTAATCGTCGCCATTAATGTATTGAAAGATGAAATGGGTATGCCGAAGAGTATTCGCGATACCGGTGTCAGTGAAGCGGACTTTTATGCCCGTTTAACGGAAATGGTCGGACAGGCTTTACGAGATAGTTGTACGCCGACAAATCCACGTGACGTGAACACACACCAATTAGAAACATTGTATCGTCAGGCATTTGCCGGTGTATCACACAGTTAATGCTCAACCGAATTAATACCGATTAGGTCAAGTAAAGAACATCAGGAGAGCCTCACATGGCCAAATATTCTTTGACGCCACGCGTAAAAATGCTGGCAGAACGTTTAGTTTCACGTAATAGCTCAATCAGTACAGAGCGTGCGACAATTTTTGATTCATTAGACAACAGCATTGCAGGTGTTCCACAAGCCATTAAACCTGCTCAACGTTTTTATGAGTTTATCCGCCATTTTCCAAGCTATATTGCACAAGATGAACTGATTATCGGCAGCCAGTCATCAACACCACGCGGTGCGATTTTCCATACCGAAGAAGAAGTGCGTAGCGACTCTATCTACCGTTTCTTAAGTATTAATAATAGCGTTGCATCACCTGATTATATGCTGGTGGTAAACCAAGGTTTCTTAGCCATTAAAGCGCAGCTTGAAGACAGAATTAGAAGCATTGGTAGTGCCGTAAATCGTAGCAGTATGGATGAGGCTAATTACTGTAAATCAGCTATTTATGCATGTGATGCAGCACTGTATTTTGCACAAATTCTGTCTGCAAAAGCAGAGAATTTAGCTGCAATGGAAGGTAACCCATACCGTAAAGCAGAATTATTAGATAGTGCAGCGGTATTACGTAAAGTACCTGCAAAACCAGCAGAAACCTTTAAAGAAGCGGTTCAAGTATTCTATTTATTGCAATTAGTCTTACATCTGGAAAATGGTAGCTATGCCATTAATCCAATGGGATTTGATAAAGCACTTTATCCATTCTATCAACGTGATCTCGACCAAGGTCGTTTAACACAAGCACAAGCGTATGAAATTGTTGAAAGTGTGTGGCTGAAATTAGCTGAGCTTTCAGAAGTGCGTGCAACCAAAGAAGTTGATGGTTATCCAATGTTTGATGCCATGACGCAAGGTGTTGATATCAACGATCCACGTGTCAGCATTAACGAATTATCAGAAATGTTGCTATCAGCTCGCACTAACTTGTCAACTTTACACAGTTCACTGCAAGTGCGTTTATACAATGGTCGTATGAATTCACAGCCTCAATACGCTGCGCCTTCTGCAAACGTTGTTGCACCAAGTGCTGATGCGGGTGAATTCAAAGTGATGGAAGGTTTAACGCCTCGCTTACAACGCTTACGTAATCGCTATTTAGAGGCTCGTCCAAGTGTCTCTATCTACCGAGCATTAGCATTTACTGAAATTGTCCGTAATAACCCAGGTTTACCACCGATTTTACTGCGCGCTAAAGCATTCCGTCGTGCATGTGAAACTGCACCTATCTTAATTCAAGATGAAGAACTGATTGTTGGACACCCTTGTGGAAAACCGCGTGCAGGTGCTTTCTCTCCTGATATCGCATGGCGTTGGGTTCGTGATGAACTTGATACCATGAGCACACGTCCACAAGATCCATTCCAAATTTCAGAGGAAGACAAAAAAGTCATTCGCGAAGAGATTGTTCCATTCTGGGAAGGTCGTTCTTTAGATGAAATTTGTGAAGCACAATACCGTGAAGCGGGTGTGTGGGAATTTAGTGGTGAAACTTTTGTCAGTGACCTTTCTTATCACCAAATCAATGGTGGTGGTGATACTTGCCCAGGTTATGACGTACTACTTTTCACCAAAGGTATGAACGGTATTAAAGCCGATGCGCAAGCAAAACTGGCTGAATTAAGCATGGAAAATCCTGCTGATATCGATCGTATCTACTTCTACAAAGCGTCTATTGAAAGCTGTGAAGGTGTGATTGCTTACGCCCATCGCATTGCGGAACATGCACGTGAATTAGCATCAAAAGAGAGTAATCCACAACGTCGTGAAGAGTTACTGACGATTGCTCAAGTTAACGAAAACGTACCTGCTAATCCACCAAAAACACTGCAAGAAGCACTGCAAAGTATCTGGACGGTTGAGTCACTGTTTGAAGTAGAAGAAAACCAAACAGGTCTTTCTTTAGGTCGTTTAGACCAATACTGCTTCCCAATGTATGAAAACGATATCAAATCAGGCAGTTTAACGCGTGAACAAGCATTGGAAATGATGCAAGCCTTTATCATCAAATGTGCTGAATTAATGTGGATGTCGAGTGAGTTAGGTGCGAAATATTTCGCAGGTTATCAACCATTTATCAACTTAACTATCGGTGGGCAAAAACGCTCTGGTGGCGATGCATGTAACGATTTAACTTACTTGATTATGGATGCAGTGCGCTTTGTGAAAGTGTATCAACCATCATTAGCATGTCGTATTCATAACCAATCACCACAGCAATATATGGAAAAAATCGTTGATGTAGTAAAAGCGGGTATGGGTTTCCCTGCCTGTCACTTCGATGATTCTCATATCAAGATGATGCTACGTAAAGGCTTCGACTTTGAAGATGCACGAGACTACTGCTTGATGGGTTGTGTTGAGCCACAAAAATCAGGTCGTATTTATCAATGGACATCAACAGGTTATACCCAATGGCCTATCGCAATTGAATTTGTATTAAACCGTGGCCGTATGGTGCTGTTTGATAGCTATCAAGGTTTAGACACTGGTGATTTACGAGATCTACGTACTTATGAAGATTTCGATCGCGCCGTAAAAGAACAAGTGGCACATATCGTTCGTTTATCCGCAATTGGTACTGTGATCAGTCAACGAGTTCACCGTGATGTAGCACCAAAACCATTAATGTCTCTGCTGGTTGAAGGCTGTATGGAACAAGGTAAAGACGTAACCGCGGGTGGTGCAATGGTGAACCATGGCCCAGGTCTGATCTTCTCCGGTTTAGCGACTTATGTGGACTCAATGGCTGCTATTCGCAAACTTGTTTATGAAGATAAAAAATACACCTTAGAACAAATTCGCGACGGCCTATTGGCGAATTTTGAAGGCCAAGAAGAGTTATTACGTGACTGCTTGAACGCACCGAAATTTGGTAACGATGATGATGTTGTTGACCAATATGCACTGGATATTACGGAATGGACTGAGCGTGAATGTCGTAAATACAAGATGCTCTACTCCACATTCAGTCACGGTACGCTGTCTATCTCTAACAATACGCCAATTGGTGAGTTAACTGCAGCCACACCAAATGGTCGCTTAGCATGGAAACCATTATCAGATGGTATCAGCCCAACACAAGGCGCTGATAAACATGGCCCAACTGCGATTATCAAATCAATCAGTAAGATGAATGTTGAAACTATGAACATCGGTATGGTTCATAACTTCAAATTCCTGAAAGGGTTGTTAGATACCAATGAAGGACGCCAAGGTTTAATTACTTTATTAAGAACGGCTTCAATTCTGGGTAACGGCCAGATGCAATTTAGCTATGTTGATAATGAAGTGCTGAAAAAAGCACAACTTGAGCCTGAAAAATACCGCGATTTGATTGTTCGCGTTGCAGGTTACAGTGCTTACTTCGTTGAATTATGTAAAGAAGTTCAGGATGAAATTATCAGTCGTACTGTGATTGAGAAATTCTAATCATAGCCATAGGGATGGCTCAGGCTATCCCTTTTAATCGACAAGACAAGATTTAAATTTATCGAACAGGGATGTTTGATGCAGATTTGGAGGCGTAAAGATGGAGACGGCGGCAGAAATAAGAGGGCGGATATTTAATATCCAGAAATACTCTATTTATGACGGTGATGGTATTCGTACTCTCGTTTTTTTAAAAGGCTGTAATATCCGCTGCCCTTGGTGTTCAAATCCAGAAGGTCTCAGCAGTGAATTTCAGGTGATGTACTCTCACGACAAATGCGTAGATTGCGGTAAATGCGTTGATGTTTGTCCTGCTGGTGTGCATTACATGACAACCAATGAAAGTGGCAAACAAGTTCATCGTGTTGATCGCGCTGTTGATTGTATTGGTTGTCGTAAATGTGAAGAAGTCTGTATCTCTGATGCCCTTGATATTATGGGAAAAGATGTTTCAGTCTCAGAGCTAATGAAAATCATCATGCAAGATTATGACTTTTACATCTCTTCAGGAGGTGGTGTCACAATCGGTGGCGGTGAAATGAGTTTACAAACTGATTTTGCGGTCGCGCTTTTACGAGAATGTAAAAAAATGATGATCAATACTGCAGTGGAAACACAAGCGACCACTAATGTGACGAATTATGAAAAATTAGCGGAAGTGGTTGATCAATTTCTGATTGATATCAAACACATTGATACCACTCAGCATAAAGCACTGTTTGGTATTGGTAATGAGAATGTTCGTCGTAACCTAGAACGTTTGATGGATCTCGGTGCAAATGTGGTGATCCGTATGCCTTTAGTACGAGGCTATAACGACTCTTATGACGCGATCACTGGGGCGATTAACTACGCAATGGAACTCTCAAAACGCGGCAATATTCAGCGTATCGATATTCTTCCTTATCACCAATTTGGGCGTAACAAATACGAAAAATTGGAAATGATCTACCCGATAAAAACCGACCCAAGTTATACGCCAGAAGAGTTAGACAGCTTAGAAGCCTTCTTTAAGAAATTTGATTTCGATATCCGTCTTGTCCGTCACTAAGTAGGAGAGAAAGATGAACAGTTTAGGTGTAATTGAAACGCGAGGATTAACCGCAGCTATTCAAGCCGCTGATGCAGCTTGTAAAGCGGCAAATGTAGAAATTATCGGATACCGAAAAGTGGGATCTGGTTTGGTATCAATCTGTTTTCAGGGAGAGATCAGTGCAGTAAGAACAGCAATTGATCATGGCGTTGATGTGGTGAGTCAAAAAGAGCTGGTGATTGGTTCATTGGTGATCGCAAGACCAGAGCCAAGCGTTATTACTAAACTGCTTACAGTTAAAGGTAAGAAAAAAGCCCCTATTGTCGCTGAAAAAGTGCAAGAGGCGGCTATTGAAAAAGTTGTTGAAACCACCGTTGAAACAGTCGTTGAGACAAGAGCTGAAGCTCCTGTTAAAAACAAAATTGAGCACATTGAAGTCACAAAAGAAGTTGCAGATTTGAAGACTCAAAATATTGCTTCTGAAACTAAAGCAGTAACAGATAAAGCACAAAGCAGTAAAAAAGAGATCAAACCAGAAAGCCGTAAAGGTAAAAAATAATGATTAATCAACAACTCATGGGAAAAATTCTCTCTCGCTTGCCCGTTCATGGAGTGATGTTGGGAGAAACGCAAGGAATGGCTATCCCTGTTGGTATTTCTAATCGTCATGTGCATCTTTCACAGCAAGATGTTGAAGCGTTATTTGGCAAAGGTTATCAACTCACCCCGTTTAAAGATCTTAAACAACCGGGTCAGTTTGCAGCAAAAGAGTGTGTGATGGTTGTGGGACCCAAAGGCTCGATCAGTAAAGTTCGAGTTTTAGGGCCGGTTCGTCCGCAAAGTCAGTTAGAAATCTCAAAAGCAGACTGTTTTGTATTAGGTGTAAAAGCACCAGTACGTGAATCAGGTGATTTAGTCGGTTCAGGTCAAGCTGTATTAATGGGGCCTGCGGGTCATGTTGAATTACAAGAGCAAGTGATCTGTGCTCAACGCCATATTCATATGAGTGAAATTGACGCCAGAATGTTAAATGTCACCAATGGGCAAAAAGTACACGTTAAAACAGAGGGTGAGCGTAGCCTGATTTTTGATGAAGTTGTTGTTCGTGTTAGTGAAAAATTCGCTCTGGAATTTCATATAGATACTGATGAAGCTAATGCTGCAGGGCTTCGTAACAACGATAGCGTATTTATTGTCAGCTAAGACAATGAGGTGACGTAATGGACAATCAGTTAATTGAAAGGATAGTGGCTGAAATAGAAAAAAGAATGAAAAAGTCAGTGTTGTTGGCACTTACACCTGCACCGGGATACCAAGATGAAATCTGTCAGCGTATCAACACTTTTTCTCATATTCGATTTTCTCTTTTTGTTACAACATCGGCACAAGTCAGTCATGATTTGTCGAAATGGCGTCATCTAGGGGAAATATATAATGCGAGCGAGTTCGATTGTCAGCAGTTATCGACTTACCACGCACTGTTTGTTCCTTATTTTGATAAAAAGCTGGTGGGTGAAATTATTAATGGATTATTTATAAGTGAAGAAGGAAAGCTAATTCATTCTGCACTTGCTCAAAATATTCCTGTTATTGCATTACCTTATTTTTGCCAACCAGAAAGTGAATTAAATGAGATTTTAGGTTTAAATAAAAATAAAGAGTACAACCTGCTTATTCAGGAAAATATTAGTCGATTAAAATCAATGGGTATTATGTTTCACTCTATAAATGATGTTGAAGCTAATTTAATAAACCATGATGTTAAGCATCAAGCTAAACCTGAATATAAACCTGAAATTAAACAAGAGAATAATAATCGCTATATTACTTTGAAAGAAGTAATGAATAAGCCTGGAGAATATCATTTATCGCAAGATAAATTGACGGATTCTGCTATTGAATATTTAAAAAGTTTAAAAAATTAATCTTAAATTATATCTGATAACTCAGGAGTCTTATTATGTCACCAAAAGCTAAATCATGGCTTTGGATGCTGGCGGTTATTATTTCAGAAACCTCAGCAACCTCTACTTTAAAAATGTTTGATAATAGCGAAGGAACAACCAAAACACTATTGTTAGGATTAATTGTTGTTTTATACGTTATTTGTTATTACTCATTATCACGAGCAGTTAAAAATATTCCTGTTGGTCTGGCTTATGCAACGTGGTCAGGTACAGGTATTTTAGTGGTTTCTTCTTTAGGTATGTTGTTTTATGGCCAACACCCTGATACTGCTGCAATGATTGGTATGGCTGTTATTGCTAGTGGTATTGTGATTATGAATCTCTTCTCAAAAATGGGTTCTGAAGAAGAGGAAGAAGAAACAACTGAAACCTCTAATATTAAACAAACTGCATCGCCAGTTAATAAGTAAGTCTATTTCTTGATAAATATTTTTTAATAAATCTATTTTTAATAATAGTTATTTTATTAAAACAAATAAGGATAACAATTATGTTTACCGGATTTTTATGGCTGGCGCTGTCTATTGGTTCTGAAATCACTGGTACATCAATGATTAAAAAGACCAATGGCTTTAGTAAATTAGCCCCTTCTGTTTTAGTTATTGCTGCTTACTGTATTTGTTATTTCGCCTTAACACGCGCAATGGGATATATTCCTGTGGGTGTGGCGTATTCACTGTGGTGTGGATTTGGTATTGTCGGTGTGACCTTGGTTGCGATGATTTTATATAAGCAAAAACCAGATTTACCAGCCATATTCTCTATGGCATTGATTATCTCTGGTGGGATAATTATGAATACATTCTCTACTATGTAGTTGCATATTAATTATTTTTAATAGAAACACTGAGTGTTAGATGAAATAGACTCAGTGTTTTTATTTTTTGAAATATAAAAATCACAATATGATATTTTTATAAAATGATTTCAGTTAACGATTTTATTTCAAAACGATTCTGAGTTTATCTTGATAACTTTAAAGATAAAATCCCCATTGCATTCACAATGGGGATTGGTTTACGACATTACTGTTTATTATTTATCTAAATTTAAAGATGAAATACACGACCTTCACCAGTAGGTAATTCAATCGTTAAGCTAAGTTTACCGCCTAAAGCTTCAACATAGCGTTTTAATGTTGCCAGTTTTAGATCGTTACCTCTTTGCTCGATTTGGGTAATCGCAGGTTGAGAAATCCCTAGGTGAGTAGCAAGTTCTCTTTGTGAAATATTTAACTCTTCTCGTAAGATTTGTAGTTCTGTTTCTAGTATCAATTCATCAGCCATTTTTTTTATACGCTCTTGGCTTTCAGGAGAACGTTCAGCGATAGCTTGTTGAAGTGTTTTCATTGTCTTCTCTTATTGATAAAAGATATGAGGTAAATTCTCGATCCGCTATATGGATCATCGTTTGGTAAAATTTCTTATTGTTATTTTTATTTCCTGCGCACAGTACAACGGCTTTTCTAGTTGAGTCAAACGCAAAAAATATTCGGATAGGCTTCCCTATGTGTTGTATCCGGAGCTCTTTCATATTGGGATATTTTGAACCTTTAATGTTATCAGCATGGGGTCTTGGTAACCTAGGTCCATAAACCTCTAGATTCTGTAAGGCTGCTAAAATTCGTTCTTGTAGCTCGCTACTTTGTTCTGATAACCAAGAATCGAAATTATTTGTAAATAATACATTCCACACAGTTCACCTCATATAAGTTATAGCTTATTTTTAGGGTAATAAGCTACAGCTTATATTTCAATACTCGTCAGAGTAGCAAGGTAGTGTTTATTTTTCAAAGTATTCCTATTAATAAATAAAATCCCCATTGCATTCACAATGGGGATTGGTTTACGACATTACTGCTTTTTATTTTTTAGTTTTACTGCTCACTAACTTGCTGTAACTGTTTTTGACGCTCAGTTTGAGCGCTGATTTGATGGTTTCTAGCCAAGAAACTGTACATTGTTGGTAACACAAACAAGGTAAATAGCGTGCCGACTAACATACCAGACACAATAATCAATCCTAATCCATAGCGACTATTCGCACCTGCACCACTGGCAAATAACAGAGGAATAAGGCCGATAACCATTGCTGCTGTTGTCATTAAAACAGGGCGTAATCGAATTTTTGCAGCTTCAATAATGGCATCCCGACGGTTTAGATTTTTATGAACTTGTAATTCATTAGCGAATTCCACCATTAAAATACCGTGCTTACTAATAAGTCCGATTAGTGTGACTAAACCAATTTGAGTGTAAATATTTAGTGTCACCATCCCTAAAGCGAGAGGGACTAATGCACCGCAAATTGATAGTGGTACAGTAATTAAGATAATCAAAGGATCAACCAAGCTTTCATACTGTGCAGCTAACACTAAATAAATAATGATAAGTGCTGCAATAAAAGCAAAGACTAGCGTATTTCCTTCTTGAGTGAATTGGCGAGAATCAGATTGCCAATCATGACTAAAACCGGCTGGTAATGAATCTGCTACAGTTTCAAGAAACGCGACTGCTTGTCCCATAGTGACACCAGGCGCGGGGATCGCTTGAAATATGGCAGCATTTTGTTGATTAAACTGTGTCAGTTTATTAGGTTCAACTTGAGTCGTGATATTCACAACTGTAGATAATGGGATCAACACGTTATCTTGAGTGCGAATATAGTGCCCAGCAAGAGCTGCAGGCGTTAAACGTTGGTGACGTACACTCTGTGGAATAACATCATAAGAGCGACCATCCATACCAAAACGATTGATATAGTGTTCACCGACTAATAATGAAAGTGATTCACCAATATCCTGCATGCGAATACCTAAACTATTGGCCTTAGCTCTGTCTATGGCAACTTGAACGACAGGATTGTTGTAATCTAAATCGCTATCCACCACGACAAACAAACCACTTTCTCTCGCTTGCTGTTTAATGTTTTCCATTGTTTCAAATAAAACGGGATAACCTAACGGGCTACGTAAAACCATTTGCACCGGTAATCCACCTACCGAGCCAGGTAAAGAGGCTAATTGGAAAGCAAAAATACTAGTACCTTCAACATTATTGACGCGGTTTTGTAAGTCAGCTTGAATTTGATCCGCATTGCGATCGCGGAGATCCCAACCATCAAAGTTAATACCACCAAAGCTGGCTGAAGGTCCGTCTGTACCGTTAATTATCCACGTGCTGTCTGTTTCTGGCAGACTCATATAAATTTCATCAAGCTTCTGATTAAAGCGTTCAGCATAAGCAAGATTTGCATGTTGCAGTGCTTTTACGGCAGTTAAGACACTCGCCTGATCTTCTGAAGGTGCTAGCTCTTGTTTTGTCTGGCTATATAAAAACGGTAAGCTAACAAACACGGCTAAGGCAAAAACAACGGTTAACCAGCGATTAGCTAAAGAAAAATTAAGTACATAACCATAATAATGAGCCAGTTTATCAAAGACATATTCGGCGATTTTAGCCATTCTGCCTTCATTTTCTTTTGGTTTTAGCATTAACGAGCTCATCACTGGTGATAAGGTTAATGCCACAATACCGGATACAATCACACTACCAGCCAATGTTATGGCGAATTCTTTAAATAATGCACCTGTTAATCCAGCCATTAAACCAATAGGGGCATAAACAGCAGCTAAAGTGATTGTCATTGCAATAACAGGGCCAGCCACTTCTCTCGCCCCCACTAAAGCAGCTTGAACTGGCGATAACCCCTCTTCAATATGGCGATGCACATTTTCAACAACAACTATCGCATCATCTACAACTAATCCAATGGCTAAAACCATTGCCAGCAAAGTGAGCAAGTTAATACTAAAACCAAAAGCAAGCATTAAACCAGCAGCACCTAACATCGATAATGGAATGGCAAGCACAGGAATAAGAACAGAGCGGAATGATCCCAAACAGAGATAAATAACCGCAATAACAATTAAAATAGCTTCAATTAAGGTTTGTACGACTTGGTTAATAGAGGCTTTGATAAAACGTGAAGTTTCAAATGCCAGCTCTACATCGACACTAGGGGGTAAGGTTTTTTGAATATCAACAAGATGTTCACGAATGCCATCAACAATGACTAATGGATTCCCCGTTGGTGTCGGAAACAGACCTAAGAATACGGCTTTTTTGCCATTCATAATACCGCTGGTTTCAGTAGCCGCAGCTCCTAATTCGACAGTACCGACATCACGTAAACGAACAAGATTATTGCCATCATTAATGATAACCATGTCTTTAAATTCTTCGACATTAGTGAGATCAGTATTGACATAAACGTTGGCAATCACAAACTCGCCTTCGACTTTCCCAGGGGCGGCTTGGTAGTTATTACGGCGTACTGCATTTGCAACATCGCTTGCCGTTAAGTTACGGCCAGCCAGTTTGTCTGCATCTAACCATAAACGCATCGCTAATTGTTGCCCACCAAAAACCTGTACTTTAGCAACACCATTGATGGATGAGAAAATCGGTTCCACAACACGAGAAAGGTAGTCAGTGAGTTCAGGGATAGAAAGCTGTTCACTTGAAAATCCGACATAAGCCACCGCAGTAGATTCGCCAGATGAAAGCTCGATAACGGGATCATAAGCTTGTTCAGGTAACTTATAACGTACTTGATTCACCTTCGCCATTACCTGCGTTAAGGCTTGAGTTGGATCGCGGTTTAATTCCATTCTGACGGTGACTAAGCTTTTCCCTTGAACAGAAGAAGAGGAAATATAATCAACGCCCTCAACAGAGGAAACGGCTTGAGTGATCGGTTGTGTTACAAATCCTTGCATCAGTTCAGATGATGCTCCGGGATAGTCTGTTGCAATCGTAATAGTGGAGTTTTGCAACATAGGGTACTGGCGAATTGGCAGTTTACTGAACGCAAATGCGCCCAGTAAAAAAATCAGTGTGCTAACAACTAATGCCAAAACAGGGCGCCGAACAAAAATATCGGTAAACTTCATTATTAACTCCCGTTATGGTTTAGTTGTCGCTGATTGAGCTAACGTTAATGTATCTTGCTCAATAGGTTCAATTGAGATGCCATCACTTAACTTAATTTGCCCTGATGAAACAATTTGATCCCCAAGGGCTAAACCCTCTTTTATTTCGATCATGCCGTTGTAGCGCAATCCAACTTTCACAGAGACACGCTTAGCGATAAGGTTTTTTTGATTGTCAGATTGCGCTACAAACACGGTATCTCCATAGGCAGTATAAGTGACTGCCGTTTCCGGTACGGTTAATACCATAGGACTATCAGGAGAAGTAACTTGAACACGAGCAAACATGCCCGCTTTTAATTTATTGTCAGCATTTGGTAAAACAGCCTGTATTTGTACTGTACGAGAAGAGCCAATAAGAGGATCAATCGCATTTATTGAACCAGTAAAAATGGTATCTGGGTAAGCATCGACTTCGATATTGATTGGCTGTTTTGTTGAAATTTTTGGTGCGGCTTGTTCATCAAGTGAAAAATTGAGTTTTAAATGGCTCGCATCGACAAGTGAAGCTACACGTTCACCCGCATTTAGATATTGGCCTTCATGAACAAGTTTTATCCCAACGATACCGTCAAAGGGGGCTTTAATTGCTTTTTGTGCAATCCGCGCTTTCACTTCTCGAATAGAGGCCACAATCATGTCGCGCTCAGATAAAGTGCTATCTAATTGCGCGGCAGCTGCGACATTTTTACTATAAAGCTGTCTTGTTCGAGAATAGAGTTTTTCTGCGTTGGTTAATTGCGCTTGTAAGCGTAATAATTCGGCTTGTTCAGGCTCATCATTTAATTTAGCTAAAACTTGGCCTGCTTTAACAGTTTGCCCTGACTCAAAATTAATCACAGCAATTCGACCATTGGTTTCAGCGGCTAAATAAACTTGGCGTGCGGCTTCTAATTCCCCAACACCTTGCATATTGTTTGGTAATTTTGATGATTGTACAGTTGCCAATGCCACTTTTGTCGGTGGATAGGCAAATTGTTGTGTTTCATCATCTGATGATGTGGTTGCATAAACCATTGCACCTGCACTGAGTAAAAAGAGTGAGGCACATACCGTAATAGTAAGTTTTTTATTCATTTTATTGCCGATCCCATAGTGAAAGTTTTTATATTTTTTATCGTTTTATGCGTTATTCTTTTTCCATAACGCTCTGAAATGACTAGCCATTGCCGTAGTGATTAATCCACCAATAACAGCGAGATGTTCTATTGCAAAAAACATCGACAACATGGCCTTGTCTCCCGTCATATTCCAAAAAGTATGAACAACCACGATAGTTAAAAATAAAAAGAGAGCTAAAGCGCCAGCACCTAGCCATAAATAGCGATCGAAAAGCACTAAAAGTGAGCCACAAAATAAGACGATCGCAGTGGCAATATTAAAAAACCAATCAGGTTCCAATCCCGCAGCGCGCATTTCCGCCAAACTATTCTCGTAATCAAAGACTTTGGCAAAGCCAGAAGAAAGAAATAAAACAAGGATAAGTAATCTAGCGATAAACCATAAAGAATGGCTTTCGAGAATACGTGCAATTGAATTTGGCATTCATCTGACCTCAACAATCTTAAAAAATAAGAACCAGCATTCCACTGACTTGACTTAATTTGAGGAGGGGACTATAAAACCTCAAGTTAAGTTGAGGTCAAGAGGGAAAAGTAAAAAATGAAAAAAGAAAAAATAGATTTCAATAGAGCACTTACCGTCGGTGAGGTAGCAAAAAGAAGTGGCGTTGCAATTTCAACGTTACATTTTTATGAAGAAAAAGGGTTGATAGAAAGTTATCGAAGTGCAGGTAATCAGCGCCGTTACCCACCAGTTGTATTACGTTACGTAGCGATTATAAAAGCTGCGCAAAGTACAGGTATTCCGTTAAAAGAAATTCAGGAAATACTAGGAAAATATCCACCAAACAGTAAATTGACCGCAGAACAATGGCACGAAATATCAACGGATTGGAAAGTAAGGTTAGATGAACGTATTCGCCGTCTTAAGAGACTACGTAATGGGTTAGATCATTGTATTGGCTGTGGTTGTTTATCGTTAAGTGATTGCCCATTACGTAATCCTGATGATATTTTAGGTGAAAAAGGGGCCGGTCCTCAGATCCTGTAATCAAAATGAAAACGAAGCGCTATCTGGTTTGAAAAAGCCTTCATAATCATCTTGGTTATCGGTCATACCTAATAAGTCGAGTGTAAATTGATGATAAAAACCTTGATAAGAAAGAAGTGAAATTAGTGCCTGATTAATGGCATCTTTATTATTATTATTTTCTAGTTCACTTGTTTGGCGAGCATAGATTAATAATGCAACTTGGCGCTTTTCTTTTAGAGTTTGATTGCCTTCATTTTTGACATCAAATTGGTTTAATAACGCCAATACATCTTTGGCACTATTAATTCTGGATCCTTTTAAATATTGATAAAAAGAAGAATTCAATATGGCTATTAAAGGATCAGACTCTTTATTGTCGATCTGTTTTGATTCAGGTAAAGAGGGTTGTTCTCCATATAACACTTGTGGTTTTAAAGCATCAATCTTCATCATCATAATACTCACTGAAGGTGCCACTTTGAGGGGGGGCATTATCTAGTACATCGAATGTATTAATAAATTTTATTAGGTTTTCTTTAATTTCTTGAGTAAAAACAGGTTGATAAGATTCAGTGTAAGGACGATGGAATTGTGCCTTAAGATCATCAATTAATAGGTTGGGATCAAAAAATGTAATTTGATCACCAGCATGAACAGCAATTGTTTTACTTTCATGAGAGAGCAATTCAATATCAAGCTTATTGAGCTTATTCCCAAGATAACGGCGTAATGTCACAGGAATGTCGAGTGTAATTTTTTTTTCTGAAGGTATTGTTGAAATTAAACGGTGTGTAATTTCAGTTTGAATTTCAGGTGAATCAAAAAATTGAGCAATCGTTGCCGTTAATTGTTCTCTTTGCTGAAACTCATATTGTGTCAGTTTCTCTTGATATTGAACTACAAAATTTAAGATATCCCCTAATAATACCCATAATCCTTTGCTATAGGCTTGGTTTGCTATTTCTTTATGATGTTCTTCTAGTTTGTTATTAAAATCTCGAATTATTTTTTTTGCCGCCTGCTTGGCAGCTAATTCTGTTTTATAAATATTATCAAGCTGTCGAACATAGCGAGCTCGTATTAATATACCTTCACAAGCGTATGTTAAAAGATCTTCAGGCAGAGAGCGCAGCATAATCTAGTACCAAAAGAAAAAGTGAATGAGATAAATAAAGTGATTGAGGAAGTTCAATCGATGAGGATTGTGGCGCAAAAAGTAATGTAAAACGCTGAGAAAGTGCGGTTGAAATTGAATTAATAAAATTAAACAGCAATTGATAGCCGATATTAATTGGTGCGATATTTTTCAGTGTAATGGTTATATTTTTATCTATATTAAAAACGGGATAAAGTGATAGAAATGCTTTTAATTGAGGCTCTAGATGATAGTAATTACCAGATAATAAAAGAAGGTCTCTAGAGTAGAAATAACCTAAATATCGGGCGCAACGAGGAAGTAATAGCCAATGAGTAAAAATTTTTTCTACAATAATATCAATATCACAATCAAGCTGATTAATAAGTTGATGTTGCTGAATTAATTGGCGATTAGTTAATTTCTGCCATATTGTATTTTCGTTTTTTGAAGCTAATACATTGTGATCTGCATGAAGATAACTAAGTGGTTCATACATAACACTGGATATCATTTCAAATTGCTCAGAAGTTAGATTTGTCATTATTCTCTTCCTTCTGTGTTTTTCTGCGTCGGAATATTATCAATGAAACTGTAATGATGACGGTGATAATTACCAATAATAAGCTTAGAAATAACCAAGAACTAAAAAATGAATCAGAACTATTTTGATAAAGCTGATTACTTATTATGTTGAACTTATTGATATTTCGTGGATACAACAAAACGGTAATATTATCCTCATTCATATCGTTAAAGGCATTATGAATAAAAGCACGAACATCTTCACTTAGCTGGTCATTATCAAGCATACCCTCTTCATAAAAAACTAGTGCTGAAGCGTGAGGTGTTGGAATAACACGTTCAGTGGGAGAGATGGGATAACTCACATGAACTCTAGCATCAATAATATGGTCAATAGTCAGTAATGATTGTTCCAATCGTTGCTCAATAGCCGAAATTAAACGCATTTTTTCGGCTTGTGGTGATGATACCAATGCATCAGATGGGAATAACTGAGTAACTTCAATTCGAGAAAGAGTGGGTAATTGATATTCCTCTAAAATTTGAATTGCTGTTCCCATATCCTCTTTTTTAACAGATACATCAAATAACCCTTTTCCTAATGATTTACGGGTACTGGTTATTTGATGTTTTTGCAAAACAGCTTGAATTTCTATTGCTTGCCTTTGATCTAAATTAGTGAGTAATGATTGATCTTTGCAGCCACTTAATAATGGGAATAAGCAACACAATAATGCTAATAATAAATATCGCATTTTCATTACTATTGAGCCTTGAGTAATGTTTCAACAATATTCAGTGATTTTCTGGCTAAAGTACTCGCTAAATTCATTGTAATTGTATAGTCATTAAGCTTGGTTTGTAGCAGGGTATAACTTTGAACATCACTTAATTGACTTAATATTTTTAGCTTTTCTTGGGTCTGTTTTTCATACTGAAAGCTACTTGTAATCGTATTTATCATCATTGAAGATAAATTATCATCACTATTATTGTTATCATTTGCTAATGTTGTTAAATTCAAAGGAACAACAGGGGTAATTGCCATATATTATCTCCATTATATAAAAAATTAACGCATATTCCCGATAATGCTCATTGCTAAATCTTTCACAACTTTGATCGATGTGGATTGAGCATTACGTGTAATATTATATTCAGCAAGCTTGGCTTGATAATCAGCCAATGCAGCAGCATTTGATGTATCTGCTTTCAATGCATCTAGTGCAACTTTTAGTGCATCACTTTGGTTTTTAACTGGCTCTTGAAAATAGTCATCAATCTTATCAATAGAGCTTACATCGTCGGCAACAGGATAGGCTGGCATAATATTATTCCTCTAATTTCAATTTTAAGTTATTGCTTACAATTATCACTATTAACCTTGAGGGAAATAGCGATGTTGATTATCAAGAAAGATATATCCATTATCTTCTTGTAAGGTTGCTTTATTTTTCAATATTGGATTACTTATATTTTCACGGTAAAAGAGAAACTTTCTTCCAAAAATGGCCGTTTGTTTTTTGATATAAGTATCAAGTTTTCCTTTGTTATTCCTGTCTAATACATCATAAAAAATAAAGGTTAAACCATTATTTTTTTCTTCAATGGTATAACCTATTGTTTTTGTTAACTCTAGAGTATTTATATCATTAATGATGTTTGGAATCGAAATTTCTTTAATTGTAGGATAACAATTTTTAGAAAAGTGACTATTTATTGCATCAATGATTTTTAATTTCTCATTATCATTATAGTAAATAAAGTTGATAATGGGTTTGGCTTTATCTTTTAAAATCAGATGTATCTTTTTATTATTATTTCCAATTGCTAAATTTTCTATTTTTCTTTTATCTATATAAAAAACTTTATTTTCTGAATCACTATTCACTTTGGATGTAACGTATGAATCATCAAAAATACAATAATATCCATTTTCTCCTTGAAAACCTTTAAAATTTAAACTTTTTGATATTATGGGAGTGGCTGACTTTTCTATTGGTTTATTTATATAAAATATAAATACTATGATAAGTGGAATCAATAATGCCAATGATATAAGTATTTTTTTGCTAGTAATCCATCTCTTTTTATTATTTTTAAAATGAGATGAATTAAGTGGGAAATCACTTTTATTACTGACTAAAAAGATAGGAATATCATTGGAATACACCGGTGTGTTTAGAGGTAATAAATATTCTTTACCGACTTCTTCTGGTATGAAGCTACGCTCAATTATATATTTATTATTTTCACTATTATTTTCATCAAGTATAATGGCGAGCTTTTTTTTACACACCTTATTATCACAAGGAATGTAAATTACCATTTTTTCATTATCTTCTTTCTTATCATTGATTTCTTCATTTTGTAAAAAAAATGAATAGTGATTAGGCGGTAAAGGAACAATTGCTCCTTTTAATGGGCCAGAAAGAATATAAATGTAATACAGCATAGATTTAGCCTAATGATAAAATGTTATTAATTCATAATGTAAATATAGTTTAATGAAATAGTCATTAAATTTCTTTTAAAAAAAAGCACATGTTTTTTATTTGATAGTGGGTATTGATATATTACTAGTACTTTTTTTAAATAATAAACCGAAAAAATTTGTTATTCATCTTTATAGTTAATAATTAGTAATATTATTGTATTGTTATATAAGATGAAAACATAAGAATAAGTTTGTTGATAGTTTGCTATCTTTAACTTTTATTATTTAACAAGATAAGGTGAGGTATTTTTTATGTTAATAAATGATATAAAAATAAGCGGTGATAAAAATATATTACTAGGGAATTCATTATTCTTTTGCATTCCCCTGAAGAATGATTATCCAGTAAAAATATATGATGAAAAAAAGACTAAAATTATAAAAGGAAAGGCTTTTATTTATAATTCAAAAAATGAAGATGTTATTTTTCAATCTGAAAATCAGTCATGGAAAATTGAGAAACGATCATTTTTTATTTGTGCAAGATTATTAGCATTTATTGATTATGCACGCGATTTCTCCAAGATGACGGCAATAGGATCAGAATTTGATATTAATCAGCAGATTTTTTATATAGAAGATACTAATAAATCCCTAGAATACGTATTAATAAATGAAGCAATAAAAGCAGAAAGCCAATTAGAACCTCTATTTGTCACAATAAGACATAGTGAAAGTTATTGGCTTATTTTACATCTCATTAGTTATTTAGATGAGAAGAAAAGTAATATTGCACAAATTGGAGAGCGCTATGGGGTATCAGGTACACATTTTAGACGACTGTGTAAACGCTATTTAGGTAATTGTGGAAAAAGCCAATTACGTTCATGGCGTGCGGCATCTTCCATTTTAACCACGCTATCAACTGATGAATCATTAACACAAATTGCCGTCGATAATGGATTTAGCTCAGCGTCTCATTTCTCAAATGAAATCAAGACGCTATTTGGTATTACACCAACAGAATTTCGTCGAATTGGTCAGCATCTTTATGAAAATAAAAAATAAGATTTATTGTGTCATTGGGCTAGTACTTTGTTGTGGTTTTTCTTTTCAAATCCAAGCTGCGCAAGGAAAGGTTATCTATACACATCAGGTAAAAAAACCTGATGTGTTTATCGCTGTTGATACTCGAGTAGAACAGTTCTTTCTTGTGTTATCAGATAAATTAAATAAACCTTTTATTCTGAGTAGTGCTGTAAAAAAGGAGAGAGTAACTGGAAATTTTGATATTTCTTCACCAGAAGAAGCATTTGAATTGATGGTGAAACGTTTGTCATTACTCTATTTTAATGATGGAAAATCAATCTATATCTATGAGAGTAGTGAGATTTTACAAGAACTCTTTCAAGTAAAAAATATAAGCTTAGTCGAGTTAAAAGAGTATTTACAAGATGTGGGATTATACGATCCCCGTTATCCGTTACGTGCTGGGCGAGACCAACGTACTTTCTATATTTCTGGTCCTCCTGTTTATATTAAATTAGTCAAAGCTGCCGCTGAGTTTTTAGATAATGATGTACAAGAGCAAATTAATGAAAATACAAATAACCAAGTACCAGTGGGAAGTTCTCGTTATGGTGATGAATTTGTACAGATATTTCCATTAAAAAATACTTTTGTACAAGACAGAACTTATACCTTACGTGATGATAAAGTGGTACTGCCAGGAATTACTACTGTTTTACAGCAGTTATTTATGTCTTCTAGAGAAATAAAAAGAACAACCGTAGAGCCTCGTGAAACTCCAGAAAGTAACGATAGCCAGAAATACGATGAAGAGATAAATGATATTGAAGAAACTAATACTCCTATTATCACTAAAGTAGGGCAATATAACGTCGAATTAGTACCTTTACCGGGTTCAAATAGCCTTTTAGTGAAAACAAGTCGGGAAGGTTTGGCATTAATAGGTTCACTTATTGCTCAATTAGATAAACCTAAAAGACAAGTTGAATTGTCATTATGGATAATCGATATCTCTAAAAATAAAGCAGATAGCCTAGGTGTTAATTGGCAAGCAAGTTATGGATCTGGTAAAGGCAGTTTCTTTTTTAATACAGCAAGTTTAAGTGCTGCATCTGGTTTTAACTTTTTAGGCAAAATTAAAGCATTGAGTGAAGATGGCGAAGCTCAAATGGTCTCTCGTCCGATCTTATTAACACAAGAAAATACCCCCGCTATTTTTGATAACAACACGACTTTTTATACTCAAATAAAAGGTGAACGAGTTGCTTCATTAGAATCAACAACATTTGGCACGATGATCAGTGTATTACCGCGTATCGGTAACTCAAATAAAGATATTGAGATGATCATTAATCTTGAAGATGGTGCAGAAAAAAAAGATGACAGCGGTGCTGATGAAAATGTTGAAAAACTACCAGTGATTAATCGTACCAATATTAGCACTGTTGCTCGTGTATCAGAGGGAGGAAGCTTATTAATTGGTGGATATACACGAGAAGATAATGTGAAAGCAGAAAGTAAAGTTCCTTTTCTTAGCGCTATCCCTTTAATAGGCGGAGCATTCAAATATGAATCTGACAATAATAAAAAGATGATACGTATTTTTATGCTACAACCCCGTTTATTAGAAAAAACACAAACTGAATTGTTAGGCTCTATCACTGAAAATCCATTTGAACCGATGGACAACAAAACATCTCAGGCATTAAAACAACTTCAGGCTTTTATGAGGTAATATCATGATTGCACCAATTAATACCTCTACTTTGACACATTCAACACCTAGTAGTATTGGTAAAAAAAACCAACAAGAAACTGAGTACAAACAACCTAAAGTTAATGAAAATCAAAATTATCAAAATCAATTAATAGAGATATCTGACGATATGTCTATGGTTGCTACTCTTTTTTCTCAACGTTTTGGTCAACTATTAGATAAAAAAGCAAATAGAGGGCAAAGTACATTATATATTGCAGAAGAGGGCGCCGATAAAAAACTTGATAAAGTTATGATGTTATTTAGAAAATCAGGACGAAGTTTGCAAGAATTGCTTCAATATTTACGTAAAATGTTCCCTGATGAAAGTGATCTCGTTATGGTTTTACGAGAATTACTCAGGAAAAAAAAATTAGGAGCGCAATTAGATGCAGGAATTGAGAATGAGATAAATCATCTTCTTGAGGGAGAAAATGGGAAGCAAATTAGAGCCGGCATTAATATTGCTTTGCAAGCAAAAGCATTTGCTAAATTACTTTCTCTCGATGCTTCAACATTAAGAAATCTTTATCGTAGCTATATTAATCTTGATCTTGAGCCTATCTATTTTTTTAAAATGTGGATTGAAGATTATGACCTTAAACAATGTACTATTATTTTAAGTTTTCTAACACAAAGCTTAATTTGTGATATGCAATCACTTATGCCAAGTTGTTCTCAAAGTTCGGAGTTTGGTTATTTTCTTAATAGAGTTAATAAATTACGTACTTTATATAGCTTTATAGAAATAAATATAAAGAGATTAGAAACAAAAGATTTAAAAAATACAATAACTGAAAAAGATCTTTATCAATTGATTTTTTATGGTATGACATTTCCTGATGAAATGGAAAAGTACCTAATTTCTCTTTTAGAAAATGAATGGCTTAATTATTTAGTTAATATAAAAATGAAGTTATTGCAAGGGCTAAAAACAATGTTTAATAAATACCCTGAATCATTGTATTTATCTGATGATTTTAGAGATGAATGCCAAATAATTATACAGAAGTTTATAGATAATTATCTTCGACTAGAACAGTATCAACAAAGAAAATAATTTACGGATAATTTCTATGATTTATAGATTTCTATTGGCAATAAAAAATAGACCAGAGTTAATCGTATTGTCGGTTATGATTTTGGTTATTATGATGTTAATCATACCTTTGCCGACTTATATTGTAGACTTTCTTATTGGGCTGAATATTACTATTTCTTTACTTATTTTCATGAGTTCATTTTATATTACTCGAATATTGAACTTTATGACCTTTCCTGCATTATTACTGATCACGACACTTTTTCGACTTGCTCTTTCTATTAGTACAAGTCGATTAATATTATTAGATGCAGATGCAGGTGAGATAATTACTTCATTTGGTGAGTTTGTTATCGGTGAAAATTTAGTTGTTGGTTTCGTTGTTTTCTCTATTGTCACCATAGTGCAATTTTTGGTTATTACTAAAGGTTCAGAGCGAGTTGCAGAAGTTGCTGCTCGTTTTTCTTTGGATGGAATGCCCGGAAAACAGATGAGTATCGATGCTGATTTAAAGTCTGGCATTATTAATAACGAAGAAGTGAAAATAAGAAGAAAAGAATTAGGACAAGAAAGTCAGTTATATGGTTCTTTTGATGGTGCAATGAAGTTTATTAAAGGTGATGCAATTGCTGGCATTGTGATTATCTTTGTTAACTTAATTGGAGGGATCTCTGTTGGTATGGCTCAAATGGATCTCTCAATTTCACAGGCACTACATACTTATACACTTTTAACCATTGGTGATGGGCTTGTTGCACAAATTCCAGCATTGCTGATTTCTATTAGTGCTGGCTTTATTGTCACTCGTGTTGGCGGTGAAAATAATAATCTTGGTTTTAGCATTATGAACGAGCTACTTGCACAAGATTTTGCTCTATTAGTGACTGCAATCCTCGCTTTTGTCATCGGATTTTTGCCTGGATTCCCAACCCCCGTATTTCTTATCTTATCTGTGATATTGGGTGGATATTTCTTTAAAAAACAATGGAAAAGTAAGAGAAAAGAAACGATAACAGATAATAAAAAAGATAAGAATGAAGATAATGATTCAGATACTGATGGTAAAAAAGGGCTTATTTCAAATTTGTTTTCAAATAAAAATGAGTCAGAAGATGAAAATAGTTTATTAAAAGAGAATATCACATTATCTCAAGCAGAAACATTGCCCTTAATTATTACGATTTCTTCTAAAAAGAAAGCATATCTTTCAAAGCTCGTTTTTGAAAAATGGTTAAAGAAAGAATTTATTTTACAATATGGTGTATTGCTTCCTGATATTATTATTCATTATTCAGATAAAATTGATGATAATAAAATAATTATTTTAATAAATGAAGTTAAGGCAGATGAATTTGATTGTCCTTTCCCATTTATTCATATTGCAAATCCTAATGATGAATTTTTTCTTTAGGTTTTAAATCGATAAGGATAGAGGATAATAATATTGAACATTATTGGGTTAATAAAAATGATAAAGAAAAATTAGAATTAATAGGTTATCAATTAGAACTAGCAGAAGATTACTTTTATAAAAAATTCTCTAATTTGATTACGTTGAATATTGTTGAATTTTTAGGTATACAAGAAACAAAAAATATTCTTGATAAAATAGAAGAGAATTCTCCAGAACTTTTAAAAGAGTGTTATAGACAAGTTTCTATTCAACGAATTAATGATGTTTTACAACGTTTAGTGCAAGAAAAAATCCCTATTAGGAATATAAAAACTATTATAGGTGGGTTAGTACAATGGGGAAGTAAAGAGAAGGATCCAATGCTTTTAACAGAACATATTCGTGCTCTACTTTCGCGTTATATTAGTTATTTTTTTTCAAACGATGGCAGACTTAATGCAATTATTTTATCTCATAATGTAGAAGAGATAATTCGAGGTGGAATAAGACAAAGTTCTTCAGGAACCTTTTTAAATTTAGAACCTGCTGAACTTGATATGATCATAGAAAAAATATCTACAGCTGTTGATGAAATTAAATATGTACAAAGTTATATATTTTTAACAGCAATAGATATAAGGCGATTTGTTAAAAAACTAATAGAAACACAATATCCACAATTATCTGTTTTATCTTATGATGAAATTACATCAGATATTGAAATTAACGTTTTACAATCTATTTAGGAGAAGTTATGTCTTTTGATCTAGCAAGTTTAATTATGGATGCTATGAATGTAATTGGGAGAAATGATTTATTCTCAGAAGGGAAATCTGTTGATAATCATTCAACAATCACAATTAGCTTGGGAGATATGCCGGATATAAATTTATTAGTTGTTGATGAAGTTCCGATGGTCTGGTCTGTGCTTGGTGAATATAATGAAAATTTGTTATCACAATGTAGTGCGCCATTATTATTAAATAGCATTAATAATCAAACGGAAAGCTTTTATCCTGGTCAACCTGCTTTAGTGAAAGTTGAATCTGAATTAGAGTTGCGAGCTTCATTTATGCCTATTGCT
Source organism: Proteus sp. ZN5 (assembly GCF_011046025.1). Lineage (GTDB taxonomy): Bacteria > Pseudomonadota > Gammaproteobacteria > Enterobacterales > Enterobacteriaceae > Proteus. The sequence goes on from NZ_CP047639.1 coordinate 949,315, forward strand.
TTGCAAAATGGTGAGTCAATGGCAAAAGCAATAGATGAGTATTTTCAAATGATGAATACTATCCACCAACAATTCATTAATTAAAAAATGAATAACGTATTTTCAATATTTCATCATGCAGCTCATCCTATACGAATACAAGGCAATATTCTTGAAGTGATGTTGCATGGTGTATTTATTGGAGAAATTTGCCTATTAAAAGATTCTATTATTAATGGGGAAATCGTTGGTGAAGCGATTGTAATTGGCTTTCGCAACGGTATTACGATTTTAAGTATGATGGGAAGCTCACAAGGTTATTCTTTGCAAATAATCGTAGTACCAACTGGTAATGCTTTTTCTGTCGCTTTAAGCCCTAATATTTTAGGGAGTATGATTGATATAAAAGGTAATTATTTATTACGCTTCAATGATAAAAAAATGGTAGAGGAAAACTTCTATTCATATTTGCCTATTGATGGTCATCCTCCCTCATTTAGTGATCGTCGCCCTATCACAGAAATATTTGAATCTGGTGTTCGAGCAGTTGATGGTTTATTAAGCTGTGGATTAGGACAGAGAATGGGGATCTTTGCCAGTGCAGGAACAGGTAAGACTATGTTGATGAACATGTTTATCCGTTTCTCTCAGGCTGATATTTTTGTTATTGGACTTATTGGTGAAAGAGGCCGAGAAGTTACCGAATTCGTTGAGGAATTAAAAAAAGACAAACGATGTGAAAAAACGGTATTAATTTGTTCTACCTCCGATCAACCTGCAATAGAACGTTGTAATGCGGCATTAGTTGCCACTACGGTTGCTGAATATTTCAGAGAACAAGGTAAAAACGTCGTATTATTTATTGATTCTATGACGCGTTATTGTAGAGCATTAAGAGATGTAGCTCTTACAGCGGGCGAACTTCCTGTTCGTAAAGGTTATCCTGCTTCTGTCTTTGATAAATTACCCGCAATTTTAGAAAGACCAGGCGTGACTCATCAAGGCTCCATTACGGCATTTTATACTGTCTTGCTCGAAAGTGATGATGAACCAGATGCCATCGGTGAGGAAATCCGTTCTATTCTTGATGGACATATCTATCTTTCACGAAAAATAGCTGCTTCAGGCCATTATCCAGCTATTGATATTTTAGGAAGTGTAAGTCGTATTTTTCAGCACATAACGGATACTGAACAACAAAAAGCAGCATTAAAAATAAGACAAATATTGATGCGTTTGCAGGATATTAAATTATTACAAGAATTGGGCGAATATCGTGTAGGTGAGAATGAGTTAAATGATATGGCCGTCAATAAGCAATCAGCAATAGAGGCTTTTCTTATTCAGTCATTTAAAGAAAAGGCAGAATATCAACAAACACTAAAGCAACTTTATGCGCTTACCTCTTAATCAGCAATATTTGATAAATGCCATTGCAAAGCGCCAGCAAAGAATAGAGAAAGAACAACAAAAGTATCAAAAATTAATAAAAGAAGCAGAAATTAAAAAAGAAGAACAAGCCTCACTGGCATCGGCATTAGAAAAAGAGATCCCATTTTATGAAAAAGCAGGAAGTTATTCGACGCTCTCTTTAAATCAACAGAAACGTAAACAAGCGATTGTACTAGCTTCGTTAAATATATCTATTACGCAAATTAAAGAAATAGAGCATCAATTAGAAAAGCTAAAAAAAGGGAGTTTATTTTTAAAAAAAGAAAGAGAAGTGGTAATCAAAAAACAAAATAAAATGAAGCGTTATCTTGAAAGAAAAGCATTAGAAAAAGAGTTATATATTGAAAGATTAGAACAAAATGAAATTCAGGAGATGGTGTTGTATGATATTCATAAAGACAGATAATTTAATATTAAATAGATGTTTAATAAATGAACAAAGTAATGAGGTTAAATCTACTTTTTCTAAAAAATCATCACCATTTTCTATAGTTGTTGAGTTGTTGAATATTGAAAAAGAGAAATTTTCCTCTGAAGAGTTTAGTAAAATAAAACAAAAACTAGATATTTTTCATGATCTTAATTATAAGAGAACTACTGATATAAAAGAAATTTCAAAAATAAACTCTAATAAATCAGTTGATGAATTAGAAGATAAAAAAGAAAAAAGAGAAGAAAGTGAATATTTGAATATAGAGGGGTTATTATTAACTCAAAGAAAGATATATTCACAAATTTGCTCCTTTGAAAAAGGATGTAAAATAGAAAAAAAAAGCTTATTTCATTATGGAAATAAACCAAGTCATGTCGCTAATAATGTTATAATTGAAAATGATTTAAATCTACCGATAAATTTAAAATCTAAGCAAGAAAAAAAAACTGATATTTCTGCAGATAAAAACGAATTAAAAATAAATCCTAATAATTTAACTCTTAGAGCAAAGGACGAAAAAGTTAATCAAAAAGAAGAGAAGCAAAACGAGACTAATAAAATTAATGAGCATATTGAAAATGAACGTTATCCTAATGAATTAAAAACGAAAAAAATTAAAAATAAAATCACATTAAAAATTGAAGAGAATAAATTAAATACTAAAAATGATGCAATTGTTGAAAGTAACAATCTCTTTGAAAAAGATAACTATCAGAATAATAAAGAAATAAATAATAAATCCATTACAAAAGATGTTGAAAATAGAAATTCAAATGTAGAAAATCTAAGTGGCATTCTCCCAGCTAGTTACATAAAACCTGAATTTCAACAAGCTCCATCAGGATCATCATCTTTTAAAAGAATACTTGATATACCCGCCTTTAGTATTCTTTATAAAAAAGTATCCGTAGTATCTCAGCCTCCTAGTATTACTTATGTTTTTAAAAAATGGGGAAGTGAATTTCATCAAATGAAAGTGAATTTTGATATTGACAAAAAGATCCAATTAATTGCTTCTACTGGGCGAGTTTATCAATCTTCTTTAGAAAATTTTAACCAATATCAAGGCCGATTATATCTTTTATTAGAGAATGATAATAGTCATTGGCATATTAATGCGATAGATCCTTCTTCTGAAAATAAAGAAGATGATAAATGATAAAGTTAGATCTTAAAAATAGTATTAACAAGAAAGAAGATAGCTATTTAATGAATATTTTATCATCTTTATATACATCTCAGTTACCTATTTCTTCGGCTCATTACTTTAAAATAAAGGGTAATAATACATTAGGTTCATTTACAGGTATTGTCGAAGTTAGTCAAGTAATGGATAAAGTTTATCCGGAGAAGAAAATAGATTGGGAGCTTATTCCGGAAGCTTATCTCTATACACTGTTCTCACAAAAATGTTCACAAATATTGTTTCCTTTTTCGAAAGAGCCTGTGTCATTAATCGTTGATAATATCTGTTTAGGAGATCAAGAAAAATCTAGCTATCCCGTTATTAATACTGAAATTGGTGACATATTTATTAGTTCCTTTGATCAATATTATGAATGGATATTGTCATCAAAAAATAAAGTTAGTGCTATTGCTCAATATCAGTTTGGCAAAAGCACAATGTCATTTTCATTATTAAAAACGCTCTCTTTGGGCGATATCGTGCTGATTGATAGCGTGGATTTTTCACTCATTATTGGTGAAAAAAAATGGATGCGTTATCGGTGGCAAGAAGGAGAAAATACTGTGACTTTAGATGAAAAGTTATTTGCTAATGAAGCAGAACATGAAGAGTTAGTTGAAGATACGGAAATTAAATTACAAAAAAATATAGAGCTAAAAGCGATTAAATCTATTCCAGTGACTCTCTCTTTTTTGCTTGCAAGTAAGATGATGTTACTTGAACAAATTGAAGAATTAACACCGGGACAACAAATTATTTTACCTGATAATGCATTACGTCATATTACATTAGTTGCTAATGGCGTTGCTATTGCTCAAGGGGAATTAATTAAAGTTGGTGAGCGATTTGCTGTTGAAATTCAACGTGCTTATTTAAAGCAAGATTAAAAATATGGAAAGTTCAACAACACTCATTTTAACATTAGCATTAGCCACATTAGCACCTTTCATCATTGCTGCTGGGACTTGCTATTTAAAATTTTCTATTGTGCTTGTTATGACTCGTAACGCTTTAGGGGTTCAACAAGTACCTTCAAATATGGTGCTTAATGCGATTGCATTAATGATGGCTCTATTTGTGATGACGCCAATAGCAAAAAATACCTATCAATATCTTATTGAAAATCCAATTGATATAACTTCTCCGAATTCATTTGAACAATTTTCAGATGATGCGTTAGTGGAATACAAGCGATATTTATACAAATATTCTGAGCCTGAATTATTAGATTTTTTTGAACAAGCACAAGGTAATCGACCTGATAGTTATGGTGATAAAGAAAACATAGAAAACTCGTTATTATCGTTGCTTCCCGCTTATGCATTAAGTGAAATAAAATCTGCTTTTATCATTGGATTTTATCTCTATTTACCTTTTATTGTTATTGATTTGGTCGTTTCCTGCATTCTATTAGCTTTAGGTATGATGATGATGAGTCCAATTACATTATCCGTACCTTTAAAATTAATTTTATTTATCGCTATGGATGGCTGGACTCTTCTGGCTAAGGGATTAATTAATCAATATCTTGACCTTATGGCGGTAAGATAATGGATATGGTCTATGCTGCAAATAAAGCTATTTATTTAGTGATATTACTTTCAGCTGCACCTATTGCAATAGCAACATTTATTGGATTGGCAATAGGCCTTTTACAAACCATCACCCAAGTCCAGGAACAAACATTACCTTTTGGTGTAAAGCTTATTGGTGTTTTTGTTTGCCTGTTAGTTACTATGGGTTGGATGGGTGATAAAATATTAGTGTATGCCAAAGAGATGATGACGTTAGGATTAGCAGGATAAATGAAATGTTAATACTGCTAGGGTATATACAGGTTTATTTAGTTGATCTCTTTCTCCTTGTTGCTAGGTTATTTCCTACTTTTCTTTTTATTCCTTTTTTAAATAGTCGGATACTCAATAGCCAGCTTTTAAAGTATATTATTATTTTTTATATTGCTATGGGAATCAAGCCTAGTATTCTAATTACTGATGAAATAAGAAATACATGGGAAATAATAATTTTAAGTGAGTTAATTCTTGGGATCTTAATTGGACTTCTGTTTGCTACACCTTTTTGGATTGCATCTGCTTTTGGTGAATTTGTTGATAATCAGAGAGGAGCGAGTATCGGGGATACAATTAATCCAACAACAGGAATTGAATCTTCTGAATTTGCTTCATTGACTGGGTTATTTTGTGCGGCTTATTTTTTATCGGTAGGAGGACTAACCTCATTAATGAGTACGATAAAAGATAGCTATGATGTATTTCCACTCGGTTATTTTAATAAAGAGATTGGTTATTCTTTTATTGGTCATTGGCTGAATGACATGATCCGCACTGCAATTATTTTAGTATCGCCAGTTCTTATTATTATGTTTTTAAGTGAAGTTGCGTTGGGTGTTTATTCTCTCTTTTGCCCTCAATTAAATGCTTTTTCTCTGTCATTATGTATAAAAGGAATTATCGCATTTATATCTCTACTTTTGTTCTTTGCTTCAGCAATGACAACAGAGCTGTATGAATTTTTTAATAATAGATATTTTTATACTATTTTCATGAGTATTTATCATGGCTGAAAAAACAGAGAAACCCACCCAGAAAAAACTCGATGATTCTGCAAAGAAAGGGCAAAGTTTTAAAAGTAAAGAATTAACATCAGGGCTTGTTTATCTTATTGGTATTATGTATTTATTTCATCAAGTTAATTTAGATGAATTTAGTCATTTTTATCAATCTCTTTTGCTTCATCCAACAAATATTACGCTAAAAAGCTATGTCAATGTAATATCAAAATTATTCTTTGATATTATATTACCAATACTTGCTGTTACTTTTTTATCTGGAGCAATTCCTTCCTTATTTGAGTCGCGTTTTAAGCTTGCTACTGAAGCTATTAAACTGGATCTTAATCATATAAATCCTATCTCTGGATTTAAAAAAATATTTAGCATAAGAACAGTTAAAGACTTTTTAAAAACATTATTATTTATAGTTATATTTTTAGTGACTTGTTATGTTTTTATTATTTTACATGGTTCTGAAATATTTATATTATATCGTACTAATTTAAATATTATTATTGATAAGTGGTGTTCACTTGTCATTAGCTTTATATTTGTTTTTTTTATTCTCTCAATACCTATTCTTATTCTAAATATTATTGCTGATTTTTTTATTTTTATGAAAGATATGATGATGGAAAAACATGAAGTTAAGCAAGAAAATAAGAATATGGAAGGCGATCCTGAAATAAAATCAACACGCCGACAGCTACATCAAGAATTATTGGATGAGCCGATGAAAAAAGTGATCCGTGATTCATCAGCCGTTATTGTTAATCCTACTCATGTGGCAGTAGGTATTTATTTTGATCCTGAAAATGGCATCATGCCATTGGTATCATTAAGTTGTATTAATGATAAAGCATTAGCCGTGAAAGCTTATGCTAAGAAAGTGGGCACACCCGTTATTCGCTATCCTGAATTAGCGAGAAAAATTTATCATAAATATCATTTATTTGAAGTAATGATAGATCAAGATCTATTAGATGTCATGGATATTCTTATTTGGCTTAAGAGAATTGAGATTGACGGATTATTAAGAGAGGAAATGGATTATATAAATCACCAATAAATCCATTGAATGCATTCATAATTTAATTATAAAAATAATATATTTATATTTGTAAATATAGGCGTGTGTTTTATTAAAGAAATTAAATAATGAATAAATTATTATTTAATTATTAATTATTCATCATAGATGAAAGGATTAACATCATGTCAGCATATAAAAAAATGTCAGAAAAAGAGCTTGATCAATTAGCAAGCTATATTGTTTCTATTGCTCAAAACGGGGCTTCACTCAAGGATGAGAGCACGATCCCAGAAGGATTTATGGAAGGAATTTATTCATTTGCATATGACTTTTACCAGAAAGGAAAACTGGATGAAGCCGAAGCTATTTTTAAATTTTTATGCCTCTACGATTTTTATAATGTTGACTATATTATGGGGCTCGCCGCGGTTAAACAATTAAAAAAACAGTATCAAGTCGCTATTGATCTTTATGCATTAGCTTATTTGAATGCAAAGGATGATTACAGACCAGTCTTTTATGCGGGGCAATGTAATTTATCATTAGGTGAAAAAGAAAAAGCTAAATATTGTTTCGAACAGGTGTCAAAAAATATCAATGATCTCTCTATAAAAGAGAGAGCCGATGTTTACTTAGGATCTTTAAAAGATGTGCCTCTTGTTGTTTTGAATACCGAGAAGGAAGAATAGCATGATTAAGGTTTATGATAACACAATATTATCTACACCTTTAACTTCTAAAGAGATAGATAAAATTACTAAAGATAACGTACAGCAAGCACAAAAAATTAATGCGGCAAGTGAGCATCTTGTCGCATCACAATTTAAAGAAAAAGAAAATAATTTTTTAGCACCTTTACTTCGTGTGCCATTAGAGCAAAAAAAGAATAATCAAAGAATTAATATTAAAGATGATATTAAATATAAAATAAATGTTTTTTCAGAACAAAATGAAAATAATAATGAGACATTAAATTTTAATGAGATAAATAAAGTTAATAAAAGAAACAAAAAACTTAATATTCTTAGTGAGGAGAAATATCTATATAACAAAAAAGTAGAGGATAAATTAAATACATATGAAAATAAATCATTACTACCTATATCTTCAGAGCCAATTAAATTAGAAAATAATAAAACAAGTAAAGATTATGATTTTTTATTCTTACAATTATCTTATCAAAATGTGATCCATCAAAATGTTTTAAATAACATTAAAGATCCAGATAAACTTGAGTACTATCTGGATAAGTTAGACAAACTATCTAAAGGCATTGATGGTTTAAAAGAACAAATTAATTCAGTTTTAGATGAAGTAAAAAATACTAAAAATGCTTATGTTGATTATTGGATGGAAATTTATAATCAGGTAAAAGATAATAATTTCAAAACAGAAGCAGAAGTTGAAAAGTTTTTAAAAAACAACAATATCTCAAGCTCATTAATTAAAGAATTACTCTCTGGAAATATTAAATCGAAAGAAGATATGGAAAAGTTACTTGAAAAAGCTTTTCCATTTATGAAGTTGCCTGATGACCTTTCAAAAATGTCATTAGATGAATTAGATAAATTATATGGAAAATTATCTGATTTTTTTGATGAAGCTTTTAAATATATGCCTAATGTGCCTATGAGCGACGATAAGATAAATAAAATTACGTCACATAGAGAAGAATTAAAAGCATTCATAAATAAGAAAGAAAATGAGTCAATTAAAGAAAAGCTGGAACAAATAAAAGATACCTATAGAACATTAACGCTTTCACAAAGTGCATTAGAGCTTGAAATAATGTCTGACTCATTATCAGGAATGGCATTGTTAACTTTTTTGTTGGCGAAAACTAGAGAATTAACATTAAAAGTAATGTTACAGCGAACTGAAAGTGAGCAAAAACTCTTTGAAGAAATGCAGGAAGTCACTGAAAAAACATTAAAAGATAAAATAGAAGATCAAAAAGCTCAAATTAAAAAGCAAGAGGAGATTCAATTTTGGGCTGGCATTGGTTTAAAAATTTTAGGTGGATTACTCGCACTTGTCGCAGGTATTGCTTCTATTTTTACGGCTGGTGCTTCAATGGCATTAATGGCTGTTGCGGTAACATTATTTGTCGCTGATGTGGCATTAACAGTCGCTGATGAAGTATATCAAGCTATACATGATAAATCGTTTATGGACGAAATAATGGCACCTGTTTCAGACGCTATTATGAAAGCGATAGATTCCATTGTTGATTTTTTAGCTGATGTAATTAATAGCACTATAGATGGATTAAAGGGATTAGGCTTAGATAAGAAAATGATTGAGGAGATGAAAAACTCAATTCAAGAAAAACTGAAAATGGCACTAAAAATAGCTATTACTGTTATTTTATTTGTTGCTGCAATGGCATTAAGCTTTGTAATTGGTCCTGCAATGAAAGGTATAACCAATGTTGCAAATAAAATATTTAATCAACAACTCAGAGATACATTAAAAAGAATATTGCATGATGCATTAGAATCTATGATGGGAAAAATGATTAAAGAAATTATTGTGCAAGCACTTGAAGAAGTAATGGAGAAAATTAATAAACAACTGACTAAGGATATTTCACAGAAAGCTATCACCATGTTAAATCGTACGGTGGTTATTTCTAAATTGGTAAACTCAACGGCAACAAATGCAGTTAATATTTATAGTAGCATTATTTCTGCAAAAATTTTGCAATCTATGGCAGATAGTAAAAAGTTGGAAGCCATATTAAATCTAATTCAAAAATTGATGGATAAGATAATGGAAAGTTATCATGAAAATATTGATACTTTAACTGAGATTTTAAAAAGCATGAGTGATAAATCCTCAGTGAGTAATAAATTAAAGTCAGATATTATAAAAAATATATCTATTTAATAAAGTCTATTTTTTCGAGGTTTATATATGAATATGAAAGTCAATAATGATGATTTTAAATTATTTAATAACTCTAAATTAGAATCGAGTGATATTAATGAGACTAAAAACTCTCTTAATGAAGAACAGTTACAAAGATTAATTGAACCTAAAGTAAAAGAATTTATAGAAAAAACAAAAGAAAATATAATACCAATTTTGTCAGAGCCAGAAGTAAAAACACCCACTATAAAAGACATATTAAAATCACTTGAAGTAGATAATGATAATGATATTTATGATCATATTAAAACTGAAAGCTTAGGAACGTTTGATTTTTTATCTGATGATATGATGAAATTAATTAATTTAATGGTTAGATATTTAGAAGCAATGATTAAGAAGTTTGAAGCATCTAGAGAAATGGGTGTTATGTTAATGAATGTAGAATTAAATATAGCAGAACAAATAAAAGATAATTTAAATAAAAAAGCAAATATTATGGTAGGTGCAGCCATTACTAGCGCAGGTATTTCAATGGCAATACATGGTATGGGAGCATTTGTTTCAATTAAAGGGATGGGGAAAAATCTAATAGGACACTCTAACCCTACTATGATTACTGGTAATCTAGTGACTACAACAGCAGATCCTTTGGCAAGAGTTGCAGATCAAACGATGCAGTCTCAAGGGATCATACTTGATGGTAAACAAAAAGTATTAGAAGCGAGAGGAAGTATTAACAATCATGTTATTAATAATAATAATGAAATGCAAAGAGAAGTTACTGAAATTATAAAAGCCTTAGTACAAGCTATTGAAGCTGTTATTCATGCTCAGCAAGATGTTGCTTCTGCTATTGCTTCAAAAGTATAAGAGGATAATTTTATGTCTAAAGCTATTGATTCAGGGATGTCTAATATAGCTGAGTATTTGGAAGTATCTTTATCAACGAGTGATGGTATTTCCATTCCTAAACGTAAAATAAAAAATTTCGATGAAATGGAAAGTTTACTTATAAATATAAGACGAGATTATAAAAAATTTGATCTTAATAGCTGGCTGATATGTAATGATTTAAAAGGAAAAACAGAGAGAGAAATATTTATCTCTCTCTCTGAACAATATAATAAAAATATTATTGGGAATAAAAAATGTTTGAATTCCATAGATAAATTATCACCACTGATAAAAGAAAAACTATCTAATGATAACTATCCTACTGATTCATTGAGTGATTTCTTTCATGAAGTCAAACAATCCATTATTGTTGGTAAAAATGATTATTTAGATGTATTTAAATCTATTTTTTCTAATTATATGGATTATGTAAGAGAATTAAGAACGGCGATAACATCGCTAAGTAAATATACCAAGGCGGGGAAAAAAGATGGGTATATTGCTGTTAATTTCATTGAATTCACAAGAGTATTAGAAAGTTTTAAAAATGAATATAATAGAAAAAATAAAGAGAAATTATTTTTTAACACTAAATTGTTTTTTGAATATCAGTATGATGGTAGTTATATAAGACACTTAAATAATCATAAAATAAATTATTCAAATAAAAAGCAAGTTGATCATGCTTTAAATACAATAAGTAAATTATTAATGGATGTGAAAGGAATTATACCAGCGAAAAAAGAAAATTTATTATCAGAGTGGAATAATATTGATGTGGATTTTTTTTATTATATTTCATTAAATGAATTAAATAAGATTTTAGATATAGTTAATGATAAAATAAGTAAAGAAAAAGAAATGACGAATGATGAAATAGAAAGTAAAAGAGAAGGTTTTATAAATGAGTATGTTAATAAATATCCAAAAATGGTTTTAAATTTTATTAATATGGATAAAAAAACAATTCTAAAACAAGCTGAATTCTATGCTAATGAAAATATAGAAAAATTAAAAAAAGAAAGAGATGAAAAGAGATTTAAAAATATCTTACAAACGGAATTTGATCTATTTAAAAAATCACTTGATGCTTTAGAAAAAAAGATAAATACTAATTTGGATGAACTTTCTAAAAAATATAGCTCAGCAAATAGTAATTATGATAACTTTGTGAAAATTGTCAGCAGTACAATTAATACATTATTAGAGATGGCAAAAGGTTTTTTGCGATTCTAAAATTTATATATTTAAAATTAAAAATTATTTATTAGAGAAAATTGTCCAATAATGCTAACACAGTATGTGATTTTAAATTTCTGTTTAAAATGATTTACTTTATTTAATTAATATAAGAAGGTTAATGCTATGGATGCTACTAATTATTGTAATTTTTCTAAAAATAATAAAGTATACCTAAATTCTCAATCGTCTAATTTAATAGAATGTAATCAAGATGAATTTTTAATTAATTCTCGTTTATTATTTGAGGATATAAAAAGAGAGTATCAATATTTTTTTCTTAATGATTCTAAAGAAAATAGCAAATTAGAAAATAAAAAATTAGAAAATAAATCTCAAAAAGAAAAATATTTTTCTCTTGATGAAGAATATATGAAAAATTATATCAATAAAGAAAAGAGTTTAGAGAAAATTAATGATATATCTCGAGATATAAAAAATGCTCAATTAAAGAAAAACTATCCAACAGATTCATTGCATGATCTCTTTAATGATATAAAACAATCCATTACCGTGGGTAAAAATGACTACTTAGATGTTTTTAAAGAAATATTCTCTAAATATATGGATTTTGTAAGAGAGTTAAGAGAAATATTATCTGAATTAGGTAATGCTACTAAGGCTGGAAGTAAAGATGGATATATCAATATAAATATTGATGAATTGCTTTATAAATTGAATGTATTAAAAAGCAAGTTGAATAGACCCGGATTTTTTAGCATATGGATGTTTTTTAATAAAGATGATGATGGCCGATTTTTTAGAATAATCAATGGTGAAAAAATCTATTATGAAAGTAATACTGATGCTGATAACGCTGTGGACGCAGTAGATAAATTATTGAGTCAAATCAAAGGTATTACATCACAAAAAAATGATAATTCAGGAACAACAAGACCTAATATTTCTTTTTTATTTAATGTTGGATTAGATTTATCAGGGCTAGATAAATTAATTGATTATTTAAAACAAATGCCGCAAGGTGAGCATGATATATTACAAACTGAGTTTGATTTATTGAAGAAAACGTTAGATGCCTTTGAAAAAGGTGTTAATACAAATCTTGATGAACTTTCCAAAAAATATAGTGCAGCCAATAGTAACTATGATAATTTTGTGAAAATAGTGAGTAGTACCATGAATACATTATTAGAAATGGCAAGAGGATTTCTTAAATTTTAATTTTATATAAAGTAATTTTATGGAAAGTCAATTTATTTTAGGGATAAGAACGAGCTGATAGAGTATGAATATCAGCTCTTTACTTTATAACGAATGGTTTAAATTAGAATTTATATTCTACACCTAACCAGTAATTACGACCATCTTCCATATAACCTTGAGTATATTCATAAGATTTATCAAAAAGGTTATTAATAGAAGCATTAGCAGAAACGCCATAACCAAATTCATAATCTAAACGAAGATCAGTTTTTACATAACCTGCTAACTTGTCATTTTCATCAATGCGATTATAAGTCCAACCTTGTGCTTCTTCGATAATGGTAAAACGGACTTGTTCAACAGGAATAAATGTCATCCACATATAGGCTTTATGTTTTGGTAAACCTTCAACATGCGCTACTTGTTTTGGATCGCTATGAATATAGCTGTAGTTTAAGCCAAGCTCTAACCAATCAACCACATTACCTTTAGTACCTAAATCAAGACCAACATAGTCAACACGTCCGCTATTTTGGTTTTGGAAGAATGCTTTGCCATTACGATAAACCGTGTGTGCCATAATCGCATCACTGATACGGTTATAGTAAATGCTGGTTTGGTAACCCCATTTATCTGTAATGTGTCCTTCATAGGTTAGGTCGAAAGATAATGCACGTTCAGGATCTAAATCTGGATTGATAATTCCTTTTGATCCATCTTTTGGTTTTTCAGTGGTGTAACGCTCTTTTTGTGTCGGGAAGCGGCTGCGATCAGAAACAGAGAAACGAACGTTATCATTATTGGCTAATGAATATTTAGCCATCATCTCCCAGTTAAAGGCGGTTTGCTTATTATCATCAGCCCCTTTATCAGTATCAACACTGTCACGCCAGTCGTAGCTAATTGCACCTACTAAATCGAGATCATTAGTAGCTGCCCATTGATATTCTGTCGCTAAAGACCATGTTCTGTCTTTATAACGCATCCAATCACCATTTTTTTCTTTTTGAGAACGGTGAACGTCATCTTTCCAGTGTGCAGCAAAAGAGAGGAGGTCACTTTCACGTGCATCTATACCTAACTGTAATACAGCACCGGTGCTGTAATCGTCATAGTGACTATAGTCTACGGTATTACCTTTTTTAGGGTACAAATAGAGGGTATTTTCGAACTTATCGTGGTATGCACGGCTTTGCAGATTAATACCATCAGTGATTTGAGTGATACCGCTATAGTAGTAACTCTCTTTGTTGTAATCTGGCCATGCCCAATATTTATATTTACCTTTTGCATTAGCTGAAGTATTTGGTGGGCTATTTTTTTCACCGTCCTGTTTTACATAAGTCAGGGTATATTCGTCAGAAGCGCGTGGTGTCCAACCCACTTTGATCATGCCACGTTTATCATCAGTTGCCGAATTATCACGACGTCCATGAGTACCCGCAGCTGCATTATTTTCATCAGCACCAGGAATTGGCGTAAAGCGTTGTTTTAATTGACTACCACTGATTTGAATAAAGCCTAGATCATTGCGTGCTCCTAAACGGGCACTCATGTTATGGGCATAATCAGCACCACGAGCAAAACCTTGAGAATAAGCAATGCTTCCTTCTAATGGTTTTTTTGGCGTCGCCGTAGTGATATTAATTGCACCACCCATTAAGTTAGGGCCTTGTAGTAATGAGGTATAACCTTTGTTAACTTCAATACTGGCTAGATCGTTAGTGGTAAAACGCGCTAAGTCTAAGTTGCCATCATAAGGAACATACGTTGGAATACCATCAAAGAATACAGGTACTTGGCGGCTATCAAAGCCACGTACTTTAATGGTGTATTCATTACGATTGCCTGATTTTTGCATAACAACACCGGGTAATGTTGCAATGGCTTGTGCCGCATTCACTTTATTTTGTTCAAGCATCTGCTCTTGTGTTAACACATCTGGGTTTGCCGCGATAGGACTACTCCAAACGGTTAATAAATCAGGCGTTGATTGCCCATAAGTGGTGTCAGCAAGTGTAATACTAGGCAGTAGAGCAAGAGATAAACAGTAGCATAGAGGTTTTAATTTCATCATTCCAATCTCAGTTTACAATCTATATATAATCTTTTATATAGCGATATGTGTAAAAATAAATGAATAAATTGAGTACTAACAAAGTGTTAGTACTCGGTCTTGTTATAAAATAAAGCAACAGACTCAAACAAAAGATGTTCAGCAAAGATGTTCCTCTATGCCACTATAACTATTCCCTTGTTATAACTTCTTTTACATTGAGTTGATGTTGTCTCTATTTATTGTTGATTAAATATGTAAATACTCACTTACAAATAAATTACTGTTTTTATTTAATCTTTTGGATAAAGGCGAACTTTAATATCTGTCGGTGATGCATAATAAGGCGCAGACGTTACCATTAAGGTAATGCCTGTTTGTGCATATTTCTCGATAGTATTGAGGTTAATACCGCCAGCTACAGATAAGTGACAATGAGGTGCAATTTGAGGCGCTTCTTGTTGTAACAGTGAGATATCTTCAGTTGAGAATTTATCGAGCTGTAAAATATCAGGCTGTGCTTTTAACGCTTCTCTTGCTTGTTCAATATCGTCGGCTTCTACAACAATGCATTTTTCAGGCGCCGCTTGGCGTAACAGTTTAATGTGTTGTGCCCAATTATCAGGCTCTGATAAAAATCGACGATGATTAGCAAAGAGTAAAATAGTTTCAGAACAGCCTTGGCGATGAATAACACCACCACCTGCAAGTACCGCTTGAGTTGCTAGTAACTTTGTATTAGGGATATTTTTACGTGTACACGCAATTTGCCCTTTAGGTTGATAACGGTGATAGATTTCTAGCATTCTTGCCATATAGTCACTCACGCCACAACTCCACTCAAGCACGTTTTGCACAACTTTCCAGCCTTGGTGTAGTGCATCAGCACGGCCTTCGGCGGTGATTAAGCAATCGCCTTTATCGGCAAAATCACCATCTTGTAGATGTGCTGTTACTACCAATCCTAGTTTTTCTAGTAAACGACAACCTAGTGTGATCCCACTGACACAACCGGGTTCACGACGTGTAAATGTCATTATACCTAGCTGATCACTAATATTGAGTGCCCGACTGGTGAGATCGCCATATTGGATATCTTCCATCAATAAATTATCAAGAAAGGCATCAGGATAATAAATCATAGGTTTAACTCGCTTTCAGGAACGACATCCCAAGAAACCATTGCCCAATCACGAGTTGGTGAAATCAGTGAAACTCCTTTTTCAATACTTTCATGATAGTAATTAGTTAGACGTACAATTTCGTCCTCGCTTAAAGGCCCTACGGAGAAATTAATGCCTTCAATAAATTGCTCAAGGCTATTGAAATTACTCTGGCAATTACGGCTACGGATATAATCTACTTTAGGGTGAATACCCATTTGGTTTAGCATATTCATAGCATAAATGTACGTTGGGAGCGTAGGAACCTCACGACCCAATAAGCGAATAATACGTTGGTCAACGAAGGTTGGAGAAACCGTGTGAGTAGTATAAACACGTAATTTAGCTTGGCGATTCAGTTTTAAGAGTGCGGCTTGTAAATCCATCACTAATGTTGAGCGTGAAGCAACGGCGATATCACATTGAGGAAGTTGGTCCCAGCTATCTTCCCATGAGCAAGTGATAAATTCAGCGTGGTTGATACCTGCTTGCTCAGCTCTGCGTTTAGCAACAGCTAACATACCTGTACTGTAATCAATCCCAATGGTTTTTTTGAATTTATCTGCCACATGAATGCTGATAGAGCCGGGGCCACAACCCACATCTAATAGGGTTTCAGCACCCGTAAAATCCATCATTTCACGAAATTTTATTAAATAAGGATCATTAGGGTTGGCACAAGTTTCTGCCATTTTTTCAGCACGTTTATCCCAATGTTCAGGCTCTTTTTTGGTTCTTTCAGCCTGTACCATGTGGTTTTTATAAAGTTCAGCAAAATCTGTGGTTTCAATAGTGTTCATATTCTTGCCTATAGTCATTCTTATTATCAGAGTAGGCGTGAAAATGCGCCTGAATATCTGTTGGTTGTACACCATAAAGGTGCGCTAAATTATCGGGTGTCAGCAAAACTTCAGGGCTGTTTTGCAAAACAGGGGTATGCGGTGTCAGTAAAATAACATCATCCGCCAAAGAGGCAGCATGTTGAGGGTGATGTGTAGACATAAAAACGCTGATCCCTAAAGCTTTTAGTGCCTTAACTTGGGTAAGCAGTTTGATTTGATTACCGAAATCAAGGCTTGCAGCAGGTTCATCCATGATCAGCAACTTGGGTTGTTGCACTAAAGCACGAGCAATCAAAACCATCTGTTTTTCACCACCACTTAAAGTATCAAAAGTTCGGTGAGCAAGATGAGAAAGCGAGAGCAATTCTAAGGTTCCCATTGCCATCGCTTTATCTTGCGAGCTAGGCATAGAGAAAAAGGAGAGATGTGCACCTCGCCCCATTACAACCATATCGATGACATTAAAAGAAAAGGGGATATGTGTGGCTTGAGGAACATAGGCAACTACTTTGGCAAGTTCGGTTGGTGACCACTCACTTAATGTTTTTCCCGCAATATTGATCTCACCATCAATACAAGGTATTAGCCCTAATAGTGTTCGCATTAGCGTCGTTTTACCGCAGCCATTGGCACCTAATAAGCAGATGATTTGTCCTTGTTCGATGTGGAATGTAAGATCTCTAATTAAGGTTTTGCCTTTATAACCAATGGCGAGTTGCTTTGCATTAGCAATGATCATCAGCCTTTCCTCGTTCTAAGTAACAACATTAAGAAGAATGGCGCACCAATGGCAGATGTTAAAATGCCTAGTGGAAGTTCAATATTGGCAATTGTGCGAGCCAATGTATCTGTAATTAACAACATTATAGCTCCCACAAGCAAGGAAACTGGAAGTTGTTGGCTAAAGTTAGCGCCCACTAACAATCTTGCGATGTGAGGAACAATTAAGCCTAGCCACCCAATAATACCCGCAATAGAAACGGCACTTGCGGTGATTAGTGTGGCTGACAAAATAAAGACAAGTCGGGTTACTTCGACGTTTAAACCTAATGCTCTGGCTTCTTCATCAGATAAACTGAGAATATTCATACGCCAGCGTAATAAAATGAGTGGAATAAAACCAACTAACATTAAAGGTGCAACAGAAACTAAATCAGAAGCAGTAATGGTCGAAAGCCCGCCTAAGAGCCAAAAGGTAATGGAAGGCAATTGAGTATAAGGATCAGCAAGAATTTTCATTAATGAGATTGCTGAGCCACATAATGCACTAATAGCAATACCAACCAACACAAGGGAAAGCATCGGATCGTGTTGTTTCGCAAGCCTCGCAATAAAGTAGACTAGGGCCACTGTTGTTAAGCCGCCAGCAAAGGCAAAAAGCTGGATCGACAACATGGATTGCCCAAGAAAAATACCGAATACAGCACCCACTCCAGCACCTGATGAAACGCCGAGAATATCGGGTGATACCAAAGGATTACGGAACATGCCTTGATAAGCTGCTCCAGCAATCGCAAGTCCTCCACCAATTAAAATTGCCGCCAGAACGCGGGGAAATCTTATTTGCCAGAAGACAGTTTCAGTGCGGTTATACTCTATATTGCCCGTTAATTTATTACTTACCAGTGTCCACAGCTCGTTACCAGTAAGTGAATACTTACCACTAGTAATCGCAATTAACGTAACGATGGAGAATAATGCAAATAAAAGCGTGATGCGTACGGATTGACTCATGAATACCCCAGCAATTGCTGACATAGTTCAGCACTTAATTGCGTATGATAAAAATGAGCAAAGTAATTTTGCAGATCTTGAGCGACTTGTTTTTCTATTCGAGCGTCAAAATGGCTTTGTAAGCGACGCATTCCCATTAAACGGTTGATCCCCGGAGGACCATCTAACCAACCAAATGGTAAGCCTTTAAACAGTAGCACTTTGTTGTTTTTAACGGCTTGAATACTTTTCCATACAGAGTCTTGCATAATTTGCTGATAGGCATTTTCATCTTGTGTGATGATAATTTCAGGATCCCACATCAGAAGCTGCTCTGGTGAAACATCCGTTAATCCAGTGAAATTCGGAATATCTACTACGTTTTCAAAGCCTAATGTTTCAATCGCTTCGGTATGGATAGAGTTTCTTGCACCTGTTTGTAACCCTTTTGCACCACGCGCAAGGTAAAAACGAGGGTTTGTTTTTTGTGTAGAAGCAAATAAGGCAGCATCACTAAGATATTGCTCTGCAATAAGCGCTAATGTTTCTGCTCTTTCTGTAACACCTAATAAAGCACCTGTTTGGCGTAACTGAGCTGGACTATCTTTTAATGTGCCATCAATTAACACATAAGGTACACCCGTTTGATCAGAAACACGTTTCGCTAATGAACGATAGGTTTCATCGACATTGCCACTATCAATAATGAGATCTGGCTCTAACGTCAGTAAAGCTTCTAAAGAGAGTGTACTTCCTCGTCCTGATAAGCGCCCTAAACGCGGTAATTTACGTAGTTCATCTGAAAACAAAGGGCTTTTTTCTAAATTAAGTGAAGAAAAACCCAATAATTTTTCAGGCGCTAATGCAAGTAACAATTGATCAGTAGGAGGCCCTGCACTTATTACGCGATGGATCGCGGTTGATGCTGGAACATGACCGAATTGTGCTGCAATACGTGAGGTTATTGCTGCTCTTACAGAATGCGGAAGCGCTGATAATGTCGCAATTGTTGTGAGGTAAGTTAGAAATTGTCGTCTACGGATCGCCATAAGTTCACACTGTTTATTGTTTTATATTGGTATCGTTGTTTCATTTATTATATAGCGATGAATACTATATTTCCTTTGGCTTAAGTCAAGGGATCATCAGTCAAAATCAAATCTAAGTACACATCTGAAAAACTTTATTCGAAATAGTGTATAACCTAGGGCTATAATCAGCGTTCTTGGAAAATTAAAGCGCGTATTAATACGAGTGTTTTTGGATAGTTGCGATATAAAATGAAGAAAAAACGCCCCTCATTACAGGATGTCGCTTCACGAGTTGGTGTTACCAAAATGACAGTGAGTCGTTTTTTGCGTAATCCCGAACAAGTCTCTGAAGCTTTACGAGAAAAAATTGCGCGCGAATTAGATAGCCTCAATTATATTCCTAATCGTGCCCCTGATATTTTATCGAATTCAACCAGTCATGCGATTGGGGTATTGCTGCCTTCTTTAACTAACCAAGTTTTTGCTGAAGTTATTCGTGGCATTGAATCAGTGACCGATAAATACGGTTATCAAACCATGTTAGCGCACTACGGATATCGTGCTGAAAAAGAAGAAGAACGCCTACTTTCATTACTCTCTTATAATATCGATGGGCTTATTCTCGCTGAAAGAACGCACACACCAAAGACAATGAAAATGTTAGAAACTGCGGGTATTCCTGTGGTAGAAATCATGGATAGCGTTTCGCCTTGTTTTGACTCAGCAGTAGGATTAGATAACGTTGACGCTTCAGAACAGATGGTCAATGAGATGATCAAACGTGGATGCAAACGGGTTATCTATCTTGGTGCTAGACAGGACGAAAGAACCTTAATGCGTTTACAAGGTTATGAAAACGCAATGCAAAATGCGGGTTTACCTATTGGCAATGTGATGACACCAAAAAGCTCATCTTATTCGTTAGGGGCTGAATTATTACATGCTGCACGTAAGCAATATCCTGATTTAGACGGACTTTATTGTACCAATGACGATATCGCAATTGGTGCCATTTTTGAGTGTCAACGTTTAGGCATTTCTGTGCCGGAGGATATTGCGATATCGGGTTTCCACGGGCACGATGTTGGACAAGTGATGACGCCTCGTTTGGCGAGTATCTTTACCCCTCGTGATGAAATGGGGCAACAAGCTGCTGATTTATTGCTTAAGCGAATGAAAGGCAAAATTGCTCGAGGCCAAGTGATTGATGTTGGTTTCCGCATTATTACGGGTGAAAGTATATAATTAATTAACTTGCTGATAATTTTAGAAAATAATATTTTTTGAAGCCCTATTGTTATGTTTGTAACAGTAGGGTTTTTTATTGAAAAGTCTTCTCTCTTTCAGTGTTATTACTCGTAATTTGACTGTGAATAAAAAAGATGTTGGTCAGATATTTTGTTGTCATTTTGTAGATCATCTTACTTTCATTTGAGAGTCGCTTCACATTTTCACTTCTTAGTTGATCTTCGTTGTTGTATTTACCTTGCCACTTCGGATATGTTACCCGTAACAGTTACGGGTAACATTACAAAAAAGACTTAATATCTGCCTTAAAGGAGCATTCTATGAACGATACCCAATCCCTACACCATGTTTTCATCTTAATGGGGGTATCAGGCAGCGGTAAATCTGCGGTCGCAAGTGGTGTAGCACAACGTACAGGTGCTGCATTTTTGGACGGTGATTTCCTCCATCCTCGCTCAAATATTACTAAAATGGCATCTGGCCATGCTTTAAATGATGAAGATCGTAAACCTTGGCTACAAGCATTAAATGATGCCGCATTTGCAATGCAAAGAACCAATAGTGTTTCGTTAATTGTTTGTTCTGCATTGAAAAAACAGTATCGCGATATGTTAAGAGACGGCAATCAATGCCTGCACTTTTTATATTTAAAAGGTGACTATGCGCTGATTGAAAGTCGTTTAAAAGCGCGTAAAGGACACTTCTTTAAACCTCAAATGTTAGTGACACAATTTGAAACCTTAGAAGAGCCAACAACAGCTGAAAACGATGTGTATGAAATTGATATTTCAATGCCACTTGATGATGTGATTGAAAGTGTAATTAATAAGATAAATTCAGTCACTCAAGGGACTTTTGAAGGGGAAATGGTATGAGTACATTAACACTTGTGCTAACGGCAGTTGGCTCTGTTTTATTACTGCTCTTTTTTGTTATGTATGCACGTTTACATGCTTTTATTGCATTAATGATTGTTGCCATTGGTGCGGGTATTTTCTCAGGCATGCCTTTGGAAAAAATCACACAAACCATGCAAAACGGAATGGGAGGTACTTTAGGTTTCCTCTCTATTGTCGTCGCACTGGGAGCAATGTTTGGTAAGGTGCTACATGAAACAGGGGCATTAGACCAAATCGCAGTACGATTATTAAAATATTTTGGTGAGAAACGTGCCAACTACGCATTAGGTATCGCAGGTTTAATTTGTGCTCTACCTCTGTTCTTTGATGTGGCCGTTGTTTTATTAATTGGTGTTGTATTTGCTGTTGCTCGCCGTACAGGTGGCAATGTAGTGAAAATGGCAATCCCTTTATTTGCGGGTGTTGCAGGTGCTGCAGCCTTCTTATTACCGGGACCAACACCGATGTTGTTAGCTGACCAAATGAATGCTGATTTTGGTTGGATGATCTTAATTGGTCTGTGTGCTGCTATTCCGGGCATGTTATTAGCAGGTCCTATCTTTGGTAACTTTATCAGCCGTTACGTTACTTTAGAATTACCAAAAGATTTGTCTGAACCCAGTTTAGGTCAGAACAAAATGCCTTCCTTTGGTTTCAGTCTTGCACTGGTGTTATTACCTTTAGTGTTAGTAGGATGCAAAACCATTGGTGCACGTTTCGTTGAGAAAGGTTCAGAGCTGTATAACATTCTTGAATTTGTTGGTCATCCATTTATCGCTATTCTTGTCGCGTGTTTAGTGGCTATTTACGGCTTAGCAATCCGCCGTGGTATGAGTAAAGAAAAAGTGATGGAGATTTGTTCCGCTGCAATCCAACCCGCAGGGATCATTTTACTGGTAACAGGTGCTGGCGGTGTCTTTAAACAAGTGCTGGTAGATTCTGGTGTTGGCCCTGCATTGGGTAATGCTTTAATTGGTGCCGGTATGCCAATCGCAGTCGCATGTTTTATTCTGGCTGGTGCAGTGCGTGTTATTCAAGGTTCAGCAACAGTTGCTTGTTTAACTGCTGTCGGTTTAGTTTTACCTGTTATCAATGAGCTGGGTTACAGCGGTGCTCAAATGGCTGCATTATCAATCTGTATTGCGGGTGGCTCTATTATTCTTAGCCACGTTAATGACTCTGGTTTCTGGCTATTTGGTAAATTTACAGGTGCAACAGAAGCTCAAACCTTAAAAACATGGTCATTAATGGAAACTATTCTTGGCACAACAGGTGCTGTGATCGGTATGATTTTCTTCACATTCCTTTGATATTTAATTTTTATTTTTCATATTATTAGCGCGTCCTTTGACGCGCTTTTTTCATTGCTATAAATGACTATCAAATATGACAGAAAATACCTTGTGTCTCATTAACCTATAGGTTTCTTTATTCGGTGGGCATATTGGGGTTGTCATATTATGGTTGACTATAATTCGCTTTTTATTAAACACACGGATTGTAATATTCACACAATCACACTTATACGAGATTCGATTTTAGCATCAAGCAATAAGCTACAAGATAAGCTTAATTTGCTTGATGAAATGGAACATCTATTTAGCAAGATGCTGGATAATTCCCGCTTATTAACTCAATTTTTAAATGAGGTTGATACCCATTTTACGCATAGCCGGGAAGAGATAGAAAATTTCTCTAGCTGGCTAAAAAAAATTAAAGAGAGCGCTAGCAATATTGATAGGCTTTCCAGCCAAGCGAATCTTTTATCGATAAATTCAGCGATTGAAGCAGGGCATATAGGACGAGAAGGCGCGGGATTTTCAGTCTTAGCCCAAGAAATGAAAAAGTTGTCATTAGAAATCCAGAAACAAGCTTCTTCTATTGCCAGCATTAATAATAATTTAGGTACTCGCTTTATCCCCGTGAAAGAAACGACAGAAAAAAACCAAGAGCAGGTTCAACAAATAAAAATACAGGTTGAAGAAGGGCATCAAAATTTAACGTCATTGTCAGAACAAGCGAGCGAGCTTAAACATATTTTTACCTTTATTTCGATGCAGCAATTTTTTAATACCGTCAAACTTGATCATGTTTTATGGAAAGAAGCTATTTATATTCATTTATTAAACAATGATGATGAGCACTGCGTTAATCAGCATACTGAATGTCGATTAGGAAAATGGTATTACCAAGGTGACGGACGGAAATTTGCAGGTACAGAGGCTTTTCGTCGTTTAGAAGAGCCTCATAAATTAGTACATGAATGTGGTCGTTTAGCGCTAAGCGCTAATATAAACGGTGATCAAGAAGCGGTAACTCAATATATAGAGCGAATGGAACAGGCCAGTGTCGATGTTATCAAGTATGTAGATGTTTTATTAAACTCAGTGAGTTACTAATTAGCTAAATAAAAACCAGAAATGCAAAAAGGAGCTTATCGCTCCTTTTTGTGTATTGAAAAGAGAGAACTAGCCTTTGTTCATTAATGTGTTCAATTGGCTATAAAGTGTGTTGGCACTGCTTTCATAACCTTCACGAGAAAGATGAACACCATCAGGTCTTGCTAAATCATACAATGCCCACGCTTTTATAGAGCACTCTCCACCCATATAGTCACGCCAATCCCAGAACAGCGTTTTCTCTTGTTGGGCAACTTCCTTTTGAATTCTGACTATATCACTTAGCCATTGAGGCTGTTGTGAACGGCAGTCAGGGGCTTCTTTATTTTTGATTGAGTCAGACGGCCCAATTAATAAAATAGCGCTATTAGGGGCTTGCTGGCGAATTTGGCGAATTTTATCTGTAAGTTGCTGGCGATAAGCATTTAAATCGAAAGTATCATTAAAGGCTTCGTTTGTACCATAAGCCAAAATAACCATATCAGGATGTAATTGTCCTAACGTCTCAGTCCACTGCGCACCCCATCTATCCATCATATTAATAGTGGCACCATTAATGCCTAATGAGGAAAGCATAACACCGGGCTGTTGATTGGTGATCAACCAACCGCCTAATTTAACTGGCTGGTTTTTGCTAACTGTAATGCTGACAGGAAATGTCATGGCTGTTGGATCCGAAAATTGCCATTTACCTTGTGTTTGCGATAGTGAAAGAACTTTGTTTGTCGATGACTGTACATTCACTTGCGCTGTCGTTGGCGTTTTATAAAGTGCCTGTAATTGATAGCGCTGCTGAGTTACTGGGTTTTCAGATAACTGTAATTTTGCCCATTTAGCTTGAGGTTCACTAATAAAACCTCCTAATGGGAAATCAGGATCGCTATCTTTCCTGCTTGAAAGCAGTGCCCAAGCTTTTTTGTCACTTTGGTATTGTACGTTCGCAATACGCTGGCCTGCGATATTCGTCGGAGGGATAAAACCAATACCGCCATTACCATAGTCAGCCTGAAAACGTTCACGCAACTTACCACTGAAAAAATCAGCCGCAGTATGAGAATCCCCTAACTGAACGATATGCACAGTTTGGCGACCTTGCTGTAATTTCTTAACAAAGCCCGCAAAATGGGGATCATGGTAGTTATAAAGCTGTCTTGAACCATCAGCAGGTAATACTGTGGGTGTTGGGAGCTTTACTGTTTTTTCAGTGTCTTGGTTACAAGCAACTAAGAGCGAAACTAAAGTCAGTATGATTGAGCTACTGACTAAAGTTTTACGCTCAAGGATGTGCGTTATTTGTTTCATTTACAATAACCGTGTTTTTATCTTTTACATCATCGACTGCATTATCTTCTTTAATTTCTTCTTGAAGATGAATACGTGAGAATACGTGTTGAGCAATAATTTGCTGACCTTTTAAGCTAAAATGAATACCATCACCGGCTCTTAACTTAACACGACTGCTGCCATCACCCATATAATCAGAATAAATATCTTTTTCATATTTAAACATATCATTGACGGAAAGGTAAATTTCGCCCATCTTCTCAGCTTCTTCACGGTAAAGTTTATCAAGATATGCCATACCTTCAGATAACTTCTGTTTACGCATATTAGGAGGCCCAACCCAAATCACCGTGACATTATTCTGTCTCGCATTTTCTATAATGCCTGCAATACGTGCTCGGTAGGTAGATTCCCATGCTTCACTGGCAAATTTTAAGTAGCGTCCTCCACCATCAGGCGGCATATCCCAAGGATCATTAGGGCCTAAAAAGACCACTAATAATTTGATGGAGTCGTCACTGGCTAAACGTGTCGCAATGGTTTGTGGCCAATTGAAAAAGCGTGGATAAGCAAGTCCTGTACTTTGTTTACTTAAATCGATACTGCTGATGTTGTAATCCGTTTGCAGTTGACGTTTAAGTAAAGGGGCAACACCTTGCATCATTGAATCGCCTGCAAATAACACTTTATCTTCTGGTGATAAGATAATTTCTGTTTTTGGGACGATAGGTTTTAAGGCTTCTAATGCCGCATCAGAGACGTCAGTAACAGAATGGTAAGGTAATCCACCCATTGCTTGTTTGCGCTCTAATAATTGAGGAAAGCGTTGCGTTAATTGAGTCGCTGGGCGTGTGTATCCATTAAAGAAGTGTAAGCCAACAGCAAAGCCTTCAGGAAGCTGCTCAGGGGCTGAGGTTTGCACTATTGGTTTAGCCTGATTATCAGGATGATTAACTTGTAGGTAATCTCCATAGCTTTCTACTGCAACGAATACGCCATCACGCAGTTGTCCACCCACTTGCCAAGCATAATAGTGAGAAAGCCCAGACCAAGGTGCAGGGCGATGATATTGTTGTTGCCAAAAACGCTCTAGTGATGTTTGGTTTAGCCAAATCAGAAAGAGGGTGCTGAATAGCACCATTAAGGCAACTTTTGCTGTCTTTTTTAAGTTTGAGCAGAAATCAAAAGCTGGCATAAATAAATCCTGGCACCCCATCTGGAGACAACATGAAAATAATCGTGAGGATCAACGCAAGTGGTAGTGGATAAACATACCACGGCACTCTTTTTTCAAGACGAGCCACAATATCCCTTAATGTAACAAAACAAGGGTAAAGTAAGAAAAGTCCCCAGAACATAAAGAGGGTTAAGCCTTCAGCTTGTAATGACGCCCAAGCACCTACACTAAAGAGTTGCTGTATTAAAACTAAAGCATCTCCCACGGTTTGGCTGCGGAAAAATATCCAAGCAAAGCAAACAAAGTGGAACGTGATTATCCATGACAACAACATATTTAATGACGATAACGCGCTTGGTGGGGCATTTTTCTTCGCTGGGAGAAGACGGTGTTTAATATTTAATAACACGACTCCAATCCCGTGAATAGCACCCCAAATAATAAAGGTCATAGCAGCACCGTGCCATAATCCAGAAATGACCATTGCGGCAAAGGCATTAAAGTTTTGTCTAATCACCCCTTTACGATTCCCCCCTAAAGGAATATAGACGTAATCACGAATAAAGGTAGATAAACTGATGTGCCAGCGGCGCCAGAAATCAGCTAAGTTTATCGCTAAATAAGGCGCATTAAAGTTGCGAGGGACAACAAAGCCCAGCAATAAGGCAATACCTGTAACAAGATTGGTATAACCAGAGAAATTGAAATAGATATGCCATGCATAGGCATAAATCGCCGTCAGCACTTGTCCGCTTTGCGCTAAATCGGGCGCATTAAATACCGGATCAACATAGTTTGTTGAGAACCAACCACTTAACCAAAAGAGTTTTGCGATAGCTAAAACAATCAGCATTATCGCCCCTTTATAATCAATGATTTTTCGTGTTGGAGCCTGAATTTGTGGAAGAAATTCTTTAGCGCGATTAATTGGCCCCGCGACTATGCTTGGGAAAAAGCATAAATAAAGAACGACATCCAAAAACGGTGCTTTAGGGATCTCTTTTCTGCAAACAGAAACCACATAACTGACTGAATGGAAAATATAGAAAGAGAGTCCTAATGGCGCAAGCAACTCAATAAGAGGCAGTTCAATACTGAGTCCCCATTGTTGGAATGCTTGTGTCAGCGTTTCTTGGAAGAATGAGTAATATTTAAAGGCAGTAAAATAGATCGCAACTAATAATCCTAATAGCCAGTATATGATTTTAGAGGATGTGTACTTAGTTAATATATTCGCCAGTAAATAAATAAAGAGAGTGTAACTTAATAAGATAATCGCAGGGCGATAATCCGCACAAAAGAGAAAAGCATAACTTACTGTTATCAGTAGGATATTTTGGATCTTAACGTGCTTTTGGAAGAGCCAGTATAGAACAAAAAAACTAACAAAGGCTCCGAGAAACTCGAATGAAAAAAAATTCATAAAGGGCTCTAAGGGTGTGATTTAAAAGTCATACCAAACGTGTTACCCCATATATTATGAATTCTAAGCAGGCTTTCAATCAAAAGATTATCTTGTGATAAATAAAAGCCACTTTTCTCTAGAAAGAAAAGTGGCTTTTTATCAGATGAAAGCTTGTTAAAGCTTAGCTATTTTGCTTCGACTGCAACTGAGCTTGAGTGATCAGTTTTTTATTTGAGTCGAACATTTCGGTCAGATAATCGTTATAACTTGAACCCAATTCTGAGTAACCTTTCAAGTCAGTGATTAACTGGCGAGAGTCGAGTTGTTGCTGCGTCATTCTTTGCTGTGCTCTTGAGGAGCGCAATGAATTATAGGCGCGGTGCGTATTAAGATTACGCATATAAGCAATCACTGAGCCTTCAATATCAGGGTAGGCTGCGTAGCCTTTGGTTTTCCCTGGAACGTTATTGCAAGACTGACTCCCACATCGCATACCGAATAGATTGTTATTTTGTTGTGCCAACTTTGATGTTCCCCAGCCAGATTCTGTAGCGGCTTGCGTTGCGACAAAGTGTGTCGGAATAATATCAACGCGAGTCAGTAACGAATCCCAATTTACTTTTTTAGGGCTGGTACATGTGACGCCATAGTATTGACAGATTTCACGCAGTTTTTTCAAATCTGCGCTGCCCCAGTGCTGGGCTTTACGTTGAGCAGTTAACCACTCACGATCTCTCATTATCTTATTATTAACATTGTCAATAATAGGAACTATGACATTTAAAAACGCTTTCTTACGCTGTGTTCCCGAAGGGTATCTTTTCAAATCTGGCAACGGTGTTGACGTGCTTTTGAAAGAATACGCCTGCAGTATCTGGGAACTGCTGGTACTGGTTGAAGCAAAACTTACACCAGTAAATAGTAGTGAAATCAAGAAAGCGAAGACGGCACTTGTCCTCATCAATTGAGAGGGCATTGCTTCTCCTCGTTTAACTGGATAAAAATCGAACGAATACTAGCAAATTACTTTTTTCATAGCTACAAAATATCGCCTCACATTAGGATAACTACGAGTGATTTGTTAAATAAATGTATAAGGTTTACTGGAAAGCCTCGTTTTATAATCGCTTTTCTCCTTTAACAAAAAGTGCTTTTTTATCGTAAACTTAAATTTATCTTATGATAAAAGCAGTGACTTAACCTAAATTTAGTAAAATTAAGCGTTTTTAATGTGTCAATTTTGTTTGTTATTTAGTCAATTTTTGTTGTTTTTGGTCTAGTTTTATTATCAATTTCGCGCGCTTTTTCTGTTAAATCAGTGAAATCCGCTTCATTCCAGTAGGTTTTAGGATGCGGTAAATTTCCCATTTCCTTTGTTGGCCAAAGCTGAAATTCTGCTAATTGTTCTAAAACGTAACCAGAATAAGCACTAGGTAAAGTGAGGTAGTGAGGGACCGTTATTTCCTCGAAAGGTAACACTGGATACCGTTGGTCTGAGATATGATAATCACGCAGTAAAACTAAGAATTTATCGGGAACTCTTTGCTGACTATCCCACCATTGTCCATCAATAACATCAAACCATTGTTGCGTTAATTGGCGGGATTGAGCCTCTAACTGATAAAGAGCAGAAGGAATAATACCCTGCATTGATTGATTATATTGCTCAAGGCTGGTGGCATGACCCGTTAAGATCAGTGTAAGAGAAAGCCTTGCTCCAATTAAATTGGAATAGAGATCTTCGGGTGAAAATGCAGAGATACCTTCTGAAAAACCGGGTACAGAGCGAAAACCATACCATTGTGCAATTTCATGCCATACCGCAAGGCGATAACCGAGATGTGCAGCAAGATAGGCGCTTAAGGTATAACGCTCTAATTCGTTTTTAGGTGGTGTGAATGCGTTAAAGTAGATTTTACGTTGTGCCAACTCATCACTTAGCGTTAGCGTCCACTCTTGTCCTAATTTGGGATAGATATGACTAAAGAGATAATAAGTGTAATCTGCGGTATCACGAATATGGGCGATATCAAGAAATCCGCCTTTATGAGAATAAATTAAGCCAGATTTTTCGCTTCCTAAACCCAATACTGCCCCTGTACCTAACCAAAAACTGTCATTGTAACGGTGATTGCCTAATGCAGAGGCCTCAACAACATTATCAATACGATAGAAAGGAATAGGAATTTCAAACGCTTTTACTTTTAAGTCGTAACCAAAGGCACAACACGGTCTTAAACCATTGGGTGCCGTTAACGGTTCGGGAGTTTGCCAAAGTTGTGTTGCTTCTTCGTGGGTAACACTATCAAGATTGGCGTGCAGAGATTTAACGGGTATGACTTGAGTGCAGCCTGCAATAAATAAGAAGAAGACAAGGGTGTTGATAAAAAGAAACCGCTTAAACATCAAAATGCTTCACCTACTTGAAAATAGAATCCTGTACTTTCTTTACCTATACCAAAATCGAGACGTACATTCATACGGGGTTTAAATTCAAATCGATAACCCACACCGACACTCGGTAGCCAATGACCTTTACCTAAATCACGCGCTTGGTCGCTTAACGTACCACCACCAACCCAAAGTGCAATGCCATGACGCCAATCGAGTTTCTGGCGGTACTCTAATTGAGTTGAAAATACGTGGTTATCTTGATATCGCCCTTCGTAATAGCCTCGCATTTGCTGTCCATTACTTAGTTTAGACAATTGGCTCCAAGGCACATCACCTGATGTGAAACGGGCATAATTATCAAATGCTAATACCGAATTATCACTTAAGGGATAATAGTAGTTATATTGTATCTGCGTCGCATTAAAGCGGTTATTACTGCCCGTATCTGGTGAATAATGGGTATAACTGATATCAAAAGCCTGACCTTGATAAGCATTCGGTAAGAAATCGCGACTATCGTAAGTAAAGCGAACCGTTAATCCCGAGCTGGTTGAACGTAAAGGTAAATCACGTGCATTCATATAGTCTTTAAAGGGATTATCTGGGGCAGCAGCTTGTAGATTGGAGTAATCCCACCCTAATCCTATATAGGTGTTTTTGGTAATTTGGCGCAGTAACGTGGGCGTTAGACGCAATTCTTGAGAGCGAAACTCACCGAAATGATCTTTTACACGTCCTTCGTGATAACCCTCACCCCAATAATTGGTAGGGACATTATTTAATGTTCCTGTGAGATAAAAGCGCCAAGTATCGTCAGCCAGATAAGTGTAGTTGTTAAAGTTCATGCCAAAAGCACCGGTTGATGAACCAAAGCCACTTAATGAGAGAGACGAGATTTTGCTATCAGGGCGACTATCAGCTTGATAAAGACCAACAAGGGCGATACCTACACCCAATTCTAGCTCTGGTGTATAAAATGGGCCCGGTAATATGCCCCAGTCAATAGTTTTACTGCGGTCAAAGTTATTTTCTCCCCCTAATCCAACTAGCCATTGGTCTATTTGTTGTCTATCGGGAAAGAGTTGTGCTTGTGCTGTGTGTGAAGTAAATAGGCTGGCAAATACCAGCCCAAAAATAAAAGGGTATTTAACCATTAAAAACGGAACTCACCTGAAATAAGGAAGCTATTACGATTATTAAAACCTACTTCAGTGATCACATTAAAGTTACGTGTCACTTCTAAACGCGCCCCAAGAGTTTGGTTCCATTTATGGGCAAGATGCTGTTCAACATCAAATTTGATATTACCCATAAATGAAGAACCGAGACCCATTAAATCATCTAACCCATCAGGTAAATCTAGTCTGCTGACATCTCCCCTAAAACGTTGAGTAATATCTTGGTACATTGCACCTGTCCAGACTTGTAGTTTGGTATTGCCTTGACCCGAAATTAGTGGTGAGAAAATAAATTCATAGCCCACTCTAGGGGTGATAACTAAGGCTTTAATATCACCGTCTAAAATATCAAGGTTTGTTTTGGTATAGTTTAAATCGAAGGTGCCAAAAAACTGGTTATAGCCACCCGCTAAGGTAAAGCCACCACCATAAGACTTGCCCTCATAATTTAATTTAAAAGGAACATTTTCAACAGAAGGTTCAGTTGCATCAGCAAAGTAAACGGAGTTTAATTGTGCAACAGATGTACCCTTTGTTTTTCCATAAATCCCATACACATTCATAAAAGGAAAAACCCAAGTATCCAGTTTTAACATATGGGATTCGTTGTTACTGCGAGTGTGGCCAACATCAATGTCAACAAGGCCAAGAAGAGCCTGACCTATTGGAGTACTGGAGCTAAAACCAATTTTAT
This sequence comes from Proteus sp. ZN5, assembly GCF_011046025.1. Classification (GTDB taxonomy): domain Bacteria; phylum Pseudomonadota; class Gammaproteobacteria; order Enterobacterales; family Enterobacteriaceae; genus Proteus. The sequence goes on from NZ_CP047639.1 coordinate 981,624, forward strand.
CTACAACTACATCTTGTCGTAGATTCATATAGTTATAACCAATACCAAAAGGCTCTGGAATATCATAACCGCGGGCGCGAGCTTCATCGCCCCAAATGGGTAAAACACGAGATTGGCTTGCAGGGGTACGAGTATCTAATGAACCTTCATTATTTAAAGCAGTACCACCTGATTGATTCACACTTAAAGAGAATAGTGGGCGATCGCTATCCGCGTAAGAAAAGCCAGTCGCAAGAAGAGAGGCGGTTAATACCACCTTATTTAAATTGGAAAAGTTCATACATAACCCACAGGAAATTAAAAAAGTAAGTAGTAAAAGAGTAGCGGAAAATTTTAATCTTTTTCTAATTGGTGGTCACCAGCTATAAGTGCGATATACAGTAATTGATGCTTGAATTTCGCATTATTTTAGTATTATTAAGGGATTATTAAGTTAATACCCCTATTTTTCCTAAGAAAACCTTAATAAAACAAGTTGATTAAAATTATAAAGGAGAATGATAATTCTTTTTCCAATTATTACTATTTTATTACCTTCCATATTATTGATGAAATTAACATCGAAATAAGCTATTTCGGTGATAAACCGTTATGATAATAGTCGTTTTATATGGACTCTTTTAATAAAGGAACGTTATGACCTATCAAGAGCTTTATCAGTACGCCATTTTTATGCTATCTCGCCGTGATTACAGTACAAGCGAACTGCAACGCCGTATCGAACGCCGAATTCGCGAAACAGAGAAAGATTCACCGACTGCACCTGAATGTTTACCTCAAGTCATTGACCGCTTACTTGAAAGCCAATATCTAGACGACAGTCGCACCATTTATAGTTTTTTTCGTAGTTATTTAAATAAATCCTATGGGCCGTTACGTATTCGCCAAGAGTTACGTCTAAAAGGATTTCCTAGCGAAATAATTGAACGTGTATTAGAAGAAACAGACACAGATTGGTACACACTCTGCCAAGATCTAAAAGAGAAAAAATTCGGTACAGCTAAACCCAAAGACTTTAAAGAGAGAGCCAAGCAAATTCGTTATTTGCAATATCGTGGGTTTACTTCTGAATATATCAATGCACTGTTTTAATTGATTAACGTAGTGTCATTGCTATATCAGCTATTTTTATCATTATGTAAGATAGATATTCTTGTGTATATAAATCAATCGACTTGATGTTTTTATAGGGGGAGTCAAGCGTAAAAAATAAAATAATAAGATCAAACTCTTTTCTTACGGGGTTATTTTCTTATATATATGATATTTAAATTAAGGTGATGTTGTTATTAATAAATACTTATTTTAAATTATTTAGACAATGGAAAGTGATAATTTTTAATAGGGAAATCTATTTTATGTTTAGTCATTTTTTCTATTTTTAATTTCTTTATTTTTTATTTCTATAATAAATTGTATATCTAATAAATATTAAATTACCGTGTTAGTCTCATTTTAATATTAAAATAAACCGCGATATTGCTCACAAATATAAATAAATGCATATTTAATTATCTTTTTTTGACTAATATATATTGTGATTGATGCAATCATTATATTTAAAAACACTTATTAATAATTATGAGGCTTTATTATGAAGAAAAATAAACTTATGGTATTTACTGCAACATTATTATTATCATCAGCGGGTTTTATTTCAACCGCATCAGCTGATGTGACGTTAAAACATGGCTATATTGATGTCCCTCCCAGCAGAGCTTTCCTTTGTTCAGCAAAGGGGAAAAATTTAAATAAAGATTGTGGTCCAATACAGTATGAACCTCAATCAATTGAAGGGCTAAAAGGCTTTCCTAACGATGGGCCTGCTGATGGTCAAATTGCTAGTGGTGGAAAAGAGGCTTTTTCTGCTTTAAATGAACAAAGTGCTGAGCGCTGGCATAAAGTAGCAATGAAAAGTGGAGAAAATACCTTTAAATGGACATTAACCGCTAAACACAGCACAGCTTCATGGCAATTCTTTATTACCAAACCAGAGTGGGATGTAAATAAACCACTGACTCGTGCTGATTTTGATTTAACACCATTTTGCCAACAAGATGATAATGGGAAAATACCAACAGCAACCGTAGAATTAAACTGTAATATACCAGAACGTTCAGGTTATCAGGTTATTTTAGGTATTTGGAATATTGCAGATACAGGCAATGCCTTTTATCAAGTCATTGATGCTGACTTTAAAAAATAATCAATTTAACGTAATAGAAGAAATTATTTAATATCAATAATAGTATTGTACTCAATCTTATTTGTTTTAAATTATAAATAGATCATAAATCCGAATTCTAAATTTGGATCAGAGTTAATGTTTTTTATTAACTAGAAACTATAATTATTTATTATTGTTATTTAATTAATAGCGCCTCTACTCGGGCGCTATTTTTATTATGGGCTTTAGCCAGTTTAAGTCGCGTCAGCGTCTTAAATATAAAACCACCCGCTATGCGGGTGGGTATTAAAGGTTATACCAAGAAAAACACCTTTCCGTTACGATATAGATGTTCAAGCTAATATTCGTAACTTAAATAAGGAAAGGTGTTTATGGGCATTAAAGCACAAAGCTCAGCACATACAAAGTGGCTGTGTAAATACCATATCGTCTTTTCGCCGAAATATAGACGGAAAGTGATTTTTAATAAAATTCGTTCAAGTATAGGTGAAATCCTTCGAGACCTTTGTAAATATAAAGGTGTGGAAATAATCGAAGGGCATCTTATGCCAGATCATGTTCATATGTTAGTGAGTATTCCACCGAAGATATGCGTATCAAGTTTCATGGGATATTTGAAAGGTAAAAGTTCGTTGATGATCTTTGATAGACATGCCAATCTCAAATATAAATTTGGCAACAGAAAGTTTTGGGCGGAAGGGTTCTATGTCACAACAGTTGGACTCAATGAAGCCACAATTCAAAAGTATATCAGAGAGCAAGAAAAGTCGGATTTAATCTCGGATAAATTGAGCAGTAAAGAATATGAAAACCCCTTCAAGGGGTAAGCCAAAGTAGCAAAGACACTTAGCTTGAACGAAGAGAAAGCAGCGTCATTTAGGCGCAGTCGGTAACAAGCCCTTATAGGGCAAGAGCAAACCACCCGTTTTACGGGTGGTTATGATTGTAACCACTAGAAATCCATCGCGCACAATGTTACTTTTTACGTTATACCTATAATTATTTAGCTTAAAAACCAACATCATTGAGGCGCGATTATGGAAATTTATTTAGATACAGCGGATATCGAAGAAGTCAGAAAACTCTCTCAAGTTCTTCCTATTGCAGGTGTCACCACCAATCCGTCTATTATTGCTAAATCAGCACAAGATATTGAAACGTTGTTACCTGAGTTAAAAACGGCTATGGGTGGTAAAGGTCGGGTATTTGCACAGGTCATTGCCAGTGATGTCGATACCATGATTGAAGAAGCATTGCGTATCGGAAATATTGCAGATAATACCGTGATTAAAATTCCTGTTACAGAAGCAGGGCTTGTCGCTATTAAACAATTAAAACAAAAAAATATGCTGGTATTGGGCACTGCGATTTACAGTGTATCCCAAGGACTAATGGCTGCATTAGCTGGTGCGGATTATATTGCCCCTTATGTGCACAGAATGGACAGACAAGGCTCTGATGGCGTAAGAGTGGTAAAAGAATTACAAACTTTAATTACGATGCATAATTTACCCACAAAAATCCTAGCGGCAAGTTTTAAAACACCACGACAAGTGGTCGATTGTTTATTAGCAGGGGCTTCTTCAGTGACATTACCGATTGAGCTTGCTTACTCTATTATTCGTTCTCCGGTTGTCGATGATGCGGTAAATAGATTCGCAGATGATTGGCAAACTGCATTTGATCGCCGCCTTCTTTAGTGAGATCTACTTAGACGTTATATGATCAAGCGCTATTCTATTTATATAGCGCTTAATTGATATTTATTTGAGATAAGCGTGAATGAGTCTTATTTGAAATATTATTTCATTATTTTTAAATAAAAAATAAATAGGTAGTTTTTATTGAAACAATCTTCTTTTATTAGTGATTTTAAATAGAGTGATCATCTGCCCATTTTAGCTAATTATATAGAATTATATTATAGATACATGATTTATAATTATTATTATCTCGGTATGACATTGATAATATAATAGATAAATGAATATTAAAATTAAATCTCCTCTTATCACTCTATTTAATCTTTAATTTTTCTAATGAATTTTTATAGGTCTATCAACAAGCGAAGGTAAACGATTATTGATTTATATCTAATAATAAGCCACCTTTCTGGCAATCTAAATTAAAATCTATTACTATAATCTTAGTCTATAAATGGATTATTAATATAATCTATTTCTTTTTTATTTTGTTGTTTTAAATGCTTTTAAAATCAATGTGATAAATTGTATTTTTTTAAAGTGTTTTTTATATTTTAATATTTAATTAATTTTTTATTTTTACTCGGTTTAATTGTTATTACTTTGGGTTTAATAACAAAATAATAAATTGTGACGGGTGTGTTAATTAAAGAGTTTGGTTGTTAAAAATAAACTAAGCATTATTTTGATAAGTTTGTTAACTTCTCAAATTAACAGGGAAAACCGATACTCCGCGGTGCAATGATAATTAACATATATAGTTATTATCTTTATTTAGTGATAAATAAATTTCATTTGTGATATTGGAGTAATTATGTGTGAAGAATACATGAGTAAGCCACTCTATCTGTCAATTGCTGACTGGGTTCAAGAGCAAGAACGTTGGGTAAGTGCAAAGGAAATCGCAAAAAAATTCGATATTCCTCAATGCAACGCAATTAATATCGTTTCTTATATTCTTTCTGATGTAAAAGAAATTGAGTGTGAAACGAAAAGCGTTCCTAACCAACTAGAAGGTAGAGGCTGTCAGTGTCAACGGATGATCAAAGTCAGTCATATTGATCCTCAAGTCTATTCACGTTTAAAAGGCCATATTCAAGAAAAAAGTAGTCAAAGCTCTCCTGAAAAATTAGCGGCGATGATCCCTCATGGATTGAACCATGAGCAAAAATGGCAATGGATGTTGTCAAAATCTCAACGTCGCTAATTACGTGGCTTCGTTTCATACTAAACAATTTAAGTAATGACGACAGGCGCTTGTAACGCCTGTCGTAGTTTGTTACTGACCTTTAGGCTTTACATCTGTTGTACCACGTAAACGTGGGCGATTAGGTTCAGGTGCAGTTAAAGGTGTGGTTTCAACTAAGCTTTGGCGACAACGAACCGCCAAATCTTGATATTCGCGTGTGTTCATACGCTTCCATTCCATGTCATTATCAGTAATATCCCGCACATGTTTTGCAGGGCTACCAATCAGCATTTGCCGAGGTTGTCCTTGAAAGCCTGCTTTCACAAAGCTCATCGCGGCAACAATACTTTCTTCGCCAATCACTGCACCATCCATAATCACGCTATTCATACCCACTAAACTATCACGCCCGATAATACAACTATGGAGAATTGCGCCGTGTCCAATATGCCCATTTTCTCTAACAATGGTATCCATATCGGTATAACCGTGCATGATACAACCGTCTTGAAGGTTAGCACCTGCTTCAACAATCAAGCGCCCATAATCCCCTCTGAGTGATGCAAATGGACCGATATAAACACCTGCACCGATAATCACATCACCAATTAATACAGCAGATGGATGAACATAAGCTGTTGGATGAACCACAGGAATAAGACCTTCAAACGCGTAGATACTCATCAGTTTTCCTCTTTGTTGTATTATCGAGATCAACGATAATTACCTGCCTTTCCATTCAGGTGCGCGTTTTTCAGCAAAGGCTAATGGGCCTTCTGTGGCATCTTCTGAATGTAAAACGCTTGGGTAATGTTTTAGCACACCACTGCGCATAAGTTTGTAACCCTCTTCAATGGAAAGCTCGCTGGTGGCACGATAAATCTCTTTTAATGCAGCTACAGCCAGTGGGGCACTGTTGGCAATTTGGTCTGCAAGTTCACGTGCGCTGTCCATAAGTTCAGCGGAGCTGACAACACGGTTTGCAATACCCCAACGCAGTGCTTCGTCAGCATTCATGCGACGACCTGTCATCAGCATTTCATTGACGATAGCCGGTGGTAAACGTTTAGGTAAACGCAGAACACCGCCGCTGTCAGGTACAATACCTAACTGCGCTTCAGGTAAAGCAAAAGAAGCATTGTCTGAACACACCATCATGTCGGCAGCGAGTGCTAATTCAAAGCCACCACCAAAAGCATAGCCGTTAACCGCAGCAATGACAGGTTTATCCAGATTGAAAAGCTCAGTTAAACCCGCAAAACCACCAGCACCAAAGTCAGCATCAGGTGCTTCACCTTCAGCCGCAGCTTTTAAATCCCATCCTGCAGAGAAAAAGCGTTCGCCTGCACCTGTAATAATTGCGACACGTAAGCTTGGATCATCACGAAAGCGGAGAAAAACTTCACCCATTTCATGGCTTGTTTTCGCATCAATAGCATTGGCTTTTGGTCTGTCTAATACAATTTCAAGTACTGAACCACGAGTTGTTAGGTGTAATGACTGGCTCATGTTGTATTCCTTTTCGTCATCAAAAATAAGCATTTATGATTGAGGTTATTAATTTGTGGTTAAATCTACCTATGCCTTATTTCAAATGCTTTTTAATCACTTTTCCTGAGCAGTTACGAGGCAATCCGTCTCTAAATTCAACTTCAGAAGGGACTTTGAATTTCGCCATATTTTGCTCACAGAAATGGAAAAACTCTTCTTTACTCAAGGTCTCATTTTCAACCAGTACAACAAACGCTTTAATCGCTTCATCACGAATATTGTCAGGTACACCAATTACAGCCACATCTTGAATTTTAGGATGTGAAGAAATGATGTTCTCAATCTCAACACAAGAGACATTCTCACCCCCGCGTTTGATCATATTGCAACTGCGATCAACGAAATAAAAAAAACCTTCATCGTCACGATAACCATAATCTCCAGTATGTAGCCAATCATCAGGCTCTAAGGCTTTTGCAGTAGCATCAGGTCGGTTGTAATACTCTTTAAAAATGGTTTTTCCGGGCTCGCCTTTTACGCAAATTTCACCCACAACCCCATCAGGGACTTCGTTGTTTTGTTTGTCTCTGATTTGAGCTTGATAGCAAAAACCGGGTCTACCAATTGATGGCCAACGGCGTTTATCGCCGGGTCTGTCACCAATTAAACCAACAATGGTTTCTGTCATGCCATAAGAGGTGAGTAATCGCACGTTAAAGCGTTCAAGGAAGGCATCTTTTTCTTCATCAGCAAGATTGAGGTAAAACATCACTTCACGTAATTTATGCTGCTTTTCTTCTGATGAAACAGGTTGCGCCATTAAGGTTCTCATCATCATTGGAATACATTCCGCGACCGTTGCTTGGTATTTAAGGATCTGTTTCCAAAAGGCTCTGGCACTATATTTTTCTAACAATACAAAGGTGGCACCCACTGAAAATGCAGCAAGTGATGCTGTGCATTGGCAGTCAATATGAAAAGCAGGCATAACCGTCAGGTAAACGTCGTCTTCACGTAGTGCGTTTTGCCATGATGAGTAATAACCCGCAAAGCGTAGATTATAGTGTGTGATAACTACGCCTTTGGGTTGAGAAGTTGTTCCTGAGGTAAAAAGAATTTCAGCAGTATCATCCACACTTAATGGTGTGTGATGATTAAGCGTAACAGGGTGCTTGGCTTTTTCTTTTAAAAAGTCGATAACGCCTTTTTCAGCAGGCAGACTGTTTTCTGTTATTAAAAACAGTTGCGTTAAAGGGCATTGTTCATCCTGCAACATAGGTTGGTAAATAGGATAGAAATTATCGCGAGTGATCACGTAATGAGCTTGGCAGTGATTGATTATCCATGCACTCTCTTCATACATAAAGCGCGCATTAATTGGCACCATGACAGCGCCAATTTTTGCCAAGCCAAACCAGCAAAAGAAAAACTCAGGACAGTTATCAAGATGTAAGGCAACGTGATCGCCTTTTTTTATGCCACCAGCATGAAAAAGATTTGCGGTTCTATTTATCTCTTCATTTAACTCACTGTAGCTAAATTGTCTCACGTGTCCTTGTGCGGATTCAAAAATTAGCGCTGTTTTTGTACCATAAACCTCTGCCAAATCATCCCACATCTGACGTAAGTTTTGTTTGCCAATCACATCCATTAAACTGTTACCCTATTCTTTTGCTGTAAATTCAGACGTGTTTTATGCCTATACAACACCTGAATTTTACAGTGTTACTTTACGATTTTAGCCAGTCCCTTATCGACCAGCCCCCTGATTTGTTCGTCGCTATAACCGATATTTTTCAAAATTGCATTAGTGTCCATGCCGTGAGATGGCATTCCACGCCAGATTTTTCCCGGATTATTTTTGAATTTAGGCATCACATTCGGCCCTTTGCAGGTTTCGCCATTCATGGTTTGCCATTCGGTAATCGATTCACGTGCGACATATTGCGGATTGTCTTCAAGCTCTGGAATAGTCAGCACTTTAGCGCTGGCAATATTGAGTTCTGAGAGACGTTTAAGTACTTCTGTGATGGGTTGCTTAACTAACCATTCATCTAATTTGTCTTCAAATAATTGACCATGAGGGCAATTAATACGGTGAATAAGTTGAGTGCCTTCAGGAACTTCAGGTGTACCAAGCAGATGAGCAAGTCCGATATCTTTGAAAATTTCTTGAATTTGAGTGATACCGACAACTTCCATTACGATATAACCATCTTGGCAACGGTAAAGTCCACAGCCCGCATAGTACGGATCCTTCCCTTTTGTCATACGAGGGCAGATTTCGCCGCCATTGAAATAGTCCATCATGAAGTATTGCCCCATGCGCAACATCACTTCATACATAGCAATATCAATGCTTTCACCTTTACCTGTTTGTTGAACTTTATACAGTGCCGCTAACGCTGAAGTGGTTGCTGTCATTCCTGAGAAATAGTCTGCGGTATAAGGGAAGGCTGGCATTGGCTGATCTTTGTCACCGTTTTGAATTAGGTAACCACTGAAAGCCTGAGCAATGGTGTTATAAGCCGGTAAGTTGGTGTATTGCGGATCGCCATATTGACCAAAACCCGATAAATGAGCGATAACTAATTTAGGGTTATGTTCCCATAATACTTCATCCGTAATACCGCGACGTGCAAAGGCTGGGCCTTTACTCGCTTCGATAAAGATATCGGTTGTTTCCATTAATTTTAGGAACGCATCACGACCTTCGTCTTTAAAGATATTTAACGATAGTGCATGAAGATTACGGCGAGAAAGTTGAGGGTAGTGAGGTTGAACGCGAATGGTGTCAGCCCATGCAACGTTTTCAATCCAAATCACTTCAGCTCCCCATTCTGCGAACATTTGTCCTGCGAATGGCCCTGCAATTTCAATTCCTGAAAACACAACACGAACCCCTGAAAGTGGGCCGAATTGTGGCATTGGTAAATGTTCTGTCATAGCGTCACCTCGTAAGTGGTCTGAGTGAAAACTCTCTCATCATTGGATGAGAGAGTTATTCGTGATTAATTAGCGATACTGTTTAAGTACTGAACGTCCTAATGTCAGGATCTGCATTTCATCAGAACCACCAGATACACGGTCAACACGAAGGTCACGCCAGAAACGAGAAATACGGTGCTCGCCAGCAATACCAACACCACCAAGCACTTGCATTGCACTATCAACCACTTCAAATGCCGCATTTGCACAGAAGTATTTACACATAGCTGCATCACCGGAAGTGATTAAGTTGTTGTCACTCTTCCATGCAGTTTCATATAACATGTTGCGCATTGAATTGAGTTTGATCGCCATATGGGCAAATTTTTCTTGAATAAGTTGGAAGCGACCAATTGCTTCGCCAAATTGCACACGTTGGTTGGCATAACGTGCCGCATCTTCAAATGCACACATCGCTGTACCGTAGTTAGTGAGAGCCACTAAGAAACGCTCATGGTCGAACTCTTCTTTTACACGGTTAAAGCCGTTACCTTCACGACCAAACATGTCTTTTTCTTCAAGTTCAACGTTGTCGAACGTGATTTCACAGCAGCTATCCATACGTAAACCCAGTTTTTCTAACTTGTTTACTTTGATACCTGGTTTGCTCATATCCACAAACCATTCAGTGAAGATAGGTTTATCTGGAGACGCTGAATCACGGCTCATCACAACAACGTAAGGGGTATAGGCACTACTAGTGATAAAGCACTTGCTACCATTGAGGTAAACTTTGCCATCTTTACGGGTATAAGTAGTTTGTAAGCTACCTACGTCAGAGCCTGCGCCGGGTTCTGTGATAGCAGAGTTCCACATCTGTTTACCTGTACCGCGGAACGCCATAATTTTATCAATTTGCTCTTGAGTCCCTTCACGCAAGACGGTGTTAAATCCACCCGGCAATTGATAAAGCACGTAAGTTGGCGCACCTAAGCGACCTAATTCCATCCAGATTGCCGCAACAGTAACAAAACCTGCATTTAAGCCACCGTGCTCTTCAGGGATAAGCAGATTGTCAATTTCCATATCCGCTAAGGCTTTGACAAAACGTTGTGGGTATTTACTTTCGCGATCACACTGTGCGAAATAAGCTTCCCAGTTTTCACTGGCCATTAATTCGCGGACACCGTCAACAAACAGTTCCTGCTCATCATTCAATCTAAAATCCATGTTAATAACCTCTTAATATGTCATTCTTTGCGTATAGCGGATCAGTCTTTCCAATGTACTTTGGCATCTTTAATAAAGGACAAGGTGACCATGATATTGACGAAAAATAGTGGGCATCCTCCAGCGATAATGGCGGTTTGAATTGGTTTTAAACCCCCAAGTGCGAGCAGAATGATGCCGATAACACCGACCAGCACAGACCAGCCGATACGCACTAATAAAGGTGGCTCAGAGCCTTCTTTCATAGAGCGACAAGTGGACATTGCTAGTGTGTAAGAACAGGCGTTAATTAAGGTGACAGTGGCAATAAAGCAGAGGATAAAGAAGCCCCACATTGTCGCTGTGCTCAACGGTAATGCCGCCCATGTTTCGATGATTGCGCGAGGTACACCGTATTGTTCAATTAGTTGTGGAATGTTGAGGATATTTTGGTCAATCAGTTGTAAGGTATTACCACCAAGAATTGTCCAAATTAACCAAGTTCCTGCAGTTAAACCTGAAACCATCCCTAAACATAATTCACGAACAGTACGGCCTTTAGAGATACGAGCTAAGAAGATACTCATTTGGATGGCGTAAATAACCCACCATGCCCAATAGAAGACAGTCCAACCTTGAGGGAATCCACCTTTACCTATTGGGTCTGTATAGAACAGCATACGAGGCATATACATCATCAATGTACCAACAGAGTCTGTGAAGTAATTGACGATAAAGCTCGCACCACCAACGATAAAGACCCAACCCAGCATTAAGAAGCTCAGGTAAGTACGAATATCACTGGCGATTTTCACCCCTTTTTGCAGACCGAATGCCACGCAAATTGCGTTTAATAAGATCCAGCAAGAGATAATAATGGCGTCTAATTGCAGGGTATGAGGAATACCAAATAAGTATTGAATACATTCAGTAACTAACGGTGTTGCTAAACCAAGGCTAGTTCCCATTGCCAGAATTAAAGCAACAAGATAGAAGTTATCAATAATGGTTCCGACGATCCCATTAACGTGTTTTTCACCAATTAACGGGGTTAAGGTGCTACTTGGACGGATAACTTCCATTTTGCGAACAAAGAAGAAGTAAGCGAATGCCACAGAAAGGAAACTATAAGTTGCCCAAGGTAAAGGACCCCAGTGGAACAAACTGTAAGCAAGACCAATTTCTTTAGCTTGAGTTGAGTAAGCTTCCATTCCAAAAGGAGGGCTTGAAATATAGTAGTATATTTCAATCGAACCCCAGAAGAGGACGGCTGCGGATGTACAAGACGCAAACATCATAAAGATCCAGCTTGCGGTACTAAATTCAGGTTTATCTTCCCCAAGGCGTTTATTGGCATAACGACCGAAGACTAACCAAAACCAACCCCCGAACATAATGACCATGTACCATTCGAAGGCCCAACCCCAGACATTGGTAACATAGCTGAATACGGCATTAATCACTTCATTTGAAGCGTCAAGATCACGTACCGTTAGCCAGCATAAAATACCAACAATGATTAATGGCGGAAAAAAAACCTTCGGTTCTATTCCTGCCTTTTTATTATCTTTGCTCATAGGTAAATTTTCCAAATATATTTAACGCAGAAGTTTAAGTAGTGTTAATTCCTAATATCTAATAAAGCATTTGAGTTTATTTATGAGTATTTCGTCTATTGGTGTTTCATCATAATAGATAAATAAACTTATTGGCTAATCCACAAATCGATTAATGATGATGAATAATGGATATTATAAGAAATCCATTCTGTTATTTACTTCACACTATTCTTTTTGTCGATTTTATGTTACGTTTTATAACGTTTCGTTTTCATTATAACTAATTGATAATTATATCTATCTATTTATATGCAATAGGGTTGTTATATTCTTTCTTTCAATATTGTTGATCTTGGTGGCAATATTGAACGTTAAATACGATTATATTTATTATGTTCAATATTGTTGATCGATGTAGCAATATTGAAAGTTGTTCACTTCAATTAAAACTAATTTCAATATTGGTGATATGTTTAGCAATATTGAAACCTATCCGTTCTTTATTTAGTAATGTTCAATATTGGTGACCTAGGTTTAATTTTTTAATCTCTTAATTGTGTTAATTCTATATTACATTGCCAGAACAAATGACATTATTTATTAATTTCAGGAGATGTAATGAATATTATTACATGTTACAAGAGTGTTCCCGACGAGCAGGATATTACGGTAAATAGCGCAGACAGTTCACTGGATTTTTCTCGTGCTAACACCAAAATCAGCCAATATGATTTAAATGCGATTGAAGCCGCTAATCAGCTTAAGGCTCAACTTGATGGTATTCAAATCACGGCAATGAGTGTTGGTGGTAAAGCACTGACAAATGCGAAAGCACGTAAAGACGTACTTTCTCGTGGTGCTGACGAACTCGTGGTTGTGGTTGATGAGCAATTTGAAGCCTCTTTGCCTTACCAAACAGCGGTAGCATTGGCGGCGGCAGCGACTAAAAAAGGTTATGACTTAATTCTTTGTGGTGATGGCTCTGCGGATCTTAGCTCACAACAAGTTAGCTTGCTGGTGGGTGAATTCTTAAATGTTCCTGCGATCAATGGTATTAACAAAATTGTTTCTCTTTCTAATGACTCAATTACGGTTGAGCGTGAATTAGAAAATGAAATCGAAACACTGACCATTCCATTACCTGCTGTTATCGCGGTTTCTACCGACATTAACACACCTCAAATTCCTTCGATGAAAGCCATTCTTGGCGCAGCCAAGAAACCTGTTCAGCAATGGAGTGTTGCCGATCTTGATCTGGATGCGATTACCACTCGTTCAGAGCAAAAAGTGGCGGCACCAAAACAGAAAGTACGTCAACGCATCATTATTGAAGGTGATGGCGATGATCAGATTGCTGAGTTGGCAGAACATTTACGTAAAATTCTTAAGTAATAGGGGGAGTTATGAGCCAGTTTTCAACTGTTTGGGTATTTAGTGATGCACTTTCCCGTTTACCAGAATTAGTGGGTGGCGCTTCTTCATTAGGACAATCTATCAATGTATTTACATTGAATGATGAACAAAGCGTTGCTGCTTTTAAATTAGGGGCAACAGCCGTTTTCCAATTAGAAGGTAAACCTGACGATCGCATTATTGAAGACTATGCACAAAGCATGGTTGAAACCATTAAACAAAAAGGTGATGTAGGATTAGTGCTACTGCCTAATACACGTCGCGGAAAATTATTAGCTGCACGTTTAGGCCACCGTTTAGAGGCAGTCGTTTCTAACGACGCCCAATCTTTAAAGGCAGATGGTGATGTATTAGTGGCAAAACACATGGTTTACGGTGGTCTTGCCTTTGGTGATGAAAGCCTGAAAACCCCTTACTGTGTGGTAACTGCAAGCGTGGGTGCTTTTGATGTTGCACCAGAAACTGGTGCTACAGGTAATGCACAAAAAGTCGCATGGATTGCTCCAGCTCAGACCATTGTTCGTAATTCAGTGCAACCACGCGCAATCAACGCTGTTGATTTAGATAAAGCGCGCTTTGTTGTCAGTGTTGGTCGCGGTATCGGTAGTAAAGAGAATATCGCCATTGCAGAAGAGTTAGCGAAAGCCATTGGTGCTGAAATCGCATGTTCTCGCCCTGTTGCTGAAAATGAGAAGTGGATGGAACACGAGCGCTATGTCGGTATTTCTAACCTGATGCTAAAACCTGAACTCTATTTAGCAGCCGGTATTTCAGGACAAATTCAGCATATGGTTGGCGCTAATGGCGCACAAACCATAGTTGCTATTAATAAAGACAAAAATGCACCTATCTTCCAATTCGCTGACTACGGCATTGTCGGTGATTTAATGAAGATTTTACCTGCATTAACTCGTCAATTATCTAACTGATTTATTTAAGCAGGGAAGGAAACTTCTCTGCTGTTTATCGCAAATTCTGGAGATGTTATGTCCGATTCCGAAGATATTTTCGATGCCATTATTGTTGGCGCAGGATTAGCAGGATCTGTGGCTGCACTTGTTTTGGCAAGGGAAGGCGCACAAGTATTGCTAATAGAAAGAGGTAACTACGCTGGCGGGAAAAATGTAACCGGTGGTCGTATGTATGCACATACCCTTGAGCGCATCATTCCTGAGTTTGCGCAAGATGCGCCTGTTGAACGCGTGATTACTCATGAAAAATTGTCATTTATGACTGAAACCGGCGCAATGACAATTGATTACCAAAATACGGAAGGAAAGAGTCCAAAAACCGCCTCTTGGTCTGTATTACGTGGTGAGTTTGACCAATGGCTGATGGAGCAAGCCGAAAACGCGGGTGCGCAATGTATCACGGGCATTCGCGTTGATAAGCTCGTTGAGCGTGATGGCAAGATTGTCGGCGTTGAGGCAGACGGTGATGTGTTAGAAGCCAAAGCCGTGATCCTCGCCGATGGTGTAAATTCTATCTTGGCTGAACAGCTAGGGATGACAAAACGTGTTGCAGCTGAAAATGTGGCTGTGGGCGTAAAAGAGATCATAGAATTGCCTGAAAGTGTCATTAAAGATCGTTTTAACCTAAAAGATAACGAAGGTGCGGCTTGGTTATTTGCAGGTTCACCTACCGATGGACTAATGGGTGGCGGTTTCTTATATACCAATAAAACCACGCTTTCTTTAGGGCTTGTCTGTGGGCTTCACCATATTAAGGATGCGAAAAAATCAGTACCACAAATGCTGGAAGATTTTAAACAGCATCCCGTAGTTGCTCCGCTCATTGAAGGCGGAAAAATGGTGGAATACGGTGCACACGTTGTTCCTGAAGCTGGATTAAGAATGCAAAACGAATTAGTACGCGATGGCGTATTGATTGCCGGTGATGCAGCAGGGATGTGTATGAACCTTGGTTTTACTATCCGTGGCATGGATTTAGCAATGGCATCAGGCGAAGCTGCGGCCAAAACCGTGCTCTCTGCTATGGAGAAAAACGATTTTAGCAAGCAAACGCTAAATGAATATCTCAAACATTTAGAAGATGGCCCGTTACGCGATATGAAAGCCTATCAGCGCATGCCTGATTTACTTGATAACCCTCGTATGTTCACCGCTTACCCTGAAATGGTAGTTGGTATTGCCAAAGATCTCTTCACCGTAACCGGTGAAGCGCCAGTACCGATGCGTAAAACCATGATGCGTCATACCAAAAAAGTGGGCTGGATGAATCTGATTAAAGATGGGATCAAAGGAGTTAAAGCAATATGAGTTCTCCCGTAAATGTCGATGTCAAATTAGGCATCAATAAATTTAATGTCGATGAAGAAAATCCACATATCGTCGTTAAAGAGCAGCCTGATATGCAGGTATTGGAAACCTTAGTCAAAGCATGTCCAGCGGGTCTTTATAAAAAACAAGAAGATGGCACTATCAGCTTTGATTATGCAGGGTGCTTAGAGTGTGGAACTTGTCGAATTCTTGGTTTAGATAGTGCGCTTGAAAAATGGGAATACCCACGCGGAACGTTTGGTGTGGAATATCGTTACGGATGATGTATCGCTACTTTTCTCCCAGTGCTGCTCCGGCCTGGGAGCTTTTCTTTTTTGCTTTATTTAGAAAAAATACCAGGACGTAGTCATGCAACCCAGAAACTTTGATGATATTCGTTTTACCTCTGTGCATCGTCGAGTGATGTTATGGGGGAGTGGTGGCCCTTTTCTCGATGGCTATGTATTAGTGATTATCGGTGTGGCGTTAGAGCAACTCACACCGTTATTACAGCTTGATACACAATGGATTGGTCTGCTTGGTGCGGCAACATTAGCAGGACTTTTTATTGGTACGTCACTCTTTGGTTATATTTGTGACAAAGTCGGTCGCCGTAAAATGTTCCTTGTGGATATTGTGGCTATTGCCATTATCTCTATCGCGACGATGTTTGTCTCCACGCCTGTGGGCTTGTTGGTGATGCGATTCCTTATTGGGATTGTGATTGGCGCCGATTATCCTATTGCGACCTCGATGATCACTGAATTTTCCAATAAAAAACAACGCGCTTTTGCCGTCGGTTTTATTGCTGCAATGTGGTATATCGGGGCAACTTGCGCCAACTTAGTCGGGTATCTTTTATATGATGTTGCAGATGGCTGGCGTTGGATGTTGGGCAGTGCCTTTATCCCTTGCGTGATTATTTTAATTGGTCGCTTTGATTTACCTGAATCACCGCTGTGGCTAATACGCAAAGGGCGTATTAAAGAGTGTAATGAGATGATGATAAAACTCTTTGGCGAACCCGTAGTATTTGAAGCGGAAGATGCCAAAACAACGCGTTTTATCGAGCTATTTAATAAACGTCACTTCTCTTTTGTTCTATTTGTTGCGGTCATTTGGACTTGCCAAGTTATCCCAATGTTTGCCATTTATACCTTTGGGCCACAAATTGTTGGTTTATTAGGATGGGATGCTGGAAGAAGTGCGGCATTAGGTAATGTAGTGATTAGCCTGTTCTTTATGTTCGGGTGTATTCCCGCTATGTTCTGGTTAAATCAAACAGGACGACGCCCATTATTGATTGGTAGTTTTGGTATGATGACATTGGCATTATTAGTGCTAGGTGTCTTTCCTGATTTACCTATCTTATTTGTTATTTTAGCGTTTGCGACTTATGCATTCTTTTCTGGTGGTCCCGGAATTTTACAATGGCTCTATCCTAATGAATTGTTTCCAACGGATATTCGTGCCTCAGCAGTGGGTATTATTATGTCAATAAGTCGTATCGGTACGGTTATTTCAACCTGTGCTCTTCCTGCCTTTATCGCCACTTATGGTATTAACACCACAATGCTGGTGGGGGCTGCGATCTCCTTATTCGGAATGATAGTTTCTGTTCTGTTTGCACCAGAAACCAAAGGATTAACACTCAATCAAACCTCAACCATGCCAATGCGACGAGGAAAATAGTCTGTTTAATCGATGATTAATAAAATAAGTTAAGTGATTTAAATTACTTTTTATTTAGATGTTATAAAATTTAATAATTATTGTATTTATTTTTATATTATTTTGATTTAAATTATAACGTCAATGTTTATTGATAAGATTTGTTTATATCTTAAAATTAGATAAGTATATTTATATTAAAAAGAGAGTGTTTTATTATTTTTATTTAAATAAAACGACTCTCCTTTTTCTTTATTAAAAATAACACCTTTATAACGCCTTGGTTTCAAATTTATCTCATTGTTATTAATTCATCTTCAATTACAAATTATATTTAACCCTCCAAATCTAGACCTCAATCACAAATCTCTCTCAGACTATTCAAATGACGAAAAACAGTTCGTTATTTACCAAGAATGAATAATTCCCCCTACCCAGAATAAGGTCATTACAGACGTAAACACCAGCAAAGAAGCGGTTGAGTAGGTATTTATGACCTTATTAGAAACGACAGTTAAAGAATGTCTAAACAATGTAGTAAAGCAACATGCTTTACAAATAGCCTTGATTGAAAATCAAAGTAAAAAAACACTGACTTGGCAACAATTACAACAAGAAGTGGAAAGTGTTGCGCGTGGTTTTTTAGCCATTGGTTTAAAAAAAGGAGATCGTTTAGGTATTTGGTCTGCTAATAGCAAAGAGTGGATAATCTGTTTTCTTGCTGCCGCTCAAATTGGTGTTCCTGTTGTTTGTATTAACTTTCATTTTAAAAAAAGAGAGTTATTAGATTTATGTCGATTAACCGGAATTAAAGCACTCTGTTTTTCAGATGGTTTTAAAAGCAATCATTTTATTGAGGTTATTAATTGTCTTTCTGAAAAAGCATCTGATAATAACGATATATTACCTCGATTATTTATTAGCATGGGAAATAAACATGCTGAAAAAAGTGTTTCTTTATCTCAATTAAAAGAAGTTAGCCAAAAAATATCAGATAAAGAATATCAACACGCTGTTTCACAAGTCAGTGTAAAAGATTTACTGACCATTCAAATGACCTCAGGCAGCACAGCAATGCCTAAAGGTGTCATGCTAAGTCAATATAATGTCATTAATAATGCAATGCTGTCAGCACAACGCTTAGGTGTTACGCATGATGATGTGATTTGTCTTGCCGTTCCTCTATTCCACTGTTTTGGACTCTCTTCCTGCCTCTTTTTTGCATTAACAACCGGATGTCAATTAGTTCTTCTAGATAACTATTGTGCTGAAGATGTTTTAAAAGTGGTGCAAGACTATCGTTGTACTGTTATGCATGGCGTACCAACGATTTTTAGCCGCTTAATAAAGCACGAGCAGTTCTCTCACTACAATTTATCTAGCCTTGATAAAGGCATTATCGCAGGGGCGAGTTTTCCTCCTGCGTTAATCGATGACATCGAAAATATCCTCGGCATGAAAGGGATCACCGTCTCTTATGGCCAAACAGAAGCTTCACCTTGTTGCACTCAAACTCTCCCTAATGATGCTTTAGAGATCAAACGCAGCTCTATTGGTAAGCCTTTACCTTTTGTTGAAATGAAAATTATCAATCCAAAAACAGGCAAACCTGTGCCAGTGGGCACGTTAGGTGAAATTTGCACGCGTGGCTTCCATGTAATGATGGGTTATGACAATGCGCCAGATAAAACCCAAGAAGCGTTAGACGAAGAGGGTTGGTTACACACGGGTGACATTGGTTATGTCGATGAACAAGGAAATTATCACTATGCCTATCGCATGAAAGAGATTGTGGTACGCGGCGGTGAAAATATCAGTCTTTGCGAAATAGAAGAAGCGATTGCTGAATATCCCGGTGTTGATGCGACAAAAGCATTTGGGATCCCGTCTGCCGATTTAGGCGAAGAAGTGATTGCCACCATTTGTGTGCAAAAAGGTCACAGCATTGGTGAAAGCGAATTACGTGAATTTCTACAAGAGCGACTGGCTCGCTACAAAATCCCCAAAGAACTCCATTTCTTTACAGAATTTCCTCATACCCCTTGCGGAAAAATTGATGTGCAAGCACTGAAATTGCAACTGGGTTATAGCGTTTCAATCAAGGATGAAAAAACCAAAGTAGCGGGTTAAGTGACAACGGATTTATCCACATTCTGACAACAGCAGTATGAAGTCTAAAAATAATTAGGAGAAGAAATGACAAGTCATAAAGCACTGGAAGGCGTCACCGTAGTTGAGTTGGCGACCTTTATCGCAGTACCTGCAGCGGGTCGTATTTTAGCTGATATGGGTGCGAATGTAATCAAAATCGAATCTCCAAGTGGCGATAATTTGCGCTATACCGCACCAACAGAAGGTCGCCCATTAGATCAACATGAAAACACCAGTTTTGATTTAGAAAACGCCAATAAACGTGGGATCGTGTTAAATACGAAAACAGAAGCAGGGAAAAAAATTCTGTTTGAACTGTTAGAAAAAGCGGACATTTTCTTAACTAACTGGCGTCCCGGTGCAAGAGAGCGCGCAGGTTTAGACTATGAAACGTTAAAACAACGTTTTCCAAAGTTAGTTTACGCTAGCGTGACAGGTTATGGTGATGAAGGCCCAGATAAAGACTTACCAGGATTTGACTACACCGCATTCTTTGCTCGTGGTGGTATTTTAGGCTCGCTGTACCAAAAAGGCACAGTACCTATGAACGTGATCCCTGGACTTGGCGATCACCAATGCGCATTAGGCTTGGTTTCAGGCGTATTAGCCGCTTATATTCGTGCTAAAAATATCGGTCAAGGTGAGTATGTTTCAACTAACTTACTGCATACCTCAATTTATACCCAAGCAATCATGATCCAAGCGGCACAATACCCTGATTATGGTCAGCCGTATCCAATCGATCGCCGTAATACCACCAGCCCATTTATTCTGGCTTATAAAACAAAAGATGACCGTTTTATTCAAGTCTGTATGCCTGTTTACGATGCTTATTATCCAACCTTTATTTCTTGTATTGGTCGTCCAGATTTAGCTGAAGACGCACGTTATACCCGTCTACAAGAAGTGGCAAAAAATAATCGCTCTCCTGAATTATATGACCTGATTTGGCATCAAGTTGAGCAAAAAACAGCATCGGAGTGGGCAGATATTTTCACCAAAAATGATATCCCATTCAGCATTGCACAAACTTGGGAAGAAGTGTTGGAAGACAAGCAAGCTTGGGCAATCAACACCTTCTACAACATGAAATACAAAAATGGCAGTGAAAAAGCCTTAGTTCGCCCACCAATTGATTTCTTAGAGAGTGGTTTACCTGAATATCGCCGTGGTCCTTTGTTAGGTGAAGACACACCGTCTGTATTAGCTGAATTAGGGTATAGCGCTGAAGAGATAGCAAACCTTGAAGCCAATAAAGACGTGATGACGTGGAAAGAATAATCCACTTACTTTTTTAATTTTCAGGAGAGCAAAGGCATGCAACAAGACATTTTCACAATGGGCGTTGATATCGGATCGTCTGCATCAAAATGCATCATCATGAAAAATGGTGACGCTATTGTCGCGAAGTCATTGGCATCTGTCGGTGCTGGGACATCTGGCCCTGAAAAAGCGATCAATGAAGTCTTGCGCCAATTTGGTGGCGATCTCAGTCAGATCAGCTGGATCTGCGCAACAGGATATGGCCGTAATTCTCTGAAAGAAGCCAATAAAGAAGTGAGCGAACTGAGCTGTCATGCGAAAGGTGCACACTTTCTTTTTCCGGGCGTGAAAACGGTGATTGATATTGGCGGTCAAGACGTTAAGGCACTTCATATGGATGGTGCTGGCCGTTTATTAAACTTTGTGATGAATGATAAGTGCGCTGCTGGTACAGGACGCTTTCTCGATGTGATGTCGCGAGTATTAGAAACCAAAATTTCAGATCTCGCTCAAGAGGGCGCTAAGTCCACTAAAAAAGTCACGATTAGCTCAACCTGTACCGTGTTCTCTGAATCGGAAGTTATCTCCCATCTCGCAAATAACGAAACAATACCTGACGTGATTAATGGTATTCACCGCTCTGTAGCTAGCCGTATTGCTGGTCTGGCAAAACGGGTTGGTGTTGAAGCTCCTGTTGTTATGACAGGCGGTGTTGCCAGTAATTTTGAAGTTGTTCGTTATGTTAGCGAAGAGTTGAACGCCTCTATCGCCACCTCTCCATTATCACAATACAACGGGGCGATAGGTGCCGCCATTTATGCCTTTGAAGCGTACCGCCATCAACTGGAAGACGATGCGTTAACAATAGGAACATCAAAATGAGCAATGTAGATATGAATGCGCCGGATTATATTCCTGCGAAAAAACGACTGCAAAAAATCGCTGCTGATGCTTATCAGCGTGCGTGGGATGCGAAAAACAGCGGTGAAAAAATAGGGTGGTGTGCCTCTAACTTCCCTCAAGAAATCGCTGAAACATTAGGTTTATGTGTGGTTTACCCTGAAAACCAAGCCGCTGCAATTGCAGCGAAAGGTGCGGGTTTAAAAATGTGTGAACACGCAGAAAGCATGGGGTATTCCAACGACATCTGTGCTTATGCTCGCATCAGCCTCTCTTACATGGATATTAAACAGTGTGAAGAGATGGATATGCCACAGCCAGACTTCTTGCTGTGCTGTAACAACATCTGTAACTGCATGATCAAATGGTATGAAAATATCTCTTATGAGCTGAATATCCCGATGATCCTTATCGATATTCCTTATAAAAATGACTATGACACCGATGATGTCACGGTGAAATACGTTCAAGCTCAATTTGATGATGCGATTAAACAACTCGAAAAAGTTACTGGCAAAGTCTTCTCCGAAGAGAAATTCAAAGAAGTTTGTGAGATCTCACAACGTACAGGGCGCGCATGGTTAAAAGCGGCAGAATATTGCCAATATGAACCATCTCCAATGAATGGTTTTGATCTCTTTAATCACATGGCTGTCGCGGTTTGTGCTCGCGGTAAATTAGAAGCTGCACTGGCTTTTGAGCAACTGTGTGAAGAGATGGAACAAAACATCAAAGAGAAAAAATCGACTTATCGTGGAGAAGAGAAATACCGTGTTCTCTTTGAAGGTATAGCTTGCTGGCCTTACTTACGTGCCACATCGACTCCGTTAAAAGAGCAGGGTATCAACGTTACCGCTACTGTTTATGCCACCGCATTTGGTGTGATTTATCAAAACAGCGACGAGATGATGCGCGCTTATTCATACGTTCCTAACTGTGTCTCTGTTGAGCGTGCGGCAGATATGCGTATTGACGTTAGTCGTCAGAATAAAGTGGACGGCGCGATTATTCACGTTAACCGCAGTTGTAAGCTCTGGAGTGGCATTATGCCTGAAATTGAGCGCCGTATTCGTCATGAACTTAAGATCCCAACAGTGACTTTTGATGGCGACCAAGCTGATCCTCGTGTTTTCTCTGAAGCGCAGTATGTCACCCGTGTTGAAGCATTGACTGAAATTATGGCTGCTAATAAAGCAGAAATGAAAAAGGGAGACATCTAATGAAAACATTAACGGAGTTGTTTGATGAGTTACAAGCCGTGGTGGATAACCCTGTTGCTCAATTAGAGGGTTTTATTCGCAGTGGCAAAAAGGTTATTGGTTGTTTTCCTGAATATACCCCGAATGAAATTGTCTATGCGGCAGGTATGGTGCCTTTTGGTATTTGGGGTGCAGAAGGACGTGAGATCTCCGAAGCGAAGAAATATTTTCCTCCTTTCTATTGTGCGTTAGCGCTTTCTTCTCTTGAAATGGGGTTAGATGGTGCGCTGAATAAACTATCAGCAGCCATAATTCCTTCTTTGTGTGACACCTTAAAATGCTTAGGGCAAAACTGGAAAGCCGGTGTGCCACAAGTGCCTTTTATCCAACTGGTGCATCCACAAAATCGTAAAACACCAGCAGGTATTGCATTCTTAACTGAACAATACAAAAAAATTGCACTGCAATTAGGGGAAATTTCCGGTCAAACAGTAACAGATGATGCACTGAAAAATGCTATTCACCTGTTTAATCAGCGCCGCCGCGCATTACGTGATTTTTCAGATATCGCTGCACTTCATCCAAATTTAGTCACACCACAACGCCGTAATACCGTGATCAAAAGTGGTTATTTTATGGATGTGGTTGAACATACCAAAGCCGTTGAAGCCATTGTTGCACAATGTAAAACCTTGTCTCCAGAACCTTGGAAAGGGCACAAGATTGTTGTGACAGGCATTATTGCGGATAGCCCTTCAATTCTACAAATTTTGGCTGATAACAAGATGGCTATTGTGGCAGATGAAGTCGCACATGAGTCTCGTCAGTTCCGCCAAGATATCCCAGAAAATAACGCACCTTATGAAGCGATGGCAGAGCAAATCGCTCAGCTTGAAGGGTGTTCACTTTTGTATGATCCAGAGAAAAAACGCGGTCGTTTAATTGCCGATATGGTGAAAAACACAGGCGCTGATGGTGTCGTCTATTTACTGACGAAGTTCTGTGATCCAGAAGAATTTGATGCCCCTATTGTGAAGAAATTCCTCGATAGAGAAGGCATTCCTTCCATCATTATCGAAATTGATCAGCAAACTAAAACATATGAACAGGCGAGAACGGCACTGCAAACTTTTGCAGATGTGCTTTCTGCTTAACAACGTTAATCAATAGTCACAAAAGACCTGCGTAATGTGCGCAGGTCAATTGAACCCTAACACATATAAGTGGGGCAATCATGGGTATTATTTGTTTAATCATCGGGCTAGCGATATTAATGATTATGTGTATGAAAGGTATACATATTTTCATTTCTGTCTTTACCACCAGCCTGTTTCTTGCTGTGACTGCATGGCTTGTATCACCAGATATGCTTAATCCTGTCGATGCACTATTACAAGTGTATACCGGCGGATTAGGTGGTTATTTTGGTAGCTTCTTCTTCATTTTCGTACTCGGTGCGATTTTTGGCAAATTAACCGCTATCAGTGGCGCTGCTGATAGTGTTGCCTCTTTTATTATTGGTAAATTTGGTGAAAGAGCCGTTATTCCTTCATTAGTTGCGGCTTGTGCCATTTTAGCCTACGGCGGTGTTTCAGTGTTTGTTGCACTGTTTACCGTTTATTCAATGATGGTGAGTTTATTCCGTAAAGCGAATCTTCCTCGCAGACTTATTCCAGCTGTCTATTTTGCAGGTGCGGGTACGTTTGTGATGATAATGCCGGGCTCCCCTCAGATCCAAAACCTTATCCCAATGAAATTCTTAGGTACTTCGGCTACTGCTGGTTTAGTACCGGGTATGTTGACTGCACTGTTCCAAGTCACCTTAGTCATTATTTATCTCACATGGTTATTTAAGCGTGTAAAAGCAAAAGGTGAAGGCTGGGTTGAAGACGAAAAAACAGCAAAAGCAGAGGAAGGTAAGAAAGATCGTCAACTACCTAATGTGCTTGTCGCATTACTCCCTATGCTGATCCTGCTTGTCGTGCTGAATATCCTGAAATGGGATCCGGCTATTGCATTGTTCTGCGCGATTATTGCCGCCTTGATTGTGTACTTACGCTACCTCGATTGGAAAAAACTCGTCCCTAATTTAGCCGCAGGAACGATGGAAGGGGTGACCTCCCTCTTTAACACGGCGGTAATTGTTGGGTTTGGTGCGTTAGTCATGACCTTACCTGCGTTTAAAGAATCATTCCAGGCGATTGCTCAATCGGGTCTTAATCCACTTGTTGTGACTGCAATTTCAGTCGGTGCCTTGGTATTTATCAGTGGTTCAGGCTCGGGCGCGTTAAGTATTGCTATGCCAATGATTGCTGCAATGTTCCCTGCAACGGTGGTTGATCAAGGTTCCTTACACCGTGTAGCCACAATGGCATCTATGAGTACAACACCTCCATTTAACGGATTGATTATTACTGTCTTTAGCGTCTGTGGTGTCAGCCATAAAGAGGGATACGGTCCTGTGGGTACATTAACCCTCGCTATCCCACTGCTAGCCATGATGTTTATGTTGCTGCTGTACACCTTTTTACCTGCATCTATAGCGACGATGTAGAAATAACGTTAACCCATTAATGCGTGCGATAAGACGACAAACGTGAAATCGCACGCCATAGAGATAACCATAAATATTCTCAGAGGAAAATAAACATGGATTTTCAGCTAACAGAAGAACAAGTCCTGATCCGCGATATGGTCAGAGAGTTTGTTGAAAACGATATTAAACCAATTGCGGGTGCAATTGATAAAGAGCATCGTTTTCCAAGTGAAAGCATCGCCCCGATGGCTGAATTAGGACTCTTTGGTTTCAATATTGATGAAGCTTATGGTGGTACAGAAGCGGATGCAATTAGCTATGTATTAGCAACAGAAGAGATGGCAAAAGTCAGTGCCTCTCACGCGATGATCATGGGTTCACAATGCTCTTTAACTGGCCCAATTATTCAAAAATATGCTGATGAAGAGACTAAAGCACGCATTTTACCGGGCGTAGTGTCTGGCGAAAAATTAGGGTGCTTCTGTTTGTCTGAACCAAGCGCGGGTTGTGATGCTGCGGCTCAAGAAACAACCGCTGTTCGCCAAGGCGATAACTATGTAATTAATGGCTCTAAATTGTGGATCACCGCAGCACCTCAAGGTGCGTTCTTTATCGTGTTTGCTATGACAGATAAAAGCAAAGGCGTTAAAGGGATCACTGCATTCTTAGTTGAGCGTGACAACCCGGGTATCAGCATCGGTTTACCTGAAGACAAAATGGGGATGAACGGTTCTGAAACTTGCTCTGTGAGTTTTAGTGATTGCGTTGTTTCAGCCAGCGCCATGTTAGGCGAAGAAGGTAAAGGCTTTAATATCGCGATGGAAACCTTAGATGGTGGGCGTTTAAGTTGTTCTGCGCTTGCATTAGGGATCGCGCAAAGTGCATTAGATGCCACGATTGCTTACACCAAAGAGCGTATTCAATTTGGTAAACCAATTGCTGCTAATCAAGGTATTCAATGGGTATTAGTGGATATGGCAACCCGTGTTGATTGTGCACGTATGCTGGTTTATCGCGCTGCTGCTGCCAAAATGGCAGGTCTTCCTTATACCCGTGAATCTGCTCAAGCCAAACTTTATGCAGCAGAAGCTGCCACTTATGTGACTCAAAAAGCCGTCCAATTACATGGTGGTATGGGTTACACCAAATCCTATCCTGTTGAACGTCTGATGCGTGAAGCAAAACTCACCGAAATTTTTGAAGGCACAAGTGAAGTGCAACGCATGGTTATCGCTAAACATATTTTAGCGTAATGAGATTTGAGCTTATTAATTTGTTGCATTGTGCAAAACGGAGAATGTGAATTATGAAACTTATTGCCTGCTGTAAGGTTGTTCATGACGAACAAGACATCACAACACGGCCTGATCGTACACTCGCAACCGATAATGCGGGTTTAAAAATTAGTTTGTATGACTTGAATGCTGTTGAAACCGCAGTAGAAATTGCCTCTACCCTTGGTGATAGCACCGTAACCGCATTAAGTGTGGGTACAAGTGCAATGGTTGAAAACGCGAAGATCAAAAAAGATATTTTATCGCGTGGTCCTGATGCATTAACACTGGTTGCTGATGATGCATGTAGCGCTCTTTATTCAACGGATACTGCCAATATTATTGCGCAAGCGGCACAAAAAGTTGGTTTTGACTTATTAGTTTTCGGTGAAGGTTCTGGTGACTTATACGCTCAACAAACAGGTTTAGCGGTAGGTGAATATTTAGGTTTACCTTGTGTCAACGCAGTAAACAAAATCACCGTTGAAGGTGACAAAATCATTGTTGAACGTGACTTAGAAAATATCACGGAAGAACTAGAGCTGACATTACCTGCCGTTGTGTGTGTCACTTCAAGTATTAACACCCCAAAACTCCCTTCAATGAAAGCCATTTTAGCAGCGAATAAAAAGCCTGTTGAAAAACTGGGTTTGGGCGATATCGGTGTTGATATTTCTGCTCTGACTGTTGTGCAAACACAAGTATGCGCACCAGAACAGACTGATCGCCTTGGCATTATTTTAGAAGGTGATTCAGATGAAAATATTGCCACTTTTGCTGAACATTTACGCCAAGCGGTTAATCAATAAGGAGATTAAAAATGGCTAGTTTACTACCTACTACCTTTGTTTATGCCGAAAAAGCGGATGATTTAGCAAAGCTGATTGCATTTGCTCGTGGTCTTGGTGAAAAGGTTAATGTGCTGTTTATTGGTGATGATGAAAGTACGCGTGAATGTGTCAATTTAGGCGCTGACTGTGTTTATTGTTTCGCACCACAAGAAGGTGTAATTGCTGAAGATTATGCCGCCTCTTTTGCCGCCATTATTAAAGAAGCGGGTGCGAATGCACTGGTTCTCCTTGCTTCATCAAAACGTGCAAAAGCGATTGCAGCTCGCCTTGGCGTGACGTTAAAAGCTGGTGTTGTCAGTGATGCATTAAGTCTTGCTATTGAAAACAATACCGTGATTGCAACACACCAAGTTTATGGTGGTTTAGCACATGCTAAAGCAGAAATTCGCTCACCTTATGCGATTGCCACTGTGGGCAGTGCACTTGATGTGGAAGCCATCAACGACGCACCCAATTCACCTGTTGTGCAAAGTGCCTTTATCGCCTCTGCACATACATTAAAAGTGTTAGCACGTAAGCCAAAACAAGGCAGTACCGTTGATTTAGGTAAAGCACATTGTGTTGTTGGTGTTGGACGTGGTTTTGCTAAGGCAGATGATATTGCATTAGCGTCAGCATTAGCGAGAGCCCTTCAAGGTGAAGTGGGTTGTTCTCGTCCAATCGCTGAAGGTGAAGGCTGGATGGAACACGATCGCTACATTGGTGTTTCAGGCGTGACTTTAGGTGCAGATGTTTATGTTGCTGTCGGCATTTCAGGGCAAATCCAACATATGGTTGGTGTGGATAGAGCGAAAATCATTGTTGGTATCAACAAAGATAAGAATGCCCCAATTTTCAATATGGTGGATTACGGTATTGTTGGCGACCTCTACAAAGTGTTACCTGCATTAACCGCGAAGCTTGGCGGCTAATCACCGTAGGTCGCTTAGTGATAATTTGCTAAGCGACCGCACATAATAAAAGGATAGAAAAGTATGTCAGACGATATTTTTGACGCCATTATTGTGGGTGGTGGACTTGCTGGTGGTACTGCTGCCTATGTATTAGCACAAGCAGGGTGTGATGTTTTAGTCGTAGAGCGAGGTAATTTCGCTGGCAGTAAAAATATGACAGGTGGGCGTTTATACGCACATAGTCTTGAAAAGATCATTCCCAATTTTGCCCAAGAAGCCCCTGTTGAACGGCTTGTGACACGCGAAAAAATTTCCATGCTAACGGAAACTGATGGAGTCACTTTAGATTATCAACACACTCAGCAAGAAGAGGAAGCCGCGCGCTCTTATACTGTATTGCGTTCTTCATTTGACCAATGGTTAATGGAAAAAGCTGAAGACGCTGGCGCACAAGTGATCACAGGTGTTCGTGTCGATGAAGTGTTGGTAAAAGATGGCAAGGTATGTGGTGTAAAAGCGGGTGATGATGAAATTGAAGCCCACGTTGTTATTCTTGCTGATGGTGTTAACTCATTATTAGCAAAACAGTTAGGTATGACACAAAAAGTTAATCCTCATACCGTAGCGGTAGGGGTTAAAGAGTTATTGGAATTCACGCCACAACAAATGGAAGACCGATTTGGTTGTACTAATGATGAAGGCTTAGCTTGGCTTTTTGCTGGCGCACCATCAGGCGGATATTTAGGTGGCGGATTCTTATATACCAATAAAAACACTGTTTCTTTAGGCCTTGTTTTAGGGCTACATAATGTCGATAAATTCGAAAAAACGGTTCCTCAATTATTAGAAGATTTTAAACAACATCCTGTTGTTGCACCACTTATCAAAGACGGCAAGTTATTAGAATATTCAGCGCATATGGTGCCCGAAGGTGGCATGAATATGGTATCTGAATTAGTCAAAGATGGCGTATTAGTTGCGGGAGATGCTGCTGGATTTTGCCTTAACGTTGGCTATACCGTAAGAGGGATGGATCTAGCAATTGCCTCTGGTGAAGCAGCTGCAAAAGCAGTATTAATGGCGAAAGAGCAAAACAGCTATAACCAAAAAGAATTAAGTTGCTACCAATCTTTATTAAATGACAGTTTCGTCATGAAAGATATGAAGTTATACAAAGACTTACCTTCTTTCCTTGATAATACAAGATTCTTTACGGATTACCCGCAAATGGCTGCCAATGTCATGCATGATTTATTCGTGATTAATGGCCCAGAAAAACCTGTTCGTAAGAAAATACTGTCTCAAGTTAAGAAAGTCGGTGTGATGAACTTAATTAAAGATGGATTTAAGGGGGTACGTTCTTTATGAGTCAAGTAAACGTAGACGTTAAATTAGGCGTCAATAAATTTAATGTGGATGAAGAAAATCCACATATCGTTTTAAAGGATGATATCGATCCTGCACAATTTGAAATCTTAATGAAAGCTTGCCCTGCAGGGTTATATAAAAAAGATGAAAAAGGACAATATCTTTTTGATTATGCAGGATGTTTAGAGTGTGGTACTTGCCGTGTTTTATGTGGCGATACGATTTTAAAAAAATGGGAGTATCCGTGTGGCACATTAGGCATTGAGTTTCGTTACGGCTGATGTGATAACTTTTATCCCCCCCCTTTAGAATAACCTCCAAAATGTAAACTAGAGGGGGGAGGTAATTAGTTTATTTATCTTAATGAGTGTATTTTCCGATATTCGGAAGGTGTCATAAAAAATTCAGATTTAAATTTTCGACTTAAATTAGAAATATCGCTAAATCCACATTCATAGGCTAACTGTGTAATATTTTTCTCTGCCAAGAGAGGATTCACTAAAGCCGTTTTATAATTCTCAAGACGTTTTTGGTAGATCCAACGAAGTACAGAGGTATTTTGTTCTTTAAATAACATCTGTAAATAGCGCACGGAGATCCCACACGCATTTGCACATTCATTTACGCTGAGATCAGGATCAGAAAGATGTTGCTCAAGATAGTGCTGAGCAAAATAAAATAGCGTTGATCTTCCTAAGCTTTGCGGTGGTGTTGCAATACTGAATTCGCTAAACGCAGAGGTAATTAAATTCAATAAAATATCAGCAAGTTGTTGAGCGTGTTGTGGTGGCATTGAATCTAGGAACGGAATATAGCGCATCACAAAGCTATAAACGAGAGAGCCGGTAATACTATTACCACGTATCGCTCTTGCGGTGAGATTTTGGGTATTACCTAAACGTGATGCCAATTTCTCTCTTGGGATCAAAATTTTAAATAATGAGTAATCGTTATCAAAAGACCATGATACGGGTCTTGCCATATCAAAAATACAAAAGTCGCCTTGCCGTAAAAATGCAGTTCTTCCATCTTGAGTAAGGTGGCTGGTTCCTGAACGCTGGATCTCAATTTGAAAATGCTCTTCTAAGCTCAGTTTATGAGTTAAAGGACGGCTACTCGCCCAGTGCCCGTTAGACTCTAGCTGAATAAAGCGCATATTTGTCACCTGCTGCTCGACAATATTGGCATAAAATCGAGAATGAGGAGGCAATTCGATTTCATTGCATTCATAAGACGATAAAAAGCGGTCTTTTATTGTATCCCTGAATACGGAAAACCGATCTACGTCAGGGAGTTCCCGAGTCGTAAACATGCTTTTCATAGTACGCCCACTTTTATTGAAAGTATTTTGTTGTGTTGCTACTTGTCGGGTATAAAAATGCCTTAAACCAGACAAAAATAGAATAATTTTTTCGATAACTTTAATCTAAAAATTAGAATAGTACGCTTAAATAATTATTAATGAAGATATCTATTATCTTCCTTGTTAATAAATTGAAGACTATATATTTAAAAGTTTTTAATTTATTTAAACTAAAGTCATGTAAATTATAGAGTTAATTTATAGCATTTTTGATGCTATCATTTCTATGATATTAATCCTAAGTTAATTTCCTATCTTTAGAGAGAGATCTCATAAATAGATTAAGAGTGATTCTTATTAATATCTCGTTTATTTCATTCTTTTCAGAGTGTGAGTTAATATGGATTTTATGTACTGGATATAATCATTTGTTAAATAATGTTGTTATTTATTGTTAATCGTAGCGTTATTAATTATATAAAATATAATTAAATTTCTATAAATTTAATTATTAATAGAATTCGTAATATATATTACAACAATTCTTCCTTTGATATCATGATTTATTAATAGTAAATATATTTAATCTTAACGATGTTCACGCTTTCATTTGTTGTGAAAAAATCAATATCGTGAACGTGAAATAGGTTTCTCGATTTATAAAACATTATTTATGTAGTATTTAGCCCACTAAAATAAGTGGGCTAAACACGACTATTTTTTTATCTTTAACGTAGACCTTGCACACTTTCCACTAAATTGGCTAACTGTGATACTACGCGGTCGCCAATATCAGCGTTATCACCACCCAATGCTTTATTACGCATAAAGTCTTTCTTAATTTGTGCCCAACGAGTGGTGTCTTTTTCAGTTAATTTTCCACGTAATTCAGCGAGTTTTAATAAGTTCTCTTCAGCGCCAGTTGTTAGCAGTTGTGCTTCACCAAGATAGTGGTCGTCTAGCAAGCGTTCAATTTCTTCATCATTCATTACCGCAGACACTTTCTCACTTAACTTATTCATATTGCGGTAACTGCCTTGTAAACGGAATGCTGGCTCTGTGCGATATTTATCAGATTGAGCTGCGCTGGCAATATATTGTTGGTTCACTTTTAAGATAACGTTTCGTAAAGTAATTAAGTGCTTAAGTACCATCACAATTTCGTTAATTTCAGCATCTGAATATGGGTAACTTAATGTGTTGGTAGAAACGGATTTCCCCATTGCTTTATCCACTAAAACATAGAGATCGTTAAGATCACGCAAAGCCAGTGGTGCCAATACCGCATTCGATGTTAGGCTGTTTTCGATATAACTCAGCGCAAAGGCTTCATCCATACCACCTAATACTTCACCTAAGTTATAAATATCAGCACGGTTAGCCAGCATATCAGGAATACGGAAGACTTCGCCTGATTCGGTATAAGGGTTTCCTGCCATCACGACACAGAATTTTTTGCCACGCATATCATAGGTTTTGGTTTTTCCTTTCCACACCCCTTCAATACGTCTTGTTCCATCACACAGTGAGATAAATTTTTGTAAGAATTCAGGGTGAGTATGCTGAATATCATCCACATACAGCATAACGTTATTACCCATTTCTAGCGCTAAGTTGAGCTTCTCAAGCTCTTGTCTTGCTGTTGCGTTGGGCGCTTGCTCCGGATCGAGTGATAGCACGTTATGTCCTAATGCAGGACCATTGATCTTCATAAAAATCAAACCTAAACGTGCTGCTGCATATTCCATTAATGTGGTTTTACCGTAACCCGGAGGGGAGATCATTAATAATAATCCCATTAAATCGGTGCGCTTACCTTCCCCTAAAGCACCAATTTGTTTTGCCATGTTGTCGCCAATAATCGGTAAATAAACATCATTAATCAGCTTGTTACGGACAAAAGAGCTTAACGGTTTGGCTTTAAATTCATGCAGTTTTAAGCGCTCTCGTTCATCACTGACTATTTTCTGGCGCAAGGTAAGGTACTGTCGAAATGCAGGAATAAAGTTCTTTCTCTGCCCACGCATTCGACTGAAATAATCATCTAAACTGAGTGATAACGCTTGATTATCAATCGTTGGGTGAGAGCCTAATAAACCTGTTACTGTAAAGTATAAATCGGCTTCGCTATAACGCGCTGATGCGACTTTATCTAAAATAATGATAGCGATAGCACCCGGAATATAAGGCGTAAGATCGGCGTAATCAGGTAGAGAGCATAACCCTTGCAGCCAATTTTGGATCAGTGTCCAACGCTGTGCGTATCGCGTGCCTAAATTTTGTTGTGAACGATTAAAGTCCATCCACATATGAGCTTCTTCTAATCGACTTTGCAGCGCAACCACTAACTCTTTAGCGTATTTGCTATAAACTAATTCAATGGGTGTTCTCGCCAAAGCAAAGCTTAAATATTCAGAGGCTTGTATCGGAATATAGTGTTCGCACTCAATCGGATTATCATGAAGGAATAGACGTATATCCGCTTCGATTTCAGCTTGCAGGTCGGTTAATGCGTCATCTGTATGGAATAATTGCTGAATATTCAGTGCTGTTCTTGCACGTTCAGGCCACAGGGCAGGGTATTGCTCATTTTGTTTGGTTTCCCAAAATAGTGCGGCTACTGCGCGTGCAGTGGGGTTATAACGTAGAAGATCGGCACTTTCACCTATTGGGAGCAGCTTTTTCAATATAGCGATAGCATCGTGATCGTGGATCCCTTTTTCATAGCCTTCTTTATAACGTGGCGTTGCAAAATCACGCACGAGCTTTTCCAGCTTTTCTGGAATAGTGAGTGCTTCTTTTAGCGTTTCGTAATCAAGGCCATCTTGACGTTTTGCTGCGGCATAAATAATGGAGTAAGCAAGGTATTCAGCGCGATAAACAGTGTCTGATTCAGACTCAAGCGAGGCATTCCAATAAGGTTGTAATTGGGCAAGCTCTGCATTTTCAATCGGCTCTTGGTAATCTGTTCCTGTCAGATATAACCAGAGTTTATCTTCTTTAGGTAAGATAGTGAGATCAAGCTCTTGCGTATTAACACTAAAACGATGGCGAGGCCCTAATTTAATGACATTGCCGCCGTCTTCAAAAATATCAGTTTTATCTCGCAGAATACGAATAGCCTGATCACGAGAGGATTTTAGACGCGCATCAATATCATCAGCTTTGACGTTATCATTGATTTCTCTTAGTTTTTCAATGATTTCCCGTGTTTTTAATGAGAGTGGATCGGATGCAAAAAATGCATTTAACTCATCTTGTGATTGCAAACGAGAAGTACGACGTTGCAGATTTTCCAGCAAGCGATTTGCTGCAGTAAGCAGGCTTTGTGAGCGACGTTGACGATCATCAAGCAGTACTTGTTTGTGCGACTCAAAAGTTTCTACTAACTCTTCACGTTTAGCGAGAATATCATCAAGAAATTCATCATGATGACTAAATTGGCTTTCAAGTTCTTCTAATTGAAGCAATAAGCGAGAAAGTTGATCGTCACAACGTTCAGGATCGGTTGCAAGGGATAATGCATTGGTGATCCCTTGGCTAAATAAACGAAATTGTGCGCCAAATTGTGCCACGCTTTCGACACTACTTTGTGATTTTCGTTTTTGTTGTAGTCGAGCGCGAGATTGGTTTAGTTGAGCATAGATTTGTGAAATCGCATCAATAATATGGGTTTGTTGAGTGACATCTTGGAATGTTAAAGAAGCCATTAAGTTAGAAAGCATATCCAAATCAGTGGACATTTTTTCCATGTCATTCATCGGGATATCTAGCTGTGCGCTGTTTTGCGCTTTTTCAATGAGATTTTCAAAGGTAACAAGCTGAGTTTTAAACGGTTGTAATGCTTTATCACTGGCAAGAAACAGCGCTGTAGCTTGAGAAACGCGTTGCTGAGTTTCCGTAATTTCCGTTTCCATCGCGTTGAGCTTGGTTAAATCCATATAACGGAATTCACGCAATGAAATCAGATGCCCACGATGAGTATTCAGTGAATTTAAGCTATCAACAAATTGTTGTATATCAGTCCAGCTATCAGGCAGTGTTAGGGCGAGTAGTGATTTTTGGCGATTAACGGCTTCAAGCATGGATTTCGCAGATTGCTGACGAATACTTTCTACTTTTTCATATTCATCAAGCACTAATTCGCTGGTTTGAGCGATATCTTTGAGGAGTTTTCCAATACCTAAACAGTGCTCATCGTTAAACCAATAATAGAGATCTAATAAATTTTTAGGTTGTGAACTAAGCTGTTCATAACGAGCAATAGAAACTTGATTACCTTCAATTTCTTTTGCGACATGTAATATTTCAGAGATCCCTCGTACTAAATCGGCATTACCAATACGGCCGTAAAAACCATTACGAGGAGGCTGTTTATCGGCAAATTCTTCAGAATAGAAGGGAGTTTGCCAAACTTGCATTGGATGAACGCGTGTTGCTTCTTCGCCTTCACCTTCAAACAGCACCATTTTCCCGTCTTCGAGCATCGCATAGCCATGGCCAACTAAAGGCACAGCAAGTTTGCGCTCAATCATATTGTAATTGAAAAGCGCAAGGCGACCTTGTGAAGGTGAGTAGAAAACATATAACACGTCTTCACCATTAGGCGAACGGCGTAGGCGGCGAAAATACATACCTTCCATCGGTTGATCAAAGGTTTTGTATTCACCATTTTGCAGGTAATAACCGCCAGGGAAAATAATGCCATGATCTTCAGGTAGTTGAACACAAGCTTGTCCAATTGCATCAATGCGTTGGACGGTTTGTGCCAAAATGTTGTAGACCAAATAACGCCAATTTTCTTCTCGATACGGTAAGATTTTTAACAGAATTAAACTGCCTGTTTGAGCATATTCAATTTGTGCATCATCGAGAGATTGGTTTTTATCTAATACGGCTTCACGATAAATACCTAAACCATCTTCCGTATTATTTTCACATTTGACCGTTAGGTCGCCACCGGTTGTTTCGACAAAAACGGTATCAAGAATATTGATATGAGGAAAACGACCATTGACCGTATCTTCACGTTGGGTTTTCGTCCATTCAAAATCATAAGCAGGGGGAAGAGCGATATCTCGCTCACCACGATTATCAATATATTCAATATGTTGCTTATCACTTGAAATTGACCAACGAAAAACACGCACATCAGTAATACGAGCACCAATCTGGAAACTGGCGAGTAACTTTCCGTCACGCTCAACTAGCTGTAATAGTTGCGTATTTTTATAGTAAGTATAGAGCTCAGTAAAATCTTGAATAAAGCGATTGTCGTTTAAGAACGTATTTTCATAAGGTACGGCTTCAACATCAAACTCGCCCTCATTTTCAATTAAACGATAAAGTGAAAAAACATCTTCAAGATGTGTTTCACGTTTTAATCCAAGGAAAACGTTATAACCAAATAGTAACCACTCACCTACACGAACAATATCTCTGGCTTGGCAGTTATTTTCAGTGCGAATACGAATACGGCCAATAATATCCATTTGGCTTTGACCAAATTCATCTAAGCGATGCTGATTGAGCTCAGTGGCTTTTTGATGAAGTTGTTGGCCTTGTTCAGTGAGGCGTTTGCGTAAAATTTCATACGCACCACCTTGTGCAACGGCGCTATCGAGTATTTCCTGCTCGCGATTCGTATCCAGAATGTCAGACATGGTATAACGGATTTCCTTGGCTTAAACGATAAAAACAAAAGAAAAGACACAGAGATAAGCGTTATGCCTTTTCACCTCCTTTAAATGAAATTATTCTTCTTTAGAGGAGTCTGATTTAGTTGTCACATCTTTAATTAGCTGACTGGCGCCTTTTGTTGCCATAAATCCATTAATTAAATCTTGAACTTCAGGATTTTTTAATAAAGAAGCGATATCGAGTTTTTTATCTTGTTGAGTACGGTTAATCAGCTTTTCAACGTTCTCTTTGGCAAAACTGCTTTTATCCATAAAACCATCAACAGCTTTACCTAAACTTAATGCTTTAGAGAAGGTATTAAAGAAGTTGCCATCACCACCCACAATTTCAATATTGGTTTTGCTTAGAGCGGCTGCCAATACATCAGCTTGTTCGCGTGCAATTTCTTTGTTGGCTTCAATAGAGGCCATTGCTTGTTCAAATTGTTTTTCAAGGCGCATGCGGAACTCTTCATGCGAACGAGCCGTATCGCTAAGGTGATCCATCGATTTAAATTTATCAGTTAAACCATCGGCTTCTGCTTTCAAGCGTTGGCGAATAACTTCGGCTTGTGCTGAACCTAATTGGCCTTCACCGCGTGCTTGAGCTGCGAGTTTTTCTTCAAGGATCTTAGCATCCGCTAAACCGAGTTTTTCTTTCGCATTAGCTTGTTGCTCTTCACCACGCGCTTGAGCGGTTAATTTTTCTTCCAAGATTTTCGCTTCTGCAAGGCCTTGTTGTTGCTGGGCTTGTGCTTTAGCTTCCATCACTTGTGCTTCAGTTAAGCCTTTTTCTTTCATACCTCGTGCTTCTGCTAATAGTTTTTCAGCGGTGACAGTAGCAAGCACTAAACCTTCTTTCTCTTCAGCTTCCGCAGTTGCTTGACGTACACGAGCTTCAGCAAGACCTAATGCTGCATGCTCTGCTTCAATACCTTCAGCTAAACGTTTTTTTGCTTCGGCTTGTTTGACAGAGGCTTCTAACTCCGCTTTCGCCATGGTACTGATTTCTTCAGCTTTATGTTTCGCACTAGATTCATCTGCTTCAGCTCTTTTTACTTGGCGAACTAAAGACTCTTCCGCTTCCGCTTGCGCATTAATCACAGTGACTTGGCGCATACGTTCAGCTTCTGAGATTTCACGTACTTCTTTAATGCGTTCTTCTTCTTGAGCTACGGTTTTTTCTACGGCAACACGTTCACGGATAACATTTGAGATGTTTTTACGTTCTTCTTCTAACGCTTTTTCTTTCTCAATACGTTGCAACTCAACTTCACGTTCACGAGCAACAATTTCTAACTCACGCGCACGATTAACTCGTTCTTGTTCAATAGTGATGGCGCGGGTACGATTTTGTTGTGCAACTTCCACTTCGCGCATACGGTTTTCTTCACGGATCTCAATTTCTTGTTGAGTCTGAATACGAGCTTGTTCTGCCTTAAGACGCTCTTCTTCTTGAACGCGTAGCGTTTCTGATGTTTCACGAGCGCGAATATTGTCGATTTCTCGTTTTTGGCGTGCTTCCGCATCTGCTTGTTGGCGCTCTAAAGCTAAACTTGCTTCGCGAGTTTCAACATTTTTCTTTTGAATAGCGAGTTCTTGATCGCGCTCTTTTTGGTTGGTTTCAATATTATGAATGGCGGTAATTTCCGTTATTTTGCGGATACCTTCAGAGTCAAAAATATTGTTAGGATCAAGCGCTGATTTTGGTGTTTGTTCTAAATAGTCGATAGCAACGTCTTCTAATGCATAACCGTTAAGATCTTTGCCAATGACATCCACAATGCGATCACGGAAATTTTGGCGATCTTCAAAGAGTTTTGATAATTCAAACTGTTTACCTACCGTTTTTAATGCTTCAGAAAATTTAGCACTAAAAAGGGTACTAACAGCTTGATGATCGGAAGCTCTATCAACACCAATGGCTTTTGCGACTTTTAGTACGTCTTCGGTGGTTTCATTAACACGTAGATAGAAAGCAACCGTGATATCTGCACGTAAGTTATCCTGACAAATCAGACCATCTTTACCACGACGATCCACTTCTAACGTTAAAAGAGAAATACGCATAAACTCTTTTTTGTAGATAACGGGATAAACTAATGCCCCCGTAAAATGGACTTTAGGTTGTGATGACATGTCGTTGACAATTAAGGCTGTACCTTGAGGTACCTTAATATAGAAAGCTTTAAATAATCCAAATAACCCTAAAATAATTAGGATTGCGAAACCAACGACAGTTAAGAAAGGCATAACGAAAGCCAAATCCATACTTTTTTCTCCATAAGTTCAGACGATACCGTCATTTTTTAATAGTGTTTGTCTGCTAACTAAATTGTCTTTCATCAATGTGGATATTAGCGATGAAATTCATCTTCCGTTACGACTTGATAACTATGAGTGGATGCGTCATAACTAATAATAATGACATTATCCCCTCGTTTAATATTTTCTGTTTCAGGCGCTCTAATTTGTAAAATTAAACCTGCTCCCCCATCTTCTAAAACCGCTTCACCTTTGTTTTCTGTTACATTGGTTGACCGTACTAACGCTAATTTACCTATCAATTGGTGTACTGATTTAGGCTTATTACGTGACATCAGTTTTTTACGGATCGGTTTTAAACATACCGCAGTAAGATTAAGTGCAATAAAAGAAATAATGATAAAGGCAATAAAACCCGTTAAATAACGAATAAAACTTGTTTCAATAGCACTAATAATCCAATAATTAGTAAAGTAACTGATAAACCAGCCAAAAAGGGTGAAGAAAGTTAAAATAATGGTGACAGGAATACCTGCTAATCCTAATTTTGTTAACCAGCCCGCAAGCCCTGTTGCATCAACATTGATATCTAATTCACTATCAATATTAAATAAATCAATATCTAATAATCCAAAAGCAGCACAGAGCCAATAAAAAGAGATAATAATAAGTAATGCACTAAAAACGATGCTAGGAAAAGCTAGGCTATTTTGGAAAAACAAATTCATAAAGGTTCTCTTAATTTAAGAAAATAGTAATGTTATTGTCATATTAATATCTCTTATCATACTTTAATACGTTGAAAAAGCATGTAGTTATAATCACATTCTCTATTTATTTTTCGATTTTATTTTTTATAGAATTTAATATAACTTATTGAGACAGTTATAAATAATATTCGGTATTATTGCGTATAGAATCAGATCATTCTCTAAAAAATAATAAAAATATTTTCACCTATTAAGTATCATTTCTTTTTAAGTGATTAAGTGTTTTGTTATAAAAAATAGAAATTTATTAAATAAAAACTCTATAACATTAAAAAAACGATACTGATGGTGTTGTGTATTCCATGTAACAATATTGGCGCGATTAATGAACGAGTTCCTATTCTGATTTGGCAAAACACAACACCCACAACAAATATAAGGATAAAGGTAGTGATTGACTCATATTGAGTGTGCATCGCTGCAAATAGGAGTGAGGAGAGAATAATAGCAATCCATTTACCTACATTGCCATACCACATACCTGCATTTAATAGAAAACCTCTAAAAATGATTTCTTCGGTAATGGGGGCGATAAAAATAACAGAAAGAGCAAACAAGAAGAAGGCAAAGCCTGTAATAGATTCAATTTCTGTAACCCATGAATCATCTTCAGAGCCTAAAAATAGACTAATGAAATATAATCCCACTAAGGCTAAAAAAGGAGCTTTTAATGTACGCCATTGAAGGCGACCTAACGGCATTAATTTAATATTTTTTTGATAAGCAAACCAAATAATCAAGCAGTAGGGGAGGTAAATAAAAAAGCTGATCAATGAGATGATATAAGGCGATTGAAATAGAGCAACAGGAAAGGGAGTCAGTAATAGACTAAAAGATGAGAAAAAATAACCTATAAAGGCAAGTATGCAGATAAAGGAATGATAGATCCGGTCTTTGGGAAATTCCATTTTTGTTGATCCTTGAGGCTATACTGATGAAGTCGTTCTATTTTTATAATGATTCAAATTATAAAGGTTTTGTAAGAAAAGAGTATGAAGGAATATTTGAATTATTAAGATATAAGAAAATACTTAGAAGTTTAGTTTATGGGGGAATTGCTTTCTGGTTATAAATTATATGGGAGTTCTATGTGAAGATGTCTGGAAATTGTTTTATTATATAAATACTGACAATGTTTATAATCATTAACAAGCGAGTGGTTTTCCTTTGTTTTTTATAAACACAAAGGATTTATATCTTAAAATTGCTGCAGAAGATAAACAAAGGATAGCTATAGTAATGAGAAATGCCATTATTAAACTAGCATGAGTGTTAGCTGAATTAAGATAAATAGCCAAGAATAGTGTGAATATGATAATAAAAATAGAAAGATTAGTCTAAAAAAAACATTTCCCAGATTGAATATTTCAGTTTGAATACTATTACTTGATCTTTTTGAGAATTTTTTATTCTATAAATATCTTTTAGCGTGAATCCACTTTTTAGTATCAATGCTTCAATTCCATTTTTCATAATCTATCTTCCTTGCCCTCATAGAGACACATATATTTGAATTAGCATATTATTAATAGTGTTGTATCTATTTTGATCTACTTTCTAATAGGTAGAAATGAGGTAGGTAGAAAAGGAAAGCGGCGTTTAGTAAGAATAACAATTAGTTTAGTCTATAAAAGCAAAAAACCAGCCATAAGGCTGGTTTTTCTAAAGATGGTGCCCGAACTCGGAATCGAACCAAGGACACGGGGATTTTCAATCCCCTGCTCTACCGACTGAGCTATTCGGGCTAACGAGGCGCATTAAACCGTATTCAGCGTGATGCGTCAACGTATTTTTAATAAAAAATGCAAAAATAAGTTTGTTTGCTTTCTTTTTATTCTATTCGAGTTTAAATTTTCATCATAAGCAATTTTTTAGTAAAAAATGCTTAAATAACAATCAGTAAAGATATTCACTTTTTTGTAGATCAAAGAGAAAGCTTTCTCTTTTTTTGATGATTAAATTTGTTTTTTACTACTCAATAGATAGAAATTGAGTACAAGCAAAAAAATAACGCATTTCTTTCGTTTTCCAACACTCAAAACTAACTTAATGCACCATTTTTACGACATTGAGCAATCTTAAGAATATCCTCTGCCAATAATTTAGCTGTAATAATATCATCTGCGTGATGATTCACCATTAAACGGCTTAAACAGCCTTCTAAGATGAGTTCCATCTGTTTGGCAACCAACTCACTATCTTCGATATCAAGTTCGCGTAGTAGCGTTCTAGAGTAATCAAATGAGCTTTGTTTTTGACGTTGGCTTAACTGGTGAATTTGAGAGTGTTCATCAGGATATGCGCTACAAGCCGCTACGAATAGACAACCGGGAAAACGGTTTTTCTCTAAACGCATCGCCAGTTGATCATAACGAGCCAGTAATTTTTGTTCGATAGTCAGCTCTTCATCTAGCATGACTTGGCGTTGCCAAATATCAATTTGCTGCCCGTGGTGGCGAAGACAATCAAAAATCAATGCGTCTCTATCAGGCCAGAAAGGATGAAGATCAGATTCATTGATACCAGAATCTTGAAGAAGGTCAGGTAAGGTTGCAGCTAAGCCATATTGCTCTAACTGGATAAGTACGTGGTCTAATAACGCTTCACGTTGCACGGAAATCTCCTTAAATCACGTTGTCGCGAGAACATCATAATTAGCAGACTTTAGCTAAAAATGAAAGCAAGGAGCGAGAGGGTAAAATAAAAATACCCCATCTTACGACGAGGTATTTTCTTGTTTTTTTATTTCTTGTAAGCGCTAGGCGCTTTTTTGCAATGTTTTAATTTTTTACTTCAAACTACAGGATCATACCGCCGAAGAGGAAACCAAATCCGACAGCTAATACCACACCAATTGTACCTGGGATAAAGAATGGGTGGTTGAAGACTAATTTACCGATACGGGTTGTACCTGTGTCATCCATTTGAACTGCCGCAACCAGTGTTGGGTAAGTTGGCAGGATGAA
This sequence comes from Proteus sp. ZN5, assembly GCF_011046025.1. Lineage (GTDB taxonomy): Bacteria > Pseudomonadota > Gammaproteobacteria > Enterobacterales > Enterobacteriaceae > Proteus. Next base: position 1,024,671 of record NZ_CP047639.1, read on the forward strand.
CAGACCAGAAACCGCAGAGAAAGAAGCAATTGCAGTTAATGGAGATACACCTAAAGCTAAAGCCATTGGCATTAATGCTTTTGCTGTTGCTGCTTGTGAATATAACAGTGCAGAACAGAAGAAGAAGATAACGGCTAATAACCAAGGATGGCCAGTGATTAAATCACCCGCAGTCAGTTTGATCCAATCAATGTTGCTTGAAACGAAAGTATCACCTAACCATGCAACACCCAGAATACAAATACATGCACTCATACCTGCTTTAAAGGTACTTGAGTTTAGGATGGTGTCAGTTTTAACTTTACAGAAAACAGTGATTAAGGTTGCAACACTCAGCATGATGATAAGAATAGCGTTAGTGGTGTTCATTAACGGTTCTTTCACAATACCTAAGCTTGGGCTGTTGATGATTGCATAAGTAACAACACAGATAACACCCAGTAAGAACAGCATTACAGATGATTTAGCACCTGGTAATGTTTCTCTACGTGCTTGGCTACCACGTAATTCAACCAGACCTTGTTCTAAACGCTCACGATAGACAGCATCATCAGATAGTTTTGAGTTAAATACCCAAGACACGATGAATGACATCAGAATGATCGCAAGGAAAGTCGCTGGTAATAAGATAGACAGCAGAGTGATGTAGCTTACTGTATTACCTTCACCAACCATTGCTGGGTTTTCCATGACAGATGCCATGTAAACAACTGCAGCAGAGATTGGAGATGCAGTAATACCGATTTGAGCGGCAACAACACCTGTTGATAAAGGACGGCAAGGTTTGATGCCTTGTTCTTTTGCAACTTCTGCGATAACTGGCAGTGTTGCTAAAGAGATGTTCCCTGTACCTGCAAATAGAGTTAAGAAATAAGTCACAATTGGCGCAAGAATTGTGATGTATTTTGGATTACGTCTTAACAGTTTTTCAGTTTGACCAACAAGGTAATCCAAACCACCAGCAACCTGCATCGCAGAGATTGCGGCAATAACAGCCATAATGATGGAGATAACATCAAAAGGGATTGAACCAGGTTTAACACCGATAGCAGCTAAAACCAAAACACCTAAACCACCGGCAAACCCGATACCAATTCCCCCAAGTCTCGCACCGAGGAAAATGGCCAGCAGAACGATAATCAATTCTACGGCTAACATAGCGTTTACTCCTTGAGATAATTAAAAAAATGAGAAAGATAAGTTAAATTTTTGTTTTTACAATCAAGTAAAAAGGCACGTCTCTTAAAGAGTCCGTGCCTTGTGTTTTTAAGAGCTCATTCTTATGTTTAACAGTGTCATGTTATAAAACACAATTATTAATCATCGAAGCGTTTTGCTTTGTAAGCCGGGTTTTTTAAGTTCTCGATAGAGAAGATATCATCCAGTTGTTCTTCGGTTAATAAACCGCGTTCTAGAACAACTTCACGTACACTCTTACCAGTTTCTGCACAAATCTTACCAACGATGTCGCCGTTATGGTGACCAATGAATGGGTTCAGATAAGTAACGATACCGATTGAGCTAAATACGAAGTGTTCACAGATTTCTTTATTCGCAGTGATACCATCAACACATTTTTCTACTAAGTTACGGCAAGCGTTGCTTAACAGAGAGATTGATTCGAACATTGCTTGACCGATAGCTGGTTCCATTACGTTCAATTGTAATTGACCTGCTTCAGCAGCCATAGTCACACAAGTGTCATTACCGATAACTTTAAAGCAAGCTTGGTTAACAACTTCTGGAATTACTGGGTTTACTTTAGCTGGCATGATTGAAGAACCTGCTTGTAGTTCTGGAAGATTGATTTCTTTCAGACCTGCACGAGGACCAGAGGACAGTAAACGTAAGTCATTACAGATTTTAGACATTTTCACAGCTAAGCGTTTTAACGCACCGTGAACCATTACATAAGCACCACAGTCAGAAGTTGCTTCAATTAAGTCTTCTGCTGGAACACATGCTAAACCAGTTACTTCTGCCAGTTTTTCAACAGACAGTTTTTGGTAACCTGGAGCTGTATTCAGACCAGTACCGATAGCTGTTGCACCTAAGTTCATTTCTAACAGTAACTCAGCAGTGCGTTTCAGGTTTTTGATTTCTTCTTTCATCAGTACAGAGAAAGCGTGGAATTCTTGACCTAAAGTCATTGGTACAGCGTCTTGTAATTGAGTACGACCCATTTTCAGGACGTCTTGGAACTCAACTGCTTTTCTATCAAAACCTGCTTTCAGCAGTTCGATAGATTCAGTTAATTTGATAACAGAGTTATAAACCGCTACACGGAAACCACAAGGATAAGCGTCATTTGTTGATTGGCTCTTATTGACGTGGTCATTTGGGTTTAGGTATTGGTATTCACCTTTTTGATGGCCCATTAATTCCAGACCGATGTTTGCGATAACTTCATTGGTATTCATATTTAATGAAGTACCAGCACCGCCTTGGAATACATCAACTGGGAATTGATCCATGTGTTTACCTGTTTCTAAAACAACGTCACAGGCTTTGATAATCGTATCAGCGATTTCACGAGGAATAGTGTGAAGTTCTTTATTAGCTAATGCAGCTGCTTTTTTCACCATTACCATACCGCGGATGAATTCTGGAACATCATTGATGGTACGATCACTGATGTAGAAGTTTTCAATAGCACGTAAAGTGTGGACGCCGTAATAAGCATCAGCAGGAACTTCTCTTTTACCTAACAGGTCTTCTTCGATACGAGTTTTATTTGACATGAGAACCTTCTTATTAAAATTTTAACTGTCTAGTTATGCGCTTGTTAATAAAATATATCGTTAACGGTTAATAATGTAATATAACTTACCGTTTTGCTTGGTACTGACACGATCATATTCGGGTTGTGAACAAATACCTTTAAGCTGGATCACTTTATAAGTAAATAACGTCTAAATATTTTCTTTTTGTGATCTATCTCATGGATTTTACAGTTCTACTTCTCTTTTTAACGCCCCTTGAAAAGGAGTGTTAGGCTCCCCATTATTATGTAGATAAACTAAGAAAAAGCGAGTTTGTAAACTATCACCTTAGATGTAGTTCACACTCCTTTCTATTAATAATATGAATCTTTTTTTATAAAAAGGAGAACCAAGTGCGTTGGCTCCCATTAATTGCTATTTGTCTTCTTATCTATGTAGAAGCTGTTATTTTCGTCAATGTGGCATCTTCTATTGGCGTTCTTACAACACTATTCCTTGTGGTGCTGACTTCTTGTGTTGGTGTCTCACTGGTAAAAAATCAGGGCGTAAAAAATATTGCTTCAATGCAGCAAAAACTTGCAGTGGGTGAAGTTCCTGCAGCAGAAATGGTGAAAAGCGTTTCGTTAATACTGGCAGGTATTTTATTGTTGATCCCAGGCTTCTTTACGGATTTCTTGGGTTTACTGTTATTACTGCCACCGTTACAAGCACTGCTAGTGACAAAATTGATTTCTCGAATTCGAGTTTATTCAGCGGGTCATGGTCAAAGTGGGTTTTCTTCTAATCAGAATGGAACAACATTTGAAGGCGAGTTTCAGCGTAAAGAGGATTCACCGAGTAACCAGCTGAATAATAAGGCTGAAGATCAGGATAACGACCATTTTTCTGACAAAAAATAATTAGCCCAAAGCATAATCAACTGAAATGGGGAAAATTTGAAAAAAAATCACACTTCTCCCCTTGAAGTTTTACCGGATGCCCCCACCTGTATCGTCATGGTACTGGTTCATCTTGGGCACTGGTATCAACCTTAATCCTGATATGGACTTTTTTATAGGAGCACTATTAATGAAGATTCGTCCATTACATGACCGTGTTATTGTTAAACGTAAAGAAGTCGAAGCTAAATCAGCAGGCGGTATCGTACTGACTGGCACTGCGGCGGGTAAATCTACTCGTGGCGAAATTTTAGCCGTAGGTCAAGGCCGTATTATGGAAAACGGCGACGTTAAACCGCTGGATGTTAAAGTTGGCGATATCGTAATTTTTAACGACGGTTATGGCGTTAAAACAGAAAAAATTGATAACGAAGACGTGCTTATCATGTCTGAAAGCGACATTTTAGCAATTGTAGAAGAATAATTTTTCTCTTTTAAGATCTTCTTAAACTGAACGAATTCAAAGGAAATATACGATGGCAGCTAAAGACGTCAAATTCGGTGTAGATGCTCGTAATAAAATGTTACGTGGTGTTAATGTTCTTGCAGATGCAGTTAAAGTAACTTTAGGCCCTAAAGGTCGTAACGTTGTTTTAGATAAATCTTTCGGCGCACCTGTTATTACTAAAGATGGTGTATCTGTTGCACGTGAAATTGAACTCGAAGATAAATTCGAGAACATGGGTGCACAGATGGTGAAAGAAGTTGCTTCTAAAGCCAATGATGCGGCAGGTGACGGTACTACAACTGCAACAGTATTAGCACAATCAATCATTGCCGAAGGCTTAAAAGCAGTTGCCGCTGGCATGAACCCAATGGATCTGAAACGTGGTATCGATAAAGCTGTTGTTGCAGCTGTCGAAGAACTGAAAAAACTGTCTGTTCCATGTTCAGATACTAAAGCGATTGCTCAAGTTGGTACAATTTCTGCTAACTCTGATGAAACCGTCGGTACTCTGATCGCACAAGCGATGGATAAAGTTGGTAAAGAAGGTGTTATCACCGTTGAAGAAGGTACTGGCTTAGAAGATGAGCTAGACGTTGTTGAAGGTATGCAGTTTGACCGCGGTTATCTGTCTCCTTACTTCATCAACAAACCAGAAACGGGTACAGCAGAATTAGAAAACCCATTCATTCTGTTAGTTGACAAAAAAGTTTCTAACATCCGTGAATTACTGCCTGTATTAGAAGCCGTTGCTAAAGCTAACAAACCTCTGCTTATCATTGCAGAAGATGTTGAAGGTGAAGCACTAGCAACATTAGTTGTGAACAACATGCGTGGTATTGTTAAAGTTGCTGCTGTTAAAGCACCTGGCTTTGGTGATCGTCGTAAAGCAATGCTGCAAGATATTGCAACATTAACTAACGGTGCTGTGATTTCTGAAGAAATCGGCATGGAGTTAGAAAAAGCGACATTAGAAGACTTAGGTCAAGCAAAACGCGTTGTTATCAACAAAGATACAACAACGATTATTGATGGTTTAGGTGATCAAGACGCAATTAGCGGTCGTGTATCTCAAATCCGTCAACAAATCGAAGATGCAACTTCAGATTATGACCGTGAAAAATTACAAGAACGCGTTGCTAAATTAGCTGGCGGTGTTGCAGTAATTAAAGTTGGTGCAGCAACTGAAGTTGAAATGAAAGAAAAACGTGCTCGTGTTGACGATGCTCTGCACGCAACTCGCGCAGCAGTTGAAGAAGGCGTTGTTGCTGGTGGTGGTACTGCTCTGGTTCGTGTCGCTAACGCTCTGCGTGAGATGGTTGGTGATAACGAAGAACAAACAGTAGGTATCCGCGTTGCATTACGTGCAATGGAATCTCCAATGCGTCAAATCGTTGCTAACGCAGGTGAAGAACCATCTGTTGTTGTAAACAACGTGAAAGCAGGTGAAGGTAACTACGGTTATAACGCTGCAACAGATGTTTACGGCGATATGATTGATATGGGTATTTTAGATCCAACTAAAGTTACTCGTTCTGCACTGCAATTTGCTGCATCTATCGCAGGTCTGATGATCACAACAGAAGCGATGATCACAGATTCACCTAAAGACGACAAAATGGATTTAGGTGGCGCTGGTGGTATGGGCGGCATGGGTGGAATGGGCGGCATGATGTAGTGCGACGAGAGTCGCGTAGGTAGCTAGCCGAGCGGGCTACGTCCATAGTGAGTACTAACTGATAGTTGTACTCACTATTCCCCGCCGAAATAGCATAATAATGATATGTCCGATGTTCCGGGCTTTAAATTCTCCCGGACATCGGCTCTTCACTTGGTGAAGAACTAATTTCTGGTTGCGGACTTTAAAGTCAGTATTCCTTTCTAAATAATGTGTAACAGCGTTTTAATGCGATAACCATTTGAATTTTCAATATTGTTATCACTTAATCACTGTTATAACGTCAAAAGATACACGTTGAAACAAGGCAGATTTTTTTAGCTTGTGATGTAACGGGGTTAACATCGTCTCTATCAAATTTATGTACGCCAGCACCTACCGGTGTGAAGCTGTGCTGATGATTGTCTGACTGTATTGCATCTGATACAGAGCCAGACCTGTTGTGTAACTAACAGTAGCCTAGGAGCAGCGCGTCGCTAGTAATGGTGAGGTGTGAGAGCGCTCTGACAATGTACTCCCCGATGTTTGGGTGCTGATTTATCGTGAGATAAACAGTGGATTTTACCAGTAGCAGGTGAATGAGAGGCTAGGCTGGATCATAGGGTTAACATTAAGTGAACTGTCCGTAAGCACCGTCAGCCGCAAGCAGCAAAAGCTACTGATATGCTGTGACCAAAAGGTACAAGGTCGGTTATTCCTATTACATCTGGGAATACGTTACCAACAGACCTTCGGTGTATAGGCAGAACCTAAGTGATCCGTGTCATGAGTACGGAACTCGGTAAGCCCGTATTTTCGCCACAATGTGGCAGGTAAGTCGCAAGACCAGCTGTTGAGAGTGCGGGTAAAGGAGGTTGGAGAAAGCGAATGCCGTTCTGTAATGGAATGGATAAGAGGTTAAATGTTCCTCTACCGGAAACGGGGCAGACTTCCGACTGGTCTTTAATTGTGTGCAGTACTGTAAAGCAAATCTAACGTGACAGAAAGTTGGTCAGGGCAGTTCTCTGTTCTGACCTAACCCTTGCGGGAGCATAAGATAACTCCTGCAAGGGGGCTATCTGTCAGCTCTCGCTTGGGGCTTTCTAATCCAAAGCACTGAGGAGAGTAGCAAGTTGAGTACGTTAATAGAAGTACCTGCGCTTTCCGGCAGGGCGGAAAACTGGCATCAGATTAACTGGTGTCAGATACACCGTCAGGTCAGAGGGCTACAGGTACGAATCGCAAAGGCAACAAAGCAGAAGCATTGGCGCAGGGTGAAAGCCCTGCAAAGAATGCTGACGCGCTCGTTTGCAGCCAAAGCTTTGGCTGTCAGGCGGGTTACCGAAAATCGAGGCAAAAAGACAGCCGGAGTGGATCGCCAGTTGTGGAACACTCCCGAAAGTAAATGGTATGCGATCGATCAGCTTAAACGGACAGGTTATAAGCCGTCTCCGTTAAGGCGGGTTTACATTCCTAAAAGTAACGGCAAATACCGTCCTTTGGGGATACCGACGATGAAGGACAGGGCGATGCAGGCACTATACCTGCTGGCACTTGATCCCGTCTCGGAAACTAAGGCAGATCGCAACAGTTATGGCTTTCGTCCGGCTCGTTCAGCTGCGGATGCGATTGAACAATGTTTTGTTAATCTCAGTCGTAAAAGCTCTGCGGAATGGGTACTGGAAGGCGATATAAAAGGATGTTTTGATAACATCAGTCATGACTGGTTACTTGCCAACATTCTGTTGGATAAACAGGTACTCGGGAAATGGCTTAAAGCGGGATTTATGGAATCCGGTCGTTTATACCCGACAGAAGCTGGTACACCACAGGGAGGCATTATTTCCCCTGTACTGGCAAATATGGCTCTGGATGGATTGGAAGAGGTGCTTGAAACCCATTTCGGGAAGAAAAACACCAAAGCCAGTTATAAAACCAAGGTCAATTATGTGCGTTATGCGGACGATTTTATCATTACTTGCATCTCGAAAGAGTTACTTGAGAATAAAATCAAACCCCTTGTTGAAGCATTTATGGCGGAACGAGGGCTGCAATTATCACCAGAAAAAACCGTGATAACGCATATTTCGGAAGGGTTTGATTTTCTGGGACAGAATGTACGCAAGTATCGTGGCAAAATGCTGATAAAGCCAGCTGCTAAGGGATTGCGTAATCATCTTCAGAAAATCCGGCAAATAGTGAAGCGTAATGCGGCATCAAAACAGGGTGATTTGATAAGGCAACTTAATCCGGTATTACGGGGTTGGGCAAATTATCATCGTCATATTGTTGCCAAAGAAACGTTCAGCTATATCGACTATCGCGTCTGGAAATTGCTCTGGCGCTGGTCATGCCGTCGGCACGGGAATCGCAACAAGTATTGGGTGAAAAAGAAGTATTTTCATTCGGTCGGGAGCGAGAACTGGGTATTCCAGAGTATTGATGCGGATAACGGCCTGAGAAGGCTAGTGTCCTGCAAAGATATCCCGATTAAAAGGCATATTAAAATCAGGGCTGAGGCGAACCCATATGATCCGGTTGACGAACTGTACTTTGAACAGCGGCAAATTAAGCGCTGGAAAGAAGGGAAAATGCAGCGAGGAAAACTGAGATTAATTTGGGAACGGCAAGGCTATCGCTGCCCAGTCTGCCACCAACTATTCAGAGATAATGATGATTGGGATATACATCATATTATCAGACGGGTAGATGGAGGAGGTGACGAAAGCGATAATTTAATGATGTTACATCCGAATTGTCATCGGTTGATCCATAACCATGAAGTGGATTAAGTACTATATGTGGTGTTTTTTCGTTATTGAATGATCAATATATTGATTGTTTATGGTTGTCATGGTAATTTATACAGTGTCATGAAACTGTAAGGAGGTGACCCATGGCAGGTAAAAATCAACATGTAGTTAAAAGAGGTAATGGTTGGGCGGTACTTGGTGAAAATAATTCCAGAGATACTTCGCATCATCGCACGCAGCAGGAAGCTTTTGAAGCTGCGCGTGATATAGCTAAGAATCAAAGGAGTGAAGTTTTCATTCATGGTGAGAATGGAAAAATTCGTGAGCGAAACACTTACGGTAATGATCCTTTCCCGCCAAAGGGCTAGTCCAACAATTATAATGTTGTCGGCCCAAACAGAAGTGCGGGCTTATAAAGGCTTGAGCCGTATGCGGGGAAACTTGCATGTACGGTTCTTAGGGGGCGGCGGCGCAGTAATGCGCTGCTGCTACCCGACATTCATCAGCCAACTGTTTTACACGAAAAACCCGAGCTTAGGCTCGGGTTTTTTTATGCTGTTTTACCTCAGAATTATCAGATAATTTATTTTTTATATAATTAGAAACAACTTATTTCTTTACAACTAGACAACAGATCGTTTTTACTGCATCGCTTAAAAAATAATTAAATAAATTGGGGTGTTCACCATGTCTGTCGTCGCCATCGTGCTTATCTTTCTTTTTGCCGTGATTGTGAGTGTATTTATCTCTCGATTGCTGTCGGAAAAAATTCCTTTACCATTGATTCAAATTGCTGTCGGAGCCTGTTTATCTATCTTTGGTTTTGAAGTTGATTTCGATCCGCATCTTTTCTTATTCCTGTTTATTCCTCCATTGCTCTTTTTAGATGGTTGGCGCATTCCTAAAGAGGCGCTATTCCAAGAAATTAAACCGATTATGTCGCTGGCAATTGGTTTAGTTGTAGTGACAGTGATTGGTATGGGCTTTTTTATTCATTGGCTTATTCCTTCAATTTCGCTTGCGATCGCTTTTGCATTAGCGGCAATTTTGTCACCCACCGATCCTGTTTCAGTTTCCGCCATGACTGTCAATTCGCCACTTCCTTCGCGTATGACGCATATTTTAGAAGGCGAATCATTGCTTAATGATGCAACAGGTTTAGTCTGCTTCAGCTTTGCTGTTGTGGCTGCGTTAACAGGCTCTTTCTCTATTGCATCAGCAACAGGGCAATTTTTGTTAGTAGCTTTAGGTGGGGCTGCAATTGGTTTGATTGTGGCGGGTGTAATTGGGCGGCTAAATCAATTTTTAGTTAAGCGTACTGGTGAAGATCCGGCTATCCAAATCTTGATTAGTTTATTAATGCCATTCTTTGCTTATTTATTGGCAGAGCATTTCCATGTATCGGGGATCTTAGCCGCCGTTGTTGCCGGTATTGCGATGCACTACGAAAAAATTGTGGGTCGTATGCAAGCGGCTACACGTATGCAAAGTAAAGCGGTTTGGGATACTGTGCAAGTTGCACTTAATGGGATGATTTTTATTTTATTAGGTGAACAACTTCCTGCAATGTGGACGATTTTACCTGAAGTGACGCAATCAGCCGGTGCGATTAATCCGTGGGCGGTTATTGGTTATATCATTATTATTACGATAGGGCTTGCCGTACTGCGTTTTGTATGGGTGTGGATCTCAATGTCACTGACAGTCTTCCGCTCTCCCGATAAACGTTTATCTCGTCATGATCTGCGCTTAATGGCTATTATGGCAACTGCAGGAGTACGAGGCGCAATTACACTAGCAGGTATCTTAACCCTTCCTTTATTAATGACAGATGGTTCACCTTTCCCAACTCGTGATCTCGCTATCTTTATTGCTATGGGCGTTATTCTCTGTTCATTATTAATTGCAACTATCGCATTGCCGATTTTAACTAAAGGGCTATCAGAAGATTTACCCTATGAAGATGATGAAATTCGTACTCGTTTAGCGTTAAACGAAGCGGCGATTGCACATATTAATGAATTGATAAATCAACCTTGTGAAGATCTCGATGAAATGTCATTGCGTATAGAAGCGGGTTCTCATTTATTAGAAATCTACAGTCGTCGCCTTGATAGTGAAGACAGTGTGCAAGAAGGCGCTCTTGATCTTAAACGCTTGTTTAGTATGGAGCGTAAATTATCTCGTAGTGCATTAAAGGTTGAACGTGATGCATTGCAACAACTGCGTAAATCTCGTCATATCAGTGAGCATATTTACCACCGTTTACGACATGAATTAGATTTAAAAGAAGAAGCACTGAATCATCATTTGAGTTAATTTGGCCAATATTATCTTCAGATAGTGGTTTGCTGTCTGAAGATTTTTAAAAATGAGCTAATTGTGTGTTCATTCTCGCACTGTATAGACCGAAAATAAGCCAGATCGTTTTAAAAGCATAAAAGCGGTGTAGAATAGAGGTATTATTGCTTTGTCTATCTCAAAGCGGAATTTGTACGTTAAAATAAGTTTGAAGCGAAAATAATATCTTAAGGCTATTGGCTAATGTGAGATAGTAATGATGATTTATTTTTGCGCATAATAGGGATGACAAGGTATATTGTTGTCGTGACTAAACGGACACTCAAATAAATGAGGGGATCATGCGAATTAAATTGTTATTGGGAGCTGCTGCAGCGTTGTTACTAGCAGGCTGTTCTGCAACAAACACATTAAGCACTGCGGGCTCACAGGTACAAATCACTGATACGCAACCAGGCAGTGAATGCCAATTATTAGGAACAGTGACAGGTGTTCAAAATAACTGGTTATCAGGTTCCCGTACTGAAAGCCAATCACTGCGAGGTGCTGCTAACGATCTACGTAATAAAGCAGCTGCAATGGGTGGCAACGTTATTTTTAACGTTGGTACTGGCGCAGGTAGCTTTGTTGATAGCTTTGCACCATTAGATAGCAAAATGAGTGGACAAGTTTATAAATGCCAATAAAGGTATTTAATTTATTCACTATTTATTAGTCTACTAATAGATAAAAAAGCTGTAGTCATTTCATCTATTTGAATTGAGCTACAGCTTTTTTGTTTTTGTGGTATGTATTATTGCTGACGTAGCCCAAGATCTAACAACGTCTTACTCGGTTCACCACCAATTTCACGCGTGAGTTTGGGTACCATATAACCTGAAACTAAGCTCATTAGTGCTTTCATAATTTCTCTTGCTTCACTGTCTGGCACCATAAAGTGAGCCGCACCTTGCACTTTATCTAGAACATGCAAGTAATACGGCATAACACCAGCATCAAATAGTGCGCGACTTAAATCTGCAAGGGCTTCAGCACTGTCATTGACGCCTCGCAATAACACACCTTGATTTAATAACGTGACATTGGCCTTTTTTAGCTTTAAACAGGCTTCTCTCAATGCGTCATCAATTTCATTAGCGTGATTGGTATGCAATACCATGATATTTTGCAAACGTGATTGTTGCAGGCGTTTACATAGCGTGTCAGTAATACGCGCAGGAATAACCACAGGTAAGCGAGAGTGGATACGTAAGCGCTTAAGGTGAGGAATAGCCTCTAATTGTGTTATTAACCAATCAATCTCATCATCTTTCGCCATAAGAGGATCTCCCCCAGAAAAGATGATTTCATCGAGTTTTGAGTTATTTTTGATATACTCTATTGCCTTTTGCCAATTAGCCTTGTTTCCTTTGTTATCTTCATAGGGAAAATGACGACGAAAACAGTAGCGACAATTGACAGCGCAACCACCTTTGACCAGAAGCAATGCACGATTCTGATATTTATGTAATAAACCTGGCACCGCATTTTGTTGCTCATCTAACGGATCCGTAGAAAATCCCGGTGTTATGGTAAATTCAGCATTTGCAGTTAATACTTGTAAAAGTAATGGATCGTTAGGATCGCCTTTTTTCATGCGTGCAACGAATTCACGGGGAACCCGTAGCGGAAAAAGCCGTCGCGCCTGAGCCCCTTTTTGGAGATCAGCGTGATGTTCCAATGCTAAAAGTTGGAGTAATTCAACAGGATCACTGATTGCCTGCGCGAGTTGTGTTAACCAGACTTCTCTGGTGGGGTGATTATGAGTTACAATGTGTGCCATTTTTTGGCTATGCCATTTTAAATTAAAAAAGTTAGAGGATATTCATGGCTTCTTATAATACCAACGATTTTCGTTCAGGTCTTAAAATCATGTTAGATGGCGAGCCAGCCGTCATTACTGAATGTGAATTTGTTAAACCAGGTAAAGGTCAGGCATTTGCTCGTGTACGTCTGCGTAAACTGATCTCTAACAAATTACTGGAAAAAACATTTAAATCTACTGATTCAGCAGAAGGTGCTGATGTCATGGATATCAACTTAACTTACCTGTACAACGACGGTGAGTTCTGGCATTTCATGAACAACGAAACTTTCGAACAATTAGCAGCAGACGAAAAAGCTGTTGGTGATAACGCTAAATGGTTGATCGACCAAGCTGAGTGTATCGTAACACTGTGGGATAATCGTCCAATTGCTGTTATTCCACCAAACTTTGTTGAATTAGAAATCGTTGATACTGATCCAGGCCTAAAAGGTGACACCGCAGGTACAGGTGGTAAACCAGCAACATTAAGCACTGGTGCTGTTGTTAAAGTTCCACTGTTTGTACAAATTGGTGAAGTCATCAAAGTTGATACTCGTTCAGGCGAATACGTATCACGTGTAAAATAATCGCGTAGATTATTTTACTGAGTACAACATTAAGTACAATAATTAATTACCGCAGATAATGTTAACTATCTGCGGTATTTTTTTTATTTTAATTTATTAATAGGCAGTGTTTTCTTTCTAAAAATTTGAGCGATTTGTATTACTGCATTATTTAATTTTTTGTGTTATTATTTTGTTTCTGATTTATTTATCTCTTCATTCTTTCTGATGCCAAAATAGAATGCCATATTCAATATTGGAATTGGTAAAAAATAACCATTTTCTTAGAATGAGCATGTAGGTTGTTTTGGTAAAGATAATCCACAGCAATATTTATTTAAGTTATTTTGACTTTCCTTTAAGAGATATTGAAGAGTATAGATAAAAACATTAATCCTGTAATATTATTGATCTTTATTTTATATTTTAGTTGTACTAGGGAAACCCTTTCAATATAGACATTTACTTTGATATATCTCTTTTGTTTTTTTATCAATTCAATTTATGACATAATAAATTTAGCTTATTTTATAGGTTAAATCCCTTTATTTTGGAATGAATTTCCATTTCTTTATTTCTTCTTATTTTTTGTAAACTCCTCATACTTAAACACAAATAATAGAATTTTAATCTATACTTTATTTAGGTTAAATATAAATAATAGTCTTTGAATTTATTTTAAATTTGAATGTTATCAATTAGTTATATTTACCAGTAGTACTTGAGTTATTTTAGGAGGCTATATGGAAAATAGAACGATTATTATGGGCGCTGATCCTTCAGGATTTGAACTTAAAAATACGATTAAATCGTATTTGTTAGAAAAAAATTACACAATAAAAGATCTCACAGAATCAGACCCTATTGGCTATTGTGATGCAGGTGATAAAGTTGGTTCAATTATTTCTGAACATCCTGAATATATTGGCTTTGTTTTCTGTGGTACAGGAATGGGGGTGAGTATTAGTGCGAATAAACATAAAAATGTTTATTGTGGTGTATGTGAAAGTATCACGACAGCCCGTTTTTGTAAGGTTATTAATAACTGTAATATGATGGCAATGGGTGGCTTATTAATAACACCGTTTAAAGCTAAAATGATGGTTGATGCTTATTTATCAGCAACCTTTACAGAGGGTTTTTCTGAAGCAACACCAGAAGGTTTGCAATCTGGCTTAAATTCAATGAGACAAATAGAAAAGAAAATTTATAAAATTTAAGTCATTATTATTATTCATTTTTATAAGCCTGAATTATCAGGCTTATTTTTTACTTAAGTAATATATTTTGCTTATTAAATAGATAAAGGTTTAGTATCTATACTAGATAATAAATAAAGCATTTTTATGGCTTAACAATAAATGAAAAGTAGGTGAACAATGGAACATCAACACTCTGATGCAGTAAATGCCCCATTACGTATTACCTCTAAAACCCGTGATGTTGGAGGGATTGAAACTTATCGTGCTTTACCTGATAAAAAACAACGATTAGTTGGACCTTGGTGTTTTCTCGACCATTTAGGCCCCACTGTTTTTAATGACACTGTCGATAAATTAGCTATTTCTCCACATCCCCATATTGGCTTGCAAACTTTTACTTGGATGTTAGAAGGGGAGATTTTGCATCGTGATAGCCTCGGTTTTCAGCAAGTTATTCGACCTCAACAAGTGAATTTAATGACCGCAGGTCACGGTATTAGCCATTCAGAAGATAGTCACGGTGATAAAAAAGAAGTCCATCTGGCACAATTATGGATAGTGCTACCAAAGGATAAAAGAAATATGCCACCGCGCTTTGATCACTATCCTGCTCTCCCTAAATGGCAAGCTGATGGCGCTGACTTCACATTACTAATCGGTGATTATCAAAACTACAATTCCCCCGTATTATGTTTATTACCCATGGTTGGCATGGATATTATGGCAAAACATGCCACTCGTATTCCTTTATCATTAAATCCTAAATATGAATATGGGCTTTTTGTCTTAACTGGAGAAATGACAATAGAAGGGGAAAGTTTTGCTGCGAATGAACTTGCCTATATTGGAATACAAAACTCTGAATCATTAACGATTGAACTAAGTGATAATGCTCAAATTCTTTTCTTAGGTGGCGAACCTTTAAATGAAAAAATTTTGATGTGGTGGAATTTTATTGGTCGTAGCAAAGAAGAAATTCAACAAGCAATCACTGATTGGAATGCAGGCAGTGAGCGTTTTGGTAAAGTGGTTAATGATGAAAGAACACCACTGGTATCGCCTTTAATGCCTTAATTTTATGTTATAAAAGAAATATTAATATTACGTATTTGAACTTAGCTGAGTTATCTAAAGATAATTCAGCTATTTTTTCTCTATGCTCCGCCATTTTTGATATCTAATCATAGTGACGACAAAATTGTTGTTTAGAACTCACCACTTACTGTCAACGTCATTATTGTCGATACGTCATTCCTAATCCCTTCTTATATTTCTATCTCAATGATTTTTATCGTAAATAAATTAGATCCTCTCTTGGCATGAAATATGCTTCATCTAAAGAAAAATTGACGACAGTAATGCTGTTAAACGTTTTTCTCGGAGGATGTGGCGAATGAATCGCTTTGTAATTGCAGAGCCACAACGATGCATAGGGTGTAATACCTGTATGGCAGCTTGTTCAGAAGTTCACCAAGCTGTGGGTTTACAGGCGCATCCGCGTCTTACAGTGGTAAAAGTGGAGGATCAGACAGCACCGATGCTTTGTCGGCACTGTGAGGATGCTCCTTGTGCTCGCGTGTGCCCAGTCAATGCCATCACTCATGAAGATAATATGATCTTTCTTAATGAGAGCCTGTGTATTGGTTGTAAGTTGTGTGGTCTGGTTTGTCCTTTTGGTGCAATTACACCGTCAGGTAGCAAACCCGTTAATTTACCGGCTGTTTTTGATTATTTTGTGCCTGAAGAAATGTTGGCAGATGTACCAGCAAGTCTTCCAACCACCAATCCATTCCTTGCATGGAATGTGGGTGTCCGCGCAATTGCAGTAAAATGTGATCTATGTGCTTTCTCTGATGAAGGCCCTGCTTGTGTCAACGTATGTCCAACTGATGCATTGCATTTAGTTGAAGAAGACAAACTTGAAGAGCAGATGAAAACGCGTCGCTTAGGCTCAGTAATGGAACCGATTACGGGTCTTGACGATTTATCTACTTTGACACAGGAGCGGAAGTAATATGGAACCTCTTCAGTTACTGCTGTGGTCAGTCATCCTGTATGTTGTTGGTGGCGTTATTGCACTGTTTTTGAAAAAACAGGAAGGGTTGGCAATCCTTATTTCAGGGATCAGCGCAATCATTGGTGGTGTCTTAGGTATTTTAAGTGCATTACCGGTTATTTTTGGTGGCGAAATCGCGACTTTTACCACCGCAGGGCCTTTCGATTTTGCCGCCTTCGTGGTGCGTATGGATATGTTAGGCGCCTTTATGGTGTTCGTCATTTCATTACTGGTCAGTGTGTGTGCACTTTATTCTCTTGCTTATGTACAAGAATATAAAGGACGTGGCGCTTGGAGTATGGGATTCTTTATGAATCTGTTTATTGCTTCTATGGTTGGCTTAGTCGTGATGGATAATGCGTTCTACTTTATTATCCTATTCGAAATGATGTCACTGGCTTCTTGGTTCTTAGTTATTGCCGATCAAGATGACGAATCTATCCACGCTGGTCTACTTTACTTCTTTATCGCTCACGCAGGCTCCGTGTTAATCATGATTGCCTTCTTCTTGATGTGGCGTGAAAGTGGTAGCCTTGATTTTGATTCATTCCGTCAACTCTCTCTTTCTCCTGCAATGGCCTCTGTGGTGTTCTTACTGGGTTTCTTTGGTTTTGGTGCCAAAGCCGGTATGTTGCCTTTACACAGTTGGCTACCAAAAGCTCACCCCGCAGCACCTTCACATGCATCAGCATTAATGTCAGGTGTGATGGTCAAAATTGGTATCTTCGGGATAATCAAAGTCGGTATCGATTTATTAGGTGCCACAGAAATGTGGTGGGGAATTGTTGTTCTTGGGTTTGGAGCTGTTTCTTCTGTATTAGGTGTTATGTACGCCTTAGCAGAGCATGATTTAAAACGTTTACTTGCATGGCATACCGTTGAAAATATCGGCATCATCTTAATGGGTGTTGGTGTTGGCATGGTAGGAATGGCAACAGACCATCCTGTTATTGCTGCACTTGGCCTGTTAGGTGCTTTATATCACTTATTAAACCATGCAGTGTTCAAAGGATTATTATTCCTTGGTGCTGGCGCCATTATTAACCAAATTCACACTCGTGATATGGATAAGATGGGTGGGTTAGCCAAACTGATGCCTTACACTGCAACGGCATTCTTAATTGGTTGTATGGCGATTTCCGCGTTACCACCATTAAACGGTTTTGTGAGCGAATGGTATACCTATCAGTCTCTATTCACTATGAGTTACGAAGGTAACTTTGTGATGCGCTTAAGTGGTCCTATTGCCATTATTATGTTGGCAATTACAGGGGCATTAGCGGCAATGTGTTTCGTTAAAGTTTATGGCGTTAGCTTCTGTGGTGGTCCTCGTAGTGAGCAAGCAACAAAAGCTAAAGAAGTGCCACTACCAATGACGATTGCGATGGGGTTATTAGCGCTTTTCTGTGTCGTGTTAGGTGTGGGTGCTGCGTTTGTTGCACCAATTATTGCCAATATTGCAATGTCTCTTAGCGAAACCAGCGCATTAACTGTAACTCAAGGCTCAATGCTTGTTCCTGATGCTGCATCGCAAGCAATGTTCTCTCCAGCATTAACATTTGTTTTATTAATTGCTCTACCGCTTATCCCATTCCTGATTTACCTCGGCCTGAAAGGCAATCAACCTGCGTTTCGTCGTAAAGGTAATCCTTGGGCGTGTGGTTATGTGTGGGAAAAAGATATGGCAGTGTCAGCAGGTGGCTTTACTCAAGCATTACGTAGCATGTTTGCACCACTTTATCGTATGCGTAAACAACTTGATCCATCTCCATTGCTGTCTCGTGGTTTTAATAAAACACAGCTCGGTGCTGAAAAGGTCGAACCATTCTGGGATGAACGCATTATTTATCCTCTGGTTCGTGGTATCCAACGATTTGCAAAACGTATCCAATGCCTACAAGGCGGGGATTTCAGACTCTATTGTCTATACGTTGTCGCAGCGTTGGTCATCTTGCTTTTAGTCATCGCAGCGTAAGGAGAGGGACTTATGACTTTCCAAGAAGCACCTACGTTAATGATGGGCATATTCGCACTCATACAAGCACTGTTTTTGCTGGCGATAACCCCATTATGTACAGGTATTTCGCGCACAATTCGCGCCAAGATGCATTTGCGTCGAGGCCCCGGAATTCTGCAAGATTATCGAGATATCTTTAAGTTATTTAAACGTCAATCAGTAGCACCTGAGCAATCTGGTGTGATCTTCCAAGTGATGCCGTATGTGTTACTCGGAAGCATGCTGGTGGTTGCTATGGCACTACCTGTCTTTACAGCTACATCACTGTTTGCAGGTGCCGCGGATCTTATCGCACTGATTTATCTGTTTGCACTTTATCGTTTCTTCTTCTCTTTATCTGGTCTGGATTCAGGAAGCCCATTTGCTGGTATTGGTGCTAGCCGTGAATTAACACTGGGTGTGTTAGTTGAGCCAATTTTAGTGTTATCACTGATTGTGGTGGCTTTAATTGTGGGTTCAACCAACGTCGGCACCATCAGTGCAACACTGGCTCAAGGTTGGGTATCACCAACAGCCACACTGTTAGCTCTATTAGCTTGTGCTTTTGCTGCATTTATCGAAATGGGCAAAATGCCATTTGACGTTGCGGAAGCTGAGCAAGAGTTACAAGAAGGGCCATTAACAGAGTATTCAGGCTCTGGTTTTGCGATGGTGAAACTAGGTCTTGGTTTAAAACAAGTCGTCGTGGCTGAACTGTTCTTAGCCATCTTTATTCCTTTCGGTAAAGCAACAGAATTCACCTTTATTGCATTGATCATTGCGTTAGTTTTAATGGCAGTGAAATTGTTAGTGGTGTTTGTATTAGCGTCATTGGTTGAAAACAGTTTAGCGCGTGGTCGCTTCTTACTGACTCACCATGTGACATGGTTAGGATTCGGTGTTGCGGCACTGGCTCTTGTTTTCTATTTAACCGGTCTATAAGGAGCGATGATTACAATGGAAAATATAGCTCTTGCGACCTTACTCATCCCATTTGCGGGGGCGTTGATTACGTCCTTAATGCCAAATCGGATGGCGAAGTGGTTATGTACACTGTTTGCTTTATTAGCCACATTAGGAACGGTTGTTTTAGGTTGGCAGTTCCTCGCTGAAGGTAAAGTCGATACCACAATTACGCTAGTACAATATGGTGATGTTGCGCTCTTTGGTTTTACCATTGACCGTGTCAGTACATTGATTGCTTTCGCTGTTGTGTTCTTAGGATTGTTAGTGAGTTTTTACTCTACTGGTTATCTGACCAATGGCAACCGTGAGCATCCACATGATGGTACTCGTCGCTATTATGCCTTCTTGCTGATTTTTATTGGTGCAATGGCGGGTTTAGTCCTTTCATCGACTATTTTAGGTCAACTCCTGTTTTTCGAAATCACAGGGGGATGTTCTTGGGGATTAATCGGTTACTATCAATCTGAAAAATCACTGCGCTCAGCAATGAAAGCGTTGTTGATAACTCACGTTGCTTCAATCGGTCTTTATCTTGCGGCAGCAACCTTGTTTGTGAGTACAGGTACCTTTGAGTTAACCGCAATTGCAACCTTAGATGAACCAACCAAACTGATTGTGTTTGGCGGAATTCTCTTTGCTGCTTGGGGTAAATCAGCTCAATTACCACTGCAAGCTTGGTTACCTGATGCAATGGAAGCACCAACTCCTGTGAGTGCTTACTTACACGCAGCGTCAATGGTAAAAGTCGGTGTTTACATCTTTGCTCGTGCGATTATGTCAGCAGATGGTAATGTCCCTCATCTTATTGGTTGGGTGGGTATTACTATGGCAGTTATCACATTGATTTATGGCTTTATGATGTATCTGCCACAAAAAGATATGAAACGCCTGTTAGCATGGTCAACCATCACTCAGCTCTCTTATATCTTCCTTGCATTATCTATTTCTATTTTTGGACCACGCGAAGCGTTCGAAGGCGGTATTGCTTATATCTTTAACCATGCCTTCGCGAAAAGCTTGTTCTTCTTAGTCGCGGGTGCGTTGAGTTATAGCTGTGGTACTCGTATGTTGCCTCGCTTAAAAGGGTTAATTAACAAATATCCATTATTGGGTGTCGGTTTCTGTGTTGCTGCACTGGCAATCGCAGGCGTTCCACCAATGAATGGCTTCTTTAGTAAATTCCCAATTTTTGCCGCAGGTTTTGAACTGTCGAGTGTTTTCTGGGTGATGACACCAATTATGGTGCTAGTACTGATTGAATCTGTGGCTAGCTTCACTTGGTTTATCTACTGGTTTGGTCGTGTCGTTCCTGGCAAACCAAGTACAGAAGTTGCACAAGGGCAACCTGTTCCTATGGCAATGCAAATTGTGATTGGAATACTGATTGTGATGTCCTTTGCATCCAGTGTTATCGCAGTCACTTGGCTAGGATAAGGGAGATAAATCATGACTGGAGCACTTATCGTAAACAATTTGGCGGGGTTAATGATGATCACCTCGCTACTGGTAATTGGCGCTAAAAAGCCGATTGCTTCATGTTGGTTCTATGCATTGCAATCTTTCGTGTTAGTGATGATTTTCGTCACTTTAGCTAATACATTGGATGCACACCAACTCACACTTTGGGCGATTACCGCCTTCTTTACTAAAGTTCTGCTTGTGCCACTTATTTTAGGATTTGCATTCCGTAAGTTATCCGATCCTAGTGCGAATATCAGTGTTATTAGCCCTGCACTTTTAATGTTGTTGGCTGCTGTTATCGTTATTTTAAGTTGGTTTGTGGTTGAGCCAATTCAAATACCAATGGTTGTTGATTTGAAACCTGCTCTCGCGGTTTCTTTAGGACACTTTATGTTAGGTCTGCTTTGTATCGTGACTCAACGAAATATCCTAAAACAAGCTTTTGGTTACTGCTTAATGGAAAACGGCTCTCACTTAACATTGGCACTATTAGCGTGGAGAGCGCCAGAACTGGTCGAAATCGGTATCGCCACTGACGCCATCTTTGCTGTGATTGTTATGGCAGTGTTGGCTCGTAAGATTTACCGCACGCTCAACACACTGAACGTGGATCAACTGACCGCGCTGAAGGGGTGAGGAGATGAACCAAACAACCATGTTAACAATTTTAATGTTTGCACCGTTGGTATTTTCAATACTGGCGTTTCTAAGTCCGTTATTAAAAGCGGGTGCACGTCCTGTTGTGACGGGTATTCATGCTATTGGTATCACCGTATTGTTAATCACTGCATTAGGGACTGTGGCAGATGTCATGTCTCATGGCGAAATATTGGCTGCTGCTAATTGGGTTCATGTCGATAGCCTAGGTGCATTATTCCTTGCCATCTTAGGTATTATCGGCTTTTTAACTGGGCTTTATTCTATTGGCTATATGAATCATGAAGTGGATGAGGGTGAAATCTCAGTGCGCACTTTGTGTAACTACTATGGTTTTTTCCACCTCTTTTTATTCACCATGTTATTAGCAATCACGAGTAATAACTTGATCTTAATGTGGGCAGCCATTGAAGCAACAACCCTAAGCTCAGCATTCTTAGTCGGAATTTATGGTCAACGTTCTTCTCTGGAAGCTGCGTGGAAGTACATCATCATTTGTAGTGTGGGTGTGGCGTTTGGTCTTTTCGGTACTATTTTGGTTTATGCCAATGCCGCAAGCTTTATGCCTGATCCAGATCAGGCCATCTTCTGGACTGAAGTGTTGAAATATACAGACCAGTTAGACCCAACACTGATGCATTTAGCTTTTGTCTTTATTTTAATCGGTTTCGGTACCAAAACGGGTTTATTCCCAATGCATGCATGGTTACCCGATGCACACAGTGAAGCACCAAGCCCAGTCAGTGCGCTGTTATCAGCTGTGCTACTGAATTGTGCACTGTTAATCATCATCCGTTACTACATTATTATTGATGCAGCAATTGGTACTGAATTTACACGTAACTTACTGTTAATCTTTGGCTTCCTCTCAGTTGCTATCGCGGCGTTCTTTATCCTTATTCAGCGCGATATGAAACGTCTTTTAGCATATTCCAGTGTGGAAAACATGGGATTAATTGCCGTCGCGTTAGGTATTGGTGGACCAATTGGTATTTTGGCAGCTTTATTCCACACCTTAAACCACAGTCTGGCGAAAGCACTGTTGTTCTGTGGTTCCGGTAACGTGTTATTGAAATACGGTACTCGTGATTTAAATGTCGTGAAAGGCATGTTTAAAGTGATGCCATTAAGTGCTGCTCTTTTTGCTGGTGGTGCTTTAGCGCTAGGCGGTATGCCTCCTTTCAACGTCTTTATCAGTGAATTTATGATTGTTGTAGCAGGTTTAGCTTCTCAGCACATTGGCTTAACTATCCTATTATTATTGTTATTGACCGTGGTATTAGGTGGGTTAGTTCGTATGGTGGCTAAAACTGTTTTTGGTCCAAAACCTGATGTTGTTGCTAAAGGTGAACTGGGAATTTTAACCACATTACCAATGGTCATTCTGATTGCACTTATGCTGCTAATGGGAACTCACATTCCTAAGCCTGTCAGCGAGCTGTTAGAAAATGCCGCTAATATCGTGATGAATATTGATAAAAGTGAATCACCTACTTATGCATGGCCAACGGCTTTAATCAGCAATCCATCCACATCGGTTCAGGAGATGTAACGTGAGCTACCAAAATTATGTCAGTAGAAAAGAGGGAAAAGAACTAGGTGGAGATTATGTTGCCAAAGTTCGTGAAAAATTCCCATCAGCCGTTCTTGATGAAGAGCGACAAACCCCTGATCAATTGACGATAACAGTAAAAACGGAATCACTTCCTGAAGTGGTGGAATACCTGTATTACGGCTTAGGCGGTTGGTTACCTGTTTTATTTGGTAACGACGAACGTAGTTTAAACGGGGATTATGCTGTTTACTACGCATTATCAATGGAAGAGGGTGAAAAATGCTGGGTTGTTGTAAAAGCCCACGTTAGCCCAATCACTTTAGAATTCCCGTCAGTGACACCGCGTGTACCTGCCGCAGTGTGGGGGGAACGTGAAATCCGTGATATGTATGGTCTTATTCCTGTTGGTTTACCTGATGAACGCCGTTTAGTGCTTCCAGATGACTGGCCTGAAGAGATGTATCCACTGCGTAAAGACGCGATGGATTATCGCCAACGTCCAGCACCAGCAACCGAAGTCGAAACTTATCCTTTCTTGAATGAAGGTAAGCAAGATGCGCGCGTTGTACCAATTGGTCCTATGCACATTACCTCCGATGAGCCTGGACACTTCCGCTTATTCGTAGACGGTGAAAACATTGTCGATGCCGATTACCGCATGTTCTATGTTCACCGTGGTATGGAAAAACTGGCTGAAACCCGTATGGGTTATAACGAAGTCACATTCTTATCAGACCGCGTGTGTGGTATTTGTGGTTTTACTCACAGTGTGGCGTATGTGACTTCTGTTGAAAATGCATTAGGTATTGAAGTGCCTCGTCGTGCGCATACCATTCGTTCTATCTTATTAGAAGTTGAACGCCTTCATAGCCATTTGTTAAACATTGGTTTAGCTAGCCACTTCACAGGTTTTGATACTGGCTTTATGCAATTTTTCCGTATTCGTGAAAAATCGATGCAGATTGCAGAGATGCTTACTGGTGCTCGTAAAACTTATGGCTTAAACCTAATTGGTGGTATTCGTCGCGATATCTTAAAAGATCAGCGTCTGAAAACAATTCAATTAGTTAGAGAAATGCGTAAAGAAGTCACTGAATTAGTAGATATTCTTCTGTCAGCGCCAAATATGGAACAACGTACTGTCGGCGTAGGTATCTTAGATAAGAAAGTTGCTCGTGATTTTAGCCCTGTAGGTCCAATGATCAGAGCGAGTGGCTTTAAACGTGACGTACGTTTTGACCACCCATTTGCAGATTATGGCAATCTTCCACTGACTCTCTTTAGTTATGAAGGTGGTGACGTATTCTCCCGTGTGATGGTACGTATCAAAGAGGTTTTGGATTCAATGGCAATGATTGAATACGCCTTAGATAACTTACCAGAAGGTCCTTTATTAACAGAGGGCTTTACTTATCAACCCTATAAATTTGCATTGGGCTTTACTGAAGCGCCACGAGGCGAAGACGTTCACTGGAGTATGTTGGGTGATAACCAAAAATTATTCCGCTGGCGTTGCCGTGCTGCAACTTATGCTAACTGGCCTGTATTACGCTATATGTTGCAAGGAAATACTGTCTCTGATGCACCGTTAATTATCGGTAGTCTTGACCCTTGTTATTCCTGTACTGACAGGGTAACGCTCGTCGATGTGAAAAAACGTAAATCTAAAACAGTTTCTTACAAAGAAATTGAACGTTACAGCATCGAACGTAAAAATTCGCCGCTCAAGTGAGGGAATGAACGATGTTAAAATTGTTTAAAACCATAATCAAAACAGGCGAAGCAACGACCAAATATCCGTTTAAGCCTCTGGATTTACCTGATGGTTTCAGAGGAAAGCCTGAGTATGACGCGCAGCAATGTATTGTCTGTGGTGCTTGCACCGCAGCCTGCCCTGCTAATGCGTTAACGATGGAAACGAATTTGGAAACAGGCGAGCGTCATTGGCAATTATTCATTGGTCGCTGTATTTACTGCGGCCGTTGTGAAGAAGTTTGCCCAACAAGAGCGATTGTTTTATCCGATATGTTTGAAACGGCAGTGACTAAAAAGTCAGATCTTTATATTAAAGGGACTTTTAAATTATTGAGTTGCCGTGAATGCCATCAACCATTTACGCCTAGAAAATCAGTTGAATATGCGATGGAGCTATTAGTGCAATCAGGTTGGGATGAGCAAACTGTTGAAGCGATGCGCCCACAATTTGAAACTTGCCCTGAATGTAAGCGTAAACATAACTTGTTATCTGATGGCCGTGAAAATATTAGTGTGGGCGAAATTGGGAGTACAATAAAATGAGTCTACCAGAAATTCCCATTAATCATCATGTTAGCCAACCGATCACCCTTGATGATCAGGTACAAAAGCTAAAACAGACATTGTTGAAAGATATTCAGCGTTCAGCTTATGTTTATCGTGTTGACTGTGGTGGTTGTAATGGTTGTGAGATTGAAATTTTCTCCGCAATTACACCGGTTTTTGATGCTGAACGTTTTGGTATCAAAGTGGTAGCCTCGCC
Source organism: Proteus sp. ZN5 (assembly GCF_011046025.1). Classification (GTDB taxonomy): domain Bacteria; phylum Pseudomonadota; class Gammaproteobacteria; order Enterobacterales; family Enterobacteriaceae; genus Proteus. The sequence continues at coordinate 1,050,311 of NZ_CP047639.1, forward strand.
TCGTCACGCTGATATTTTATTATTCACTGGCGCAGTAACGCGCCAGATGCGTGTACCTGCATTACGTGCTTATGAATCAGCGCCAGATCCAAAAATCTGTATCTCTTATGGCGCTTGTGGCTGTGGTGGTGGTATTTTCCACGATCTCTATTGTGTATGGGGCGGTAGTGAATCTATCGTTCCTATTGATGTGTGGATCCCTGGTTGCCCTCCAACACCCGCGGCGACGATTTATGGATTTGCTGTTGCATTGGGTTTGTTAGACCAAAAATTAAAAGGCGAATCACACATTGAAGTAGAAAATGAGAAAGCATCTCTAATTCTACCTTCTATTCCTCTAGATGCTAGAGTAATGATTGAGCGTGAAGCACGTCGTCTTGCTGGCTATTATCAAGGAAGACAAATCAGTGATCACTTCCTTACCTTATTAGAAGGTGCCACTATTCAAGAAGTGAGTGGACGTGTTGATGAATGGCTACGACAAGCTAACGATCCTCGTTTATCAGAGATTGTAAAACGTCTGGTCTATTCATTAAGCCAAGGGGGAATTTATGCCTGATGACGCTAAAGTTTACTTTTGGTCACTAAGACAAAAGTTTGTTGATAGCGATGATGATATTCCTGAGCAAGCGCAACAGGTGATGTACTATTCGCTCGCGATTGGTCACCACGTGGGTATGATTGATTGTCTAAAAACAGAGCTAGTCTGTCCTTTAGAAAAATATGAAGCATGGATTGATTTATTACCTGAAGGTGAAGCAAAACGCAAAATGCAAGGATTGCTGACATTTGGTGAAATCAATATTAACTCTGAGCATACTCACTTATTAGCGTTAGCATTTGATCCTATTATCAAAAATGACGATCCTATTTTTAGTGAATGGAGTCAAACGCTGATTAAATTACTGGGTGAGATCCACGCAGAACCTGCTATTTATTTGATTGTGAAGAGAAAACCATGAGTAAAGCAATGACAGCACCTAAAGTGGTATTAACGGTTGGCAATAGCATGATGGGCGACGATGGTGCAGGCCCTCTGCTTGCTGAGTTAATGGAAGCAAATCCCATTGATGGATGGATTGTTATCAACGGGGGAAGTGCACCTGAAAATGTCTCTTATCAAGTAAGAGAATTACAACCTCAATGTGTTGTCATTGTTGATGCGGCAGATATTGGTCTAAACCCCGGTGAAATTAGGGTGATAGATCCTGACTATATAGCGGAAATGTTTATTATGAGCACCCATAATATGCCGCTGAATTTTCTTATAGATCAATTAAAAGATGATATTCCAGATATCACTTTCTTAGGGATCCAGCCCGATCTCGTCGGTTTCTATTATCCAATGACCGAAGCGGTAAAAAATGCCGTTGATGAAGTGTATCAAGGGATCAAGTCTTGGCGAGTTAATTACTTTCCAGAACTTGAAGTTTGTGATGAAGAAGATATTGAAGAATAAAATACAACAAGTATCCACAGATTATTTATATAAATAAAAACTAAAACATCCGCTCTGCGGATGTTTTTCGTTACTGTCACTTATATTACTCATTAGCTACAAAAATAAGCGCTAATGACACTTATATTACTCATTAATTTGGCGGCGTTCTTTTAATAGTGAAGATAAAATATGTGGTGAAGAAGGAACAAGCCCTACTTTTAAGCCAAAAGGTTTGAATACTTTATTAATGATATCAGCAGAGTAATTACCTCTATCATTTTCTATTTCAGATAAGGTTTTACGTGAAACATTGATGAGTTTTGCATAAAGATCTTGATTCAAGCCTAGAACTTTAATCCTTAGCATTTTCAATGCTCCTCCTTGAGTTATTTCTTCGAATAACAGATGTGCCATGATCTTGCTAATGACTTGTTTTCTATCAGTTGTTGCTACAAACTGATGCTTTCTAGAAGCTCTGGTGGGAAATTTATCTATGTGATTTTTATTTTCAACATTGTTCATGGTAATAATCCCCAGCGTTCTAATTTGTTAGGTATGAAATCAAAGCCAAATGTAGGCATGGTCAAAATTTGCGTAGGTACACCCCTCATTTCTAATCTTTCTTTTAAAGTCAGCAATTGTTGTGCTGTTTCTTGTAATGCATTAAGTAATTGTTCTGGTGCTATTAAATCAGATAAAGAATCTGCGATATTAATAAAATTGTACTCGCCGCCAATTTCACTGTGAGAGTCCCATTTTGTCGTTCTAGCAATACCTTCTGGATCTGCTTTCATCGGTGCAAAATCATAAATAGGTGCGAGATAAATTGCGTTGTTATATCTTATAAAAGAAGTATTTCTCCCATGATTATCGCTATTACCAAAAATAATATTTAATAAATCTCGCCTTACCCACTCGATAATAAAATTTGTCGTATTAAATTGAAAACCAAACTCAGTAACCATATTGCTTTGGTTAATCTTATCTATTAATTCTTTGATAACAGTTTCATGATATAGCGTTGTACCTGGTGCTTTATTCAATATGGAATAGACCGACTCCATAGCTAAACGAATAATTTTATTATTTTCTATTTTTATATCGAACCGAGGTAACCATAAAGAAGGGTAATTATCACCTTCTTCTAAACGCATATCTTTAATTGGGATCGTATCGAATCCCATATCTGTAAGTTCATGATAAAAATGATATTCTGTTCTTAAAATATTACAATCTACAACTGAACGACTCCCTCTAGGAAATTTAACTAAATAATGTTTATCAAGATTAGATATATCGTCTTGATAAGTATCAATCCAAACTTCCTCATTATCATTGCATCTTAATAATAATTTGGGGGCCTCACCTCCAGCACCTGTTGCACCACCAGCAGCCGCTCCTTTACGCTGAGCATAATCTAAAAAGTCACTCGCACGATTTTTTACATCATTTATAGTGAAAAAAAGATTTCTATTTAAGGGAGACGGTACGGGTAATGACTCTTTTACTCTTAAGTTTCCAATGGGAGAAATAGTACCGTGATGAAGTAATTCATAATTTTGTTGCTCAATGCTAAGTTCAGCAATATCAAGATATTGGATCCAATATCGTCGACTCGCTCCACTAGGCACAATATCATCTAAGAATTTAAGCCAACTTGGTGAACCGCTATCATCAAAATAAAGTTCAACAGGATGATTAATAGAAATGGCATGTTGATCATCTTGATAAAGATGCTCTATTGAATAACTTGTTTCATACTCCAACTCAGTAATTGGATAAGTAATATCATATTTACTGGCATATAACATACGGTCATACTTAGGAAAATTAATAATGGCAATATCTATCCATTTTTGGTTCAGAAAAGCTTGTAATGTTATCTTTTCCATATCAATTATCCTTCATGTCTTAATGAGTGTTATATCACTCATTAAAGCATAAAAAAGAATTTAATGACACCTATATTACTCATTAGCTACAAAAAATAAGCGAGAATGACACTTATATTACTCATTAAGAAGTAAGATTGTGGCTAATAACATGCTTTTTATGCGCTAACCTTAATTTTTCCTTTAGTTATTTCTTTTAAAAAATAAAACGCCTTAACCCTTTCTTCATAAGCGATAAAAAGAAGTTAATTATACTTATCCTTATTAAGTGCCCTTTTCACCTTTAGTTAGTTAAAAATTAATTTTTTATTAAGAATGAATTAAGATTAATTTATCGTTTTATTACTCTTTTTTTAATCTTTAAAACTAACTATTTAGGGGGAACTTCTTTTCTTAGCTAAGAATATAAAAGGTGGGTTATGTTTTCTTCTATACCTCAACTGAGTATTGTGGTTGCTGTTTATAATGGTGATAAATTTTTATCTAAATTTTTCAATAGATTAGAATGTATTAAATTGAAAAATTGGGAACTTATTTTAGTTAACGATGGCTCTAAAGATAACTCACTTAAAATATTACAAGAATGGAAAGAAAGATTTCCTCAAGTCACTATTATTGATCAGGAAAACCAAGGTGTTTCTGTCGCTCGTAATGTGGGGTTTAATATTTCAAAAGGGCAATATATTGTTTTTCCTGATATTGATGATGTAATTCATAATAATATGTACGATAGAATGATTAATATAGCTAAGGATGATAATTTGGATGTTTTAACCTGCAATGGTAATTATGTCTATGCAGATGGACGACCTTCACGTCCTATTTTTCCTTCAAATAGATTACGCTCTACGGAAGTGTTAACTGGGCCACAATGGCTAGAAATGGCATTAAATTCTAAGAAATTCTTACATGTGACTTGGTTAAATATCTATCGACGTGAGTTTCTACTTGCTCATGGTTATTATTTTGAGCCAGGTTTACATCATCAAGATATTCCGTGGACAACAGAAATATTATTAACCGCTAAACGTGTTAAATATATTGATGAACGTTACTACGACTACTTCATTCACTCTGAATCTGTTTCTCATAAAACACCTAATGATACTATTCATGTTAGAACAATTCATAATTACATGAAAATACTAGAAATGCTTGATGCTATTAATCAAAAGCATAAGGAAGTGTCTCAAAATATCAATGCCTGTTATTGGCAAATAGCTAAAGAAGGTTTAGGAATTATTCACTCAATTGGTTCTATTCAGTCTATTGAAGTTAAAAAACAAATAGTTAAAGAGTTTTTTGATAGAGGAATATGGTCATTAATTTGGAACAATGCGAAAGGTTTTAGATTGCGTTGGCGTTTAGGGCGACGCTATTTTAAATTAAAAAGAATATTAAATTCATAATCACAAGAGGGCACAATAATGTGCCTTTTTTGTTTTCAGTGCATATTAAATAAAATGAAATAATCTAATTTCGTTAAAAAGTCACTTTATTTCGTTTTATGCTCACTAATAAATTCAATGATAAATATATAACTTATTTATTAGAAAAATACTGTGCACTTGCTAGAAGTTTGCCATAATGAGTATTACTGCTTAATAAAAGTTTATGTAAAATCAATAAACTGTCGAATATTATTCGAGGAGTTGAATAAAAAAACTTATTATGATGCCACTGGTTTAGCCTTTATCTGCATTAGTTACAGAATATCATAATTACCATTGTTATTTATCTTGTTTCAGCCTCTTCATCTTATATAGATAGAGACTGGTAATAAGTCGTATCTAAAAAATCGGAGAATGTTTTATGTCTATTCGGTTTGGTTGGCGTCAATCATTAGTAACGTTAACTTGCTTAGCCGCGTTAAGCGTCCCTTTTGCAACATCTGCTCAAACGTTGAAATTAGCGATTGGTGAAGAGCCAACAGAGGGGTTCGACCCAATGCTAGGTTGGAGTCATGGCAGCTATTTACTTCTTCATAGCCCATTGTTAAAGCAAAATGCGGATCTCTCTTGGTATAGCAATATGTTAAGTGACTATCAGCCAAGTGAAGATGGCAAAACATGGAAATTAACGTTAAAGCCAGATTTAAAATTCTCTGATGGTCTGCCGCTTACAGCAAAAGATATTGTCTTTACCTATAACAATGCAGCTGCAAGTGGCGGTAAAGTGGATATGGGTAACTTCCTTTCTGCAAAAGCAGATGATGACTTACATGTCACTATTACATTAAAAGCACCGCAAAGTACTTTTGTAAACGTACTTGGCTCTTTAGGCATTGTTTCTGCTGATAAGTATGATGAAAAAACCTATGCACAAAAGCCAATTGGTGCCGGTCCTTATCGCATGGTCAGTTTCCAACCTGGTCAGCAATTAATTGTTGAAGCTAACCCTTATTATGCAGGACAGAAAAACGATTTTGAAAAACTCATTTTTGTTTTCCTTGATGAAGATGCCGCCTTTGCTGCTGCTCAAAGTGGGCAATTAGGTATTGTGCGTATTCCACCAGCAACGGCTGCAATCGCTAAGAATTTACCAAATACCAAATTATGGGAAAGACCAAGTGTTGAAAACCGTGGTATTGTTTTCCCAATGGTAAAATCAGGTGAGAAAAACGCACAAGGCTATGATATTGGTAATGATATCACCGCAGATATCGCTATCCGTAAAGCCATTAACTATGCTCTTGACCGTAAATTGCTGTCAGAACAAGTCCTCGATGGTTATGCGGTTCCCGCGTATACCGGTGTAAAAGGACTACCTTGGGATCAAACTGAGGCAGCATTTAAAGATGGTGATATTGAAAAGGCAAAACAAATTCTTGAAGATGCGGGTTGGAAACTGAATAAAAGCGGTATTCGTGAAAAAGACGGTTTAGAAGCAAAACTGACCTTATGGTATACCAGTGGTGATGCAACTCGTCGTGATTTAGCTGAGTCAATTCGTGCGTTAGTGCAACCTATTGGCATTCAAATGGATCTTAAATCAGGAAGTTGGGATACAGTAGAACGTTATATGCACTCGAATCCGACTTTATTTGGCTGGGGCAGCCTTGATCCAATGGAGCTCTATCATCATTACAGTGCTAATGCTGCTGGTGTTGGTTATTATAATCCGGGTTATTATAAAAATCCTGAAGTCGAAAAACATCTACAAGCTGCGCTTGATGCTCATACATGGCAAGAAGCGGTTCCTCATTGGAAAGCAGTTGAATGGGATGGTAAAAATGGCGTTGGTGTAAAAGGTGATGCTGCTTGGGCTTGGCTGATGAATGTACAACATACTTACCTAACTAACCCTTGTGTTGATCTGGGTACAGGAACACCTGAAATCCATGGTTCATGGTCATTATTAAATAGCGTAGATACTTGGAAGTGGACTTGTCAGTAATACGTCAAAGTGCGGGTTTTTTCCTGCGATTACTCTGCCTGCTGTTGGTGACAACAGCAGGTGTTTTTATTTTATTAAGTTTTTCACCGATTGATCCCATTAAGGCCTATATCGGTAGTGATCTACTGAATGTTCCTCCAGAGCAATATCCTTTAATTGCGGCGCGTTGGGGAATTGATCAGCCTTTATGGATGCGATTTTGGCTTTGGTTTAGCCAAATCATTCAAGGGGATTTTGGCTATTCCATGTTGTATAACATGCCTGTTATTGATGTTATTCGTGAACGTGCAGGACCTTCGTTTATCTTGCTTTTTTCAGCATGGGTATTTTCAGGTGTTATTGGCGTTGTGATGGGATTAGTCGCAGGTCGATATCTTAACCGTTGGCCAGATAGAATTATCTCTACTTTATCTTATCTATTAGCCGCATTACCGACGTTTTGGGTGGGATTACTGCTGCTATCTCTGTTTTCTGTCACCTTACATTGGGCACCAATTTGTTGTGCATGGCCGATGGGAAGTAGTGCCGAAACGGCAACATTAAGCCAGCGTTTTTCTCATCTTATCTTACCTATGATTGCGCTTGGATTATTAGGCACTGGGAATATCGCACTGCATACTCGCGCGAAAGTTGCTGAAGTGATGGGCAGTGAGTTTATCCATTTTGCTAAGGCACAAGGTGATAAAGGTTGGGCTATGATGCTATTTCATGTTCTACGTCATGCCATTACACCAGCACTTTGCTTACAGTTTGCATCAATTGGTGAATTACTTGGAGGCTCTCTTTTGGCTGAAAAAGTATTTGCTTATCCTGGATTAGGGCAAGCGACTGTTGATGCTGGATTACGAGGCGATATTCCTCTGTTAATGGGCATTGTTGTCTTTAGTACTATTTTGATTTTCTTTGGTAATAGTATCTCTAATCTACTATTGCGACGTATTAATAAAGGAATTTTGCGAGACTCATGATTTACGATCCGAACAAGCCTTTGTTGCGACTTTTATTAGTAGCCCTCGCGCTAATTGGGTTAGTGGTGTATGGCTTTTCTGTTTCTCATACGGATATCGCAATGGATTTTCTGGCTAGGAATCAAGCTCCATCAGATCAATATTGGTTTGGGACTGATAACTTAGGTCGTTCTTTATGGCTACGTTGTTTCCAAGGTATGTTGAGTAGTTTAAATATCGGTGTGACGAGTGCGGTTGTGAGTGGTGCAATTGCCTTAATTTTTGCTGGTATCTCCTCAATTAACCGTTATTGTGATTTTTTTGTAAGAGGTGTTGTTGATGCGCTTTTAGCATTACCTCATTTATTACTGTTGATTTTAATTTGTTTTACATTAGGTGGTGGCCAACAAGGTGTTATTTGGGCGGTGGCATTAACCCATTGGCCTAAATTGGCTTTAATTTTACGTGGTGAAATCCAACGTATTAGAGAAGCTGATTATGTGATGTTATCGCGTCGTATTGGTAATACTCCTTTTGAGTGCGTAAAAAAACACTATATCCCAATGTTATTACCTCAGTGGATCGTAGGAACTTTGTTAATGTTTCCTCATGCGGTATTACATAGTGCAGCGTTAAGTTTTTTAGGTTTTGGTCAGGCTGCTCATGAGCCTTCACTCGGCTTATTACTGGCTGATGCGCTACGCTATTTAAGTACAGGCTCTTGGTGGATGGTGGTGTTTCCGGGATTAATTTTGATGTGTTTAGTTTTGATCTTCGATCAATTTGCTAAAGCAATGCAACAGTTATGGTTAAGAGGGGCAGGATGTTAAGTTTTGAACAGCTTTCCATTGATATTGCACAATTTCGCTGGTTAGGAAAACGAAATTGGCAGCCGTTGCTAAAATCAATCTCATTGGATATTAAACCCGGAAAGATGCTGGCATTAGTCGGTGGCAGTGGTGAAGGTAAAAGCCTGTTATTACAAAGCGCTCTAGGACTTTTGCCTGCCAATATGCGCGTTCGTGGTGCGATTAAATTGAATGGGCATACACTAAGCGAGCGAGAATTGATTGCTTATCGCGGGAATACCTTTTGTTATATTCCTCAAGGTGTCAGTGCCCTCAATCCGTTGATCTGTATCGGCGATCAATTAAGTCGCTCTGCGCGTTTAAGTGGTGCAGATGTCTCGTCTGATGATATCGTGCAACAGTTAGGGCTTTATCATCTCTCAGGCTCTTTGGTAAAAACGTATCCAGCAAAACTGTCTGGTGGGATGGCAAAACGTGTGTTGGCCTGTAATGCGACACTCTCTAATGCACAATATATTTTGGCTGATGAGATCACCTCATGGCTTGATGATGAACATGCCTGTTTGTTATTAGGGCATTTAAGAGAGTTATGCAATCAAGGTAAATCAGTGCTTTGGGTTACACATGATTTAGCTTTAGCAGCACGATTTGCGGATACGATAGCGGTGCTTAATCAAGGTGAAGTTAACGAAGTCATTCCTGCTAATGTGCTTAATCGTCATGAAGGTAGCGAATGGTTAAAGACACTCTGGAACGCATTACCTGAACAACAATTTATAAATACAAAAGAAGCATCACTTAATTCATTATAATATTGAGTTCTTAAGTCTTATTTTTATACGTTTAATTTGTGATTTCTGGAGTTATCTTTATGCCACTTTTAGAGTTAAAACAATTATCTGTGGAGCAAGCAGGTAAAGTGTTATGGCAAGATCTCTCCTTTTCGTTAGATGCGGGAGAGCGACTCGGTATTTCTGCACCAAGTGGCACTGGGAAAACAACATTAGGTCGTGTTTTAGCACAGTGGCAAAACCCCACTCAAGGTTCAATTCTGGTTAATGGCAAACCGTTGTCTAAGAAAGGCTATTGTCCTATTCAGTTAGTTCCTCAACACCCTGATAAATGTTTTAACCCCTTTCGAACAACAGGGGATAGTGTTTATGACGCTTGGTCGCCAAATGAAAGCTGGCTCGAAAAACTCAGGATCAAACAAGAGTGGTTAACGCGTAGACCTAATGAATTATCTGGTGGAGAACTTGCGCGTATTGCGTTATTACGGGCGTTAGATCCTCGTACCCAAATATTGATTGCTGATGAAGTGACCGCACAGTTAGACGCACAAATTCAAGCAGATATTTGGCAGGTATTGATTGATGAAAGTCAGAAGCGTCCTTTAAGTTTGATTATTTTTAGCCACAATAAAGCTCTACTTGAAAAAGTATCGACGAAGGTGTGGTGGATTAATGAAGAAAAAAACAATTCTATTATTTCAAATTTGAATTCTTCAATCAGCTAATAAAAAGGGCTTCCTATATTTTTATAGGAAGCCAAATAATACAGCTAAAATTAACCCCAAATATAACAATAATGAATTAGAAGCGATAAGTGTAGTCAATACCAAATTGCATATCGTGATTACGATATGTAGTCATTTCCCAATTTGCTTTAGTACCAATAGATGAGTGTTTATCCACTTGATACGTTAGTCCAATATGAACAAATGGGCGTTGTTTTAACGGCTTTTTATTCTCTGAATAATCAATTTGTTGTTGACCTAAGTAATCAATATGACTACGGAAATCTCCTTGATAATGCGATAAGTTCCACAGTAAGCCTGCTTTTGTATTAAGTATGAAAGAAGAACCTAATAAATGCTCTATACCCAATCCTATTTTGGCTAATAATGAATACGTTTTGAGGGCATCATAGTGTGCTGCAATTTGGGCATTTTGAGTTTCACTGTAAGCTGAACGTGAGATTTGATTAAAAGTAAGTCCTGCAAACGGAGTTATCAGTAAATCATCAGATAGTGAATAAGGATAATAAGTTTGTAAATCAATGTGGTAGCCAGAAATCCTAGCGTTACCTTTACCTGATTCAGTATTTGCTAATGCTTGTCTTTCAATAGAAACTTTACGATTTAAATAAGCACCTTTTAAAGAAAGATGCAGTGCATTACTGTTTAACTCAGTATTGAGTGATGGCATTAAATCTAAACTAAAACCAATTAAAGGTAATGCATAGCCTTGATATTGATAACCTTTAGGTAATGAAGAATAGACATCAGTATCAATGGCAAGCCCTACAACTAATGGAATATGATTAATATCAAAACGATAAGCACCACTTAATCCAGTTTGTGTTGCATTGGCTTTATTTACATTTTGATAGTGTGTAAAACCACTAATACACGTTTTTTCAGTACCTACAGAGCAAGTTGCAGAAGCTAGGTAACGCAATTGACCTTGTTGCATATCTATAAGCTTATAGCCATTTTCAGCCATTAATTGCATTGATTTATAAGTGCTTTCAATGTCGATAGGTTTGCTGATAATGATCGATGGTTTTGTTATTTCTTTTTCTTTTGCTCGTAGTTCTAATTCATCTTCTACTGGGATCAGTTCTTTGGCTTTTTCTTCGGCAATGCGCTTAGATTCTTCTTGAGTTTTCGCTTCTTCGGCTAAACGTTGCTTTTCTTTAGCTTCATTAGCCAAACGTTGCTTTTCTTTGGCTTCATCAGCCAAACGTTGCTTCTCTTTGGCTTCTTCGGCCAAACGTTGCTTTTCTTTGGCTTCATCAGCCAAACGTTGTTTTTCTTTGGCTTCATCAGCCAAACGTTGCTGTTCTTTGGCTTCATCAGCCAAACGTTGTTTTTCTCTGGCTTCATCAGCCAAACGTTGTTGTTCTTTGGCTTCATCAGCCAAACGTTGTTTTTCTCTGGCTTCATCAGCCAAACGTTGTTTTTCTTTGGCTTCTTCGGCCAAACGTTGTTTTTCTCTGGCTTCGTCAGCCAAACGTTGTTTTTCTTTGGCTTCGTCAGCCAAACGTTGTTTTTCTTTGGCTTCGTCAGCCAAACGTTGTTTTTCTTTGGCTTCATCAGCCAAACGTTGCTTTTCTTTGGCTTCATCAGCCAAACGTTGCTTCTCTTTGGCTTCTTCGGCCAAACGTTGCTTTTCTTTGGCTTCATCAGCCAAACGTTGTTTTTCTTTGGCTTCATCAGCTAAACGTTGCTTTTCTTTGGCTTCATCAGCCAAACGTTGTTTTTCTTTGGCTTCGTCAGCCAAACGTTGCTTTTCTTTGGCTTCATCAGCAAGTTTTTGTTTTTCATTATTAAAATATTCATTACTGATTTCATTATTTTTCCAAATGACTTGACGCCAATTATTATGTTTATCAGTAGATAAACCATAAATAATTCTTCCATCATCAGTAATTGAATGAGCTTCAGAATCATTACCTTCGTCAAGGGTTCCTAAATCGTACATTTTTTCATTTAAGTAAAGAAAGCCATGACGATGAAACATAATAAACGCTTCTGGACCTCTTTTTGATGGATCCTTTGGGATTGTATCGTGATTATAATGATCCGTTTCAGACCATCCTACGATATATTGGCCATCAGCTGAGATATCCATAGCTCTTGCATTTCTAAATTGTGTTTCACCTGCCTTTTCAGAAAGATTGCCTATGTTTTTAAGATTATTTTTTGAAAAATCATAGAGTAATGCATGGCTAAAAAGTGAAGAGGATTTTTTTATGCCATAAGGTAGTTTTATTTCATAATCATCATGCCAAATTTCACCCCAACCAACACTATAATTGCCATTTTCTGAAAGAGCTGTGAGCTTAGATGAACCAAAATCAGAGTAACTCACTTCTTTTATTGGACCTTCTCTTTTAGTAATAAACGCTATTTTAGGATATTCAGCATTAATGAGTTGTTTTTTAGATAGATTTCTATCGAGTTGGCCAATAATCACTTGAGCATTATCACTTACTTTCTGGATATCGACATTTCTTTTCTTTATTTTATCTAAAAATGGAGGAGCGGTTATTGCTAAAAGTAAAATGTCTTTTTCGGGATGCTCTGGTAAATAATTATTAATATTTTCAATGTTAAGATTAAATTTTTCTTTTTTAACTATATCGTATATATATTTTTTTCTTTTGCTATTGTTGGAGAGTACAAAATAAATTTACCATCTTTAGTAAGATGATGAATAGTTATATTATTATCTAATAGGGTAAATATATTATTTATTCTATTGTAGATAAAAGCATTGCATTGAGAATAACCAGAACAATTATTTGTTGTTAATGAAATATTCTTGTCATTAATCATCTTAGTTAATATTGACTTAGACTCTGTTGTATAACCAACGATAATTTCACCATTATGAGAGATTTTATCTAGATAAAGGGTGTCTAATCGTTTATCACTTTCTTTATTCACTTCATTCCGAGTTATACCGCCATCTGTGCTGACAAATAATTCACTTGGAAGGAAGTTTTCATTAAATGATAATAATTTCCTTATATCGTAACTAGGTATCTCTTTTTTTATTTCACTATTTAAATTATCTGCAACTGTATTATATTGCAAAAGCGTATCTTTATTTATGGCAGTATAATAATAGACACTTCCAAAAGGAGTAGATAGATATTGATTATAATTAGTTTTATCTAATATTTTACCATGCTTATGTTTAATATCTTCATGTTTCTTCCCGCGAAGTTGATAGTATTGGTTCGCATTATTTGAAATACTAAAGGGTTTGTAAATTGAATGACTTATATCTTTTATATTATAGTTAGCATGGGAATTAATTGGAAATATATATATTGAATATGTTATCAATAATATTGATTTGTGTTTTATTTTCATAGCAGGAGCCCATAAAGAGATTTTCTAAATGAGGTTATCTTCTGTTTTAATTAAAGTCAAACAGATAAGTTTATATAAATTACAGTGTCTAATATGGTTGGTTTATTATATTTTAATAAATATTTGGTATTTTAATTGAATTAATATTTCTAGCTTTGAATTCATTCATTAAATTAATAACTTCTTTTTGAGAAGTTGCACGCCAATTGCTTGCCTCACCATAAACACCATGTTGATGAAATGCATTAATACGGATTAATACAGATTCACCAAGTGAATTAATAAACTGGGAAAGTAATTCAATATTTTCTAAATAATCGGTTTTTTCTGGAATATATAAAAGACGTAATTCTGTAAGTAAATTATTATTAGCTAACCATTTGATTGATTCTTTAATTCGATGATTACCTCTTCCAGTTAAATAAATATGGGTATCTTCATTCCAGCTTTTTAAATCAATCATGGCTCCATCCATAAAAGATGAAATTTTTTGCCAGCCATTAAGTGAAAGCGTGCCATTACTATCAATTAAACACGTCAAATGTTTGAGATCAGGGGCCTCTTTGATTGCCTTAAAATAATCAATTAAAAAAGGAAGTTGTAATGTAGATTCTCCACCACTGACTGTTACACCATTAATAAATGCTGCATATTTGCGTGTAATAGCCATTAACTCATCAACGGTATAAGTTAAGGTCATTGGGCTTGATTGACGTGGGCATTGCTGAATGCAGGTGTCACATTGTTCACAACTGGTGCTATTCCAACTTATGACACCATTCTGCAATGAAAGCGCTTGCTGTGGACAAGTCGGAATGCAGTCACCACAATTGTCACAGATCCCCATTGTGTAGGGATTGTGGCAATTTTTGCACCGCAGATTACATCCTTGTAGAAAGATGGCCAGACGATTGCCTGGGCCATCAACACAAGAGAAGGGGAGTATCTTATTTATCGAAGCGCATCTGCTGTTCATGACTGATAACTCGTGGTTTTCGTTCAGCAATATGACAATTTGCAGTAGCTTCATCACCTAACCAAGTGGTATTAAGACGAGAGCCTTCTTCTTTATACTTTTTCAAATCAGATAAGCGCACCATATAACCTGTGACACGGACGAGATCATTTCCACCCACATTGGCAGTGAATTCTCTTAATCCGGAAGAAAATGCGCCTAAGCAGAGTTGCATTAGGGCATCAGGGTTTTGTTTGATGGTTTCATCAACGGTTAAAATATCGCTGATCCCTGAAGTATAAAATTGATGGTGAGGCGCAACGGTCATTAAGTGGGTAACAGGATCTGGCTCTTTACCATAAGGAATTCGAGTTGCAGGGGTTGTGCCAATATCAGAACTAATACCCGATTGAGCATGTAACATCGCTCGGTGGTTCCAACCATATTTTACAGGTGTTTCAGTGACAAATTGAGCCAATTTCTCACTGATCATATAGCTAAGTTTATTAGCTGATTCATTATCACCATAAGCAACATTTTTACCTTCTTTTTCAAGTAAAAGCGCTACTGCTTCTGCCATGCCATAAATACCAAACATAGGGGCAAAACGATCAGGTGAGATCAATCCTTCTTCAACTAAGAAACTCTGTTTAAAGAAGTTAGATTTTTCATAGAGAAACTCACAACGAGCATCAATGATCTCAATCTGTTTTTGCATATAAAAAGGCAATACATTATTAAGAAAATCAGAGCTATTTTGGCTACGTTGTGCAACCTCTTTGAGGTTTATACGCACTAAGGTGCTACCACCACCACTTTGAGGCAGAGAGTTATAACAACTCACAATTCCGTATTCATCTTTGCCAAATACCGCATCTTGCAATGTACCATTAGCAATATGGGGTTTACTACTGTGGCAAATATTGGTGATAGCTTGGTGAAGTAAATCAGCAGGCGTTGATTTCGCATCATAAATAAACGTGAGATTAGGGGCAACTTGCTGAAGATCAACATCTACTTTAAGAATTAGACGTGTAAGAACAGAGTCTTCTGGGCCAATATTGGCGTGCATAAAGGCATCTGGTAGCGTTCTATCAAGATAGCGCCAGAAGCGTTTTAATTTAGGGTAAAGCTGTTCTTCAGTCAGTTCACCAACATAAGGCAGTAAGATTTTATCAATGCGGCCTAAATAAACAGGCATAGAGGTTACAGAAGGAACATGATGATAAAGAATAGTCAGCATGTTTAAGGCATCATCAAAATCTTGCGCAGGTTCTAGTTCTAAATAGCGAGAGCCTTGTGATAAAAACTTCGCATAATCAGGCAAGACATAACGCGGTTTATAAGGGGCGTGACCTTCATACATATCACAGATAACCCGTTCATTAAGCGCTTTAGCAGCATCCTCAGGAAGTGAGGGGTAAGGCAACATATTTTCAGCTTCTAAAGCGAGAAAATGACGTTTTTGTTCAGGGGAAAGGGTTGGGTTTTCTACGATTTGTTGACAACGTTGGATAACAGATTGTTCAGTCATAACCACCTCAGTACTCAAAGAGCCAGAAAAAGATTTAAAACCTATCTTTTTAGGTTAATGACTTAGTGAGAATTTACCGTGACTTTAAACAAAACCCCTTTAAAGATTAAGGAAATAGCACGAAAATACGTATAAATTAGATATATCTAATTTAAATTATAGTTAACTAGAAATAAAAAAGTGAGTTCAGCTAATGAATAACTCAACCCACTTTGTGACATCTCAATAGAATAAAAATTATGGCTTCTCTATTTTATTCTCCGCGTCGTTATTTTCTTCAGTAGATCCTTTTTCTTCATTACTCTCGTTTTCTTCAGTCTCTTCTTTTTCAGTACGAGGCGGTAAATTGGCGGTTAATAAATAAGGAGATTGTTGCCAATGAACGGGAGTTAGTTGAAGAAGGTTATGAGAAAGCAAAAAGCCAATTGCAAGCGCTACTAATAACATGACACGTAATAAATTTGTTGTGTTATCGACTTGGCTTGATTCAGTGACAAGCTGATGAGTATCCAGCGTAAGCCTTAAAAAGCCTTTTGGTTTATCTTTCCCCGGCACAGGCACAACGAGTTGGTGATTAAAAGAACCACCATTTTTTTGCCCTTCTAGTGCCAATCGCTCTTTAACAGTGATATTTTCACCACTATGCGCTATTTGTGTACCATCTTCTAAATAAAGACTGGCATCAAGCACCCGACTATCGTGAGTCAGATGATTTAAATTAGCCATAATGAGGGGATTTACGTTATCTTTGCTACTGTCATCTATATAAGTGGATAAAGAGAACGCAACTTGTTCTGCCAGCGTTTTTGCAAGCTCTTCAAACTGAGTAATACGGGCGTGCTGATTTGCACGGCTAAAATAAGACGCGCCTTGCATAAGAAATGCCAATAGTGCGATACAAATCAGTATAATCGCCGTTTTTTGTAGTTTGAATTTTAGTTTGTCTTTAAGCATGTTCATCCTTTTGCGTAAGCAAGTATGTGCATGTTGCCAGATGAGCCAGAGATAGAATAGGCTGAATAACGATTATTTTGTTCAGACAGGGGAAAACAGGAGAATAAGTATGTCAAATAGTCTGACCTATTGCTATTTACCGGATGAAATCCGTAAATGGCCAGGTCTGCCGTTATCACTCAGTGGTGAAGAGGTAATGCCACTAGATTACCGTGCTGGCGATAGTGGATGGTTACTTTATGGACGTGAACTTGATAAAAAAAGAATAAGCGAGTTCCAACATAAATTAGGTGTGGCAATCGTAGTCGTTTCTTCATGGCGCATTGATGATTACCAAGTTGTGCGTATTGCAGGTAGCCTAACTCGCCGGATCCGCCGTTTATCCGATGAATGTGGCCTAGATGTCGTTCCACTAGGTGAAATTCCTCGTTTACGTTCTCCTGGGCTTTTAGTGATGGATATGGATTCAACGGCAATTCAAATTGAATGTATTGATGAAATCGCCAAACTTGCTGGAGTAGGTGATAAAGTTGCTGCGATAACAGAGCGAGCAATGCAAGGTGAAATGGATTTTAGTGAAAGCTTAAAATTGCGTGTTGCTGAACTTAAAGGTGCTGATGCTTCTATTTTACAAAAAGTGATGGATGATCTGCCTCTTATGCCGGGGTTAACGAGTCTAGTTCGAAAACTTCAGGCAATGGATTGGCATATTGCTATTGCATCTGGCGGTTTTACTTATTTTGCTGATAACTTAAAACAAAAATTACGTTTAGTGGCTGCTGTTGCTAATCATCTTGAAATTAAAGATGGCAAACTAACGGGTAAAGTTAAAGGCCCTATTGTTGATGCGAAATATAAAGCACAAGTCCTTGCACGTTTAGCTAAGGATTTAGAGATCCCAATAGAGCAAACAATTGCCATTGGGGATGGTGCAAACGATCTTAAAATGTTGAGAAAAGCAGGACTTGGCATTGCTTATCATGCAAAACCTAAAGTATATGCTCAGGCGAAAGTAGCGATTCGTCACGCTGATCTAATGGGTGTATTGTGCATTTTAAGTGGTGGTTTAAAACACGAAGAGCGCTAAAGGCGTTTTTCTAAAATAGTTATTGTTGGGAGAGAAGTGTGGCAAAAGCAGCAAAAAGAGCCTTTGTATGTAACGAATGTGGGGCAGATTACCCTCGCTGGCAGGGACAATGTTCTGCTTGTCATGCATGGAATACAATTACAGAAGTGCGCCTTGCCGCAGCCCCTTCTTCCCGCAACGACCGTTTTAGTGGATTTGCAGGTGATGCAAAAGGTGTTAGCCGTGTTCAAAAGCTATCGGAGATTAGCCTTGAAGCGTTACCTCGATTCTCCACTGGATTTAAAGAGTTTGACCGCGTACTAGGCGGTGGCGTTGTTCCCGGAAGTGCCATTTTAATCGGGGGAAGTCCCGGCGCAGGTAAAAGTACCTTATTGCTACAAACCATGTGTCGTTTAGCCACAGAAATGAAAACGTTATATGTCACGGGTGAAGAGTCGCTACAACAAGTCGCTATGCGCGCTCATCGATTAGGTTTACCGACAGCAGAACTGAATATGTTGTCAGAAACCAGTATTGAACAGATTTGTTTAATTGCCTCACAAGAACAACCTAAATTAATGGTGATTGACTCTATTCAAGTGATGCATATGGCGGATATTCAATCTTCACCGGGCAGTGTTGCTCAAGTCCGTGAAACAGCCGCTTATCTGACTCGTTTTGCTAAAACTAATGATGTTGCCATTATTATGGTAGGTCATGTGACAAAAGATGGCACATTAGCAGGGCCTAAAGTATTGGAACACTGCATCGACTGCTCAGTTATGTTAGATGGTGAAACAGACTCTCGTTTTCGTACTTTACGTAGCCATAAAAACCGTTTTGGCGCCGTTAATGAATTAGGCGTTTTTGCCATGACAGAGCAAGGATTGCGAGAGGTGAGTAATCCCTCTGCTATCTTTTTAAGTCGAGGTGATGAAATTACTTCAGGCAGTTCTGTGATGGTGGTGTGGGAAGGTACAAGACCTTTACTGGTGGAGATCCAAGCATTAGTTGACCACTCAATGTTGTCCAATCCACGTCGTGTTGCGGTGGGATTAGAACAAAATCGACTTGCAATTCTACTTGCTGTTTTACATCGTCATGGCGGGTTACAAATGTCTGATCAAGACGTTTTTGTGAATGTAGTTGGTGGAGTAAAAGTCACAGAAACCAGTGCAGATTTAGCCTTGTTATTATCATTAGTATCAAGTTTTCGTAATCGTCCTTTACCACGTGATTTAGTGATATTTGGTGAAGTAGGGCTTGCGGGAGAAATTCGACCTGTACCGAGTGGGCAAGAGCGTATTGCAGAAGCAGCAAAACATGGATTTAAACGGGCTATTGTACCGAGTGCAAATATGCCGAAAAAGAATCCGCCTGATATGAAAGTGTATGGTGTGAAGAAGCTGTCAGATGCGTTATCTGTCCTTGATGATTTGGAAGATTTCTAAAGGAGAAAAGTATGGGTTCTTTTGATTATATCAAACAGGCTATCAGAAAAAATGGATATACTTTACAACAAGTTGCTGATGAAAGTGATATGACGAAAGGCTATCTTAGCCAATTGATTAATAATAAAATCAAGAGTCCCAGTGCTAAAAAGATGTCGGCATTACACCAATTTTTAGGGTTAGAATACCCAGTGAAAAAGAAAACTATTGGTGTGATTTTTGGCAAATTTTACCCTCTTCACACCGGACATATTTATTTAATTCAAAGGGCTTGTAGTCAAGTCGATGAATTGCATGTCATTTTATGTCATGACGAGCCTCGTGATAAAAATCTATTTATTAATAGTGCGATGTCTCAGCAACCGACGGTCAGTGATAGATTGCGCTGGTTATTACAAACCTTTAAATATCAAAAAAATATTCGTATTCATGAGTTTGATGAACACGGTATAGAGCCACAGCCTCATGGCTGGGAAATGTGGAGTGAAGGGATCAAAACATTTTTGCGTGAAAAGCAGATAACCCCTGATTTTATCTATACCAGTGAACGAGAAGATGCGGATCAATATAATGCTTTCTTGGATATTGAAACGGTTCTGATTGATCCCGAACGTTCATTTATGAATATCAGTGGTAGTCAAATTCGCCAAGCCCCTTTTAAATATTGGGAATATATTCCAACAGAAGTAAAGCCTTTCTTCGTGCGTACAGTGGCGATTTTGGGTGGTGAATCCAGCGGTAAATCAACGTTAGTGAATAAGCTTGCCAATATTTTCAATACGACGAGTGCATGGGAATATGGTCGTGATTATGTGTTTTCTCACCTTGGTGGTGATGAAATGGCATTACAATATTCCGACTACGATAAAATTGCATTAGGGCATGCTCAATATATTGATTTTGCTGTTAAATATGCAAATAAAGTCGCTTTTGTTGATACGGATTTTGTCACGACACAGGCATTTTGTTTACGTTATGAAGGTAAAGAGCACCCTTTTGTTCAAGCTCTGATTGATGAATACCGTTTTGATTTAGTTATCTTGTTAGAAAATAACACACCGTGGGTAGCCGATGGTTTGCGTAGTTTAGGTAGCGATAAAGATCGCCGTCGTTTCCAAACCTTACTCATGGAAATGCTCGATAAAAACAATATTGAGTATATTAAAGTTAACTCCCCTGATTATGACGAACGCTTCTTAAGTTGTGTTGAATTAGTCAGAGAATTATTGATGATGCAATCAAAGCATATTGAGTAAAAACATAAATATAAAACGCCTTAAGGGGCGTTTTTACATTTTAGAATAAAAATAATCGCTGATCTCAAAACTCCATGCTTTCCTCTCAGAGTAAATCCCTTTTATTATTCTTTATCACTGATGCCCTGTCAGAACAAAATCATCCACCAAAAGATAAAAATACATAAAAAAATCTGTCAAATAAGCTATCTACGTAATAATGCTATTTTTTTCAATAAGGTGAAAAAGGTTACTGAAAATTAATGTGGGGATCTCTATTATAGATAACAGGTATAGATTTATCGGTGTGTATTTCTTTTGCCATTAGGTGTGAGGAATCACACTCTCTATCTTCATTCGCTCAGATGAAGAAGCAGACTATTTTTCGTAAAAGGACAAGATAATGGCGCAACCTTCCCGTGTTTCACTTCATATCAAGAAAACTGTCATTTCGTTAGCGATTGCTGCTTTAGGTTTTACCGTTTCATCCAATGCATTGGCTTATCAAAAAGTTCATCAGCCAGATAATAGCTATCAACAGTATGTCTCTCAGCGCCAAACGGTTGATAGTTTGATCCAAGATGCATTAGATGCCTTTAAGTCACCTGCGCGTGTCTCTGATGCTGGATTTACGGGAAAACTGCCATCTAATATGGAAATTGTGGCGCAAAAACTGCAGCAAGCTTATAAATTAGAACCTTACCGCCTTGATTTATTATTTAGTACTGCCAGCGCTTATATCTATAACAATGATGTTCCTCGCGCAATTACGATTTATAAACAGATTTTAGAAGCAGCTCCGGATGATATTGATGCATTAATTTACGTCACTTCATGGACTCGTTTTGAAGGCCAAGACAAAGAGAGCGAAGCGTATTTCGCTAAATTAAAATCATTAAACCCAGCTAAAGCTGAAGAAATTAGTCGCTTCTTTGCACAAATTGATCGTGTAAGTACCATGCCGTTAAGTGATAAATTAACGCAGACAGATTTGGCAAAACTGAATAAGACTAAAGATAATAACGCGATTGTGACATTGGGTTATGCATTAAACCCTGATGGTACAATGAACAAAATCTTAATTGAGCGTCTAAATAAAACCTTAGAAGTCGCTAAGCAATTGCCTGAAGCAATGATTGTTGTGACAGGTGGCGTGCCTAAAGCACACCAAACAGAAGGTAAATTAATGGCGGATTGGCTGGTGAAAAACGGTATTGCACCAGAGCGTATTTTCCAAGAGAACTACGCGCGTACAACGGTCGAGAATGCGTTATTTAGCCGCTATGCCTTAACCAAACATCGTATTAAAACAGCCGTTATTATTAGCTCTGGTAGTCATGTTCGTCGAGCTGATGCGATTTTCACGCTTGCAAGCTGGCAAAGTGGCCCAAGTGACATTACTTATCTAACTGTTGTTGCACCGGATAAGCCATTAGCTGAATTACAAAAGGCAAGTAAATCAGATATACAAGGTATCTATCGTGATGGCTTAAAAGCATTAGGATTATGGAGCTTCCGTAGCTATCCATTAGAAGAGCGTTAATGGGGGCGTTTTAACGTTAATTAACTTAGAAATAAAATCTCCTCAATAACCAAAATGATTGAGGAGATTTTTATTATTTTTTACTGAGGTGCTAAATTGATTTTAAATTTGTACACGCTTAATTTTCATTGAATTGATAACAATTATCATTACTATTATCTCTCGCAATAGTTAATAATGAGAAATAAAGTGAGAATTCCTCTGATGATATGTGCATTGATGGCCTCTTTTCCCAGCTTTGCAAGTTGCTTAGCCGTAACTGAAAATAAAGAAATGACAGGTCAGTTTGATAACAACAATACGTTGTGTTTTACCACTCATTTAGAAAGCCAACGTTATGTTGAATTAAACGTAAAAGGGATACAAAATCTACGGTTAGAGAAACAAGACGGCACTCATATTCGTAGTTTATTAAAAGATATTCCTGCTGATGGACAACAGAAAGTACGCTTTTTATTACCTGAAACTGCGAATTATCAATTGGTTGCACAAGGTGAAGCTAAAAAACAGTGGCAATTCACGCTAACAACACAGCCTTATCAACCGTTAGATAAAGATGCTGGTATTACGCCAACAAGCCCCCGTTTACAAACACTCGCCAAACAACTTGATCAACAAAATATTCAGGTATTTTGGCAACAAATACATCAGGAAGGTGCTCCTCTGATTGAGCCTTATGATAATGATAAAAAGCGAGTGACTTTTTTATGGCGAGGCGCAAAAAAAAATGTCTATTTGTTGGGATCTCCCGATGGTAATCATGATCCATTAACGCATTTAGCCAATAGTGATATTTGGTATCGTAGTTATATCGTGCCTAACGATACATTAATGCAATATAAGTTAGCGCCTGATGTACCTATTATTGAAAATTCAGCGCCATTTGAGCAACGTCGCGCAATTTTAACCACAGCACAGGCCGATCCATTTAATTCCCAAAACTCTCCAAGTCAATCTGAGGATATCTATAATCACTTTTCGTTATTGTCGTTAGACAATAAACGTGAATGCCAATTACCTTATATTCTTGATAGAACAATGAAAGGCAAGACGGAGATTGTTCGTTTTCACAGTGAGATCTTAAATAATGATCGTGAAATTGCCCTTTATCTGCCAGCTCAAAAAATGGAAGCACCACGGATCTTGGTCTTATTTGATGGTCAAACTTATCGTCGCCAATATGGAATTGATCGGTTTTTTGATAAACAGATCGAGGAAGGTAAATTGGCACCTATGATGATCTTATTTGTTGATAGCATTGATAGCGATCGCCGTAGTGTTGAATTACCACCAAACCCTGATTTTTACCGTTTCTTAGCAGATGAATTATTTGTTTGGTTAGAAAAAGAGAAAGGTATTCACGTATCTGGAGAAGAAACGATAGTATCAGGCTCGAGTTATGGCGGGTTAGCATCTTCATGGGTCGCATTTAATCGCCCTGATCGTTTTGGTAAAGTGCTTAGTATGTCCGGCTCTTATTGGTGGGCACCTGAAAATGAAGAGCCTGAATGGCTTATTCGACAATTTGAGCAAGCAGATAAAAAACCATTACAGTTTTTCTTAGAGGCTGGGTTATTTGAAAGCCGTGGTGATAAAGGCGGAATTTTAAATAATAATCGTCATCTTAAACAGGTTTTAGAGCAAAAAGGCTATCCGGTTAAATCGCTCGAAATGGCCAGTGGGCATGATTATATTTCTTGGTGTGAAACCCTGTATTTGGGGGCTAAAGCATTAACTCAAGAGAATGACTAGTTTAAGATCCCACCTTAACGATATGCTTTAATAAAACAGAGGCTTATACCTGTATTAGCGGTATAAGCTTTTTATTTTGTCATCAACTTGTCATAAAGCTGTCATCGAAATCGCTTTTACTCTTCATTTCTCTGTCATTTAACTGCCGTAAGCTTTTCCTGACTTAAAACATTAACCCTGTTTTTTTACTTTAGAGTGCAAGGAAAAAGCTATGTCTCATCGTTACCAACGTTCTATTCTATCCGTTATTGTAACAACACTATTGGCTGGCGCGAGTTTCTCTTCTTTTGCTGCTCCCGTTGCTGCTGATGCCATTTTGGCGCAAGATCGCGCAGCAAAAGGTAATATCACGGAATTTGGCGGTGCTCGCCGTATGACTCAGGATCAAACTGAGGCATTAAAAGCAGCTTTACATAATAACCAAGCGAAAAATGTGATCCTCTTTATTGGTGATGGTATGGGGGATTCTGAAATCACTGTTGCACGTAACTACGCAGAAGGTGCAGGTGGTTTCTTTAAAGGTATCGATGCCTTACCTATTACGGGTCAATACACACACTATGCCTTAGATAGAAAAACACAAAAACCTAACTATGTAACAGACTCTGCCGCCTCTGCAACAGCATGGGCTTCAGGTGTGAAAACCTATAATGGTGCATTAGGAATTGATGTGTTTGGTAAGGATCACCAAACTATTTTGGAATTAGCAAAAGCCAATGGAAAGGCAACAGGGAACGTGACGACATCGGAAATTCAAGATGCGACACCAGCGGCGCTGTTTTCGCATGTGACAGGACGTAAATGCTATGGCCCCGTTGAGACTTTAGAAAAATGCTCAACAAACGCATTAGAAAATGGCGGTAGAGGCTCTATCTCTGAGCAACTTTTAGTCACTCGTGCAGACGTTACATTAGGGGGCGGAGCGAAAAGTTTTGCTCAAACTGCGGCTGCGGGTGAGTACAAAGGTAAAACGTTAGAACAGCAAGCGATTGAACGTGGTTATCAAATCGTGAAGGATGCAAAATCGCTAGAAGCGATTACGCTTGCGAACCAAGATAAACCGGTATTAGGTTTGTTCCATGAGGGAAATATGGCTGTGGCGTGGGAAGGCCCTAAAGCGACATATCATGGTAATTTGAACAATCCACCTTTAGAGTGCAAACCTAACTCTAAACTCGATCCAAATGCGCCAACACTGGCACAAATGACCAAAAAAGCGATCGACTTATTGAAGACCAATGAAAAAGGTTTCTTCTTACAAGTCGAAAGTGCCTCTATTGATAAGCAAGATCATAATGCTAATCCTTGCGGACAAATCGGTGAAACTGTTGCGTTAGATGAAGCTGTACAAATTGGCTTAGATTTCGCTAAGCAAAACGGAGACACCCTGATTATCGTGACTGCTGATCATGCCCATTCAAGCCAAATTATTGAAGCGGATGTGAAATCAAGTGGATTAACACAAGCGCTTATTACGAAAGATGGTGCAGTAATGGTGGTGAATTATGGTAACTCAGAAGAAGAATCCCAAGAACATACAGGGGCTCAGTTACGCGTTGCCGCTTATGGTCCACACGCTGCCAATGTGGTTGGGTTAACTGACCAAACAGATTTGTTCTTCACAATGCGTGATGCGATGGGTCTGAAGTAAATTTAAGTTGAATTTATAGTCTGTCTGAACTTGTAGTCGAATTGCCTTACTAAATTGTTGTATTTTCGCGCGACTTAGAGAGATACCCTCTGGTCGCGTTTTTTTATTAATAATTTAGTCCATTTAAAATAAAATGATAATAAATCAATAGGTTATTTACAGGCTGATTTTGAAAGTTACACATTCTCTGCTATAATTAACAGAATTTACAAATTAATCTATGTAATATTCTCAACTTCTCCATTGATTATTGTACTTAAGTTGCAATATCTTTTTGTCTAATAACGCTTCACGTTATTAAGGCATTACCCGTAAAAATCTTTTCTCAGATAGATTATCTGCTCGTGGTCTTTCTCTTTTTTATGAGATTGAAGGAGAACAGAGTCAAACAAACAACGATAAAAATAAGGTTATTCTTTCTATGCTGACACTGCTTCATTTACTCTCATCAGTCGCGCTTCTTGTCTGGGGAACACATATTGTTCGTACAGGCATTATGCGTGTCTTTGGTTCTGATTTACGCCGAGTTTTAGGTAAAAGTATTAATAAAAAATCCAACGCCTTCCTTGCGGGTGTGGGGGTAACGGCATTAGTCCAAAGCAGCAATGCGACGGCACTTTTGGTTATCTCTTTTGTGACGCAAGGGCTGATTTCGATTACACCGGCACTGGTTATTATGTTAGGTGCAGATGTGGGTACTGCACTTATGGCGCGAGTGCTAACCTTTGATCTCGCTTGGTTATCTCCACTACTTATTCTTGTCGGGGTGATCACTTTCCTAAGCCGTAAAAAAGAGCGTGTCGGACAATTAGGGCGTGTAGGAATTGGCCTTGGTTTAATTATTTTAGCCTTACAACTGATAGTCACTTCTGCAGAGCCAGTTACCCATGCTAGCGCGATACAAGCTATCTTTACTTCATTAAGTGGAGATACCGTGTTAGCACTTCTTGTGGGTGCTTTATTTGCGATGGTAAGTTACTCAAGCCTTGCCGCAGTGTTATTAACAGCGACACTGAGTGCAACTGGGCTAATGCCTTTATACATCAGTTTATGCATTGTTATTGGTTCTAATATTGGTAGTGGTTTTTTGGCGTTAATGAGTAGTCGAGGGCAAAGTGTTGTTTCACGCCAAGTAGTACTAGGAAGTCTATTTTTTAAATTGATTGGTGCGCTATTAGTTTTACCTTGGATAACCATCATTGCAAATAAAATTCAGCAATATGGATTTTCAGCGGCTGAAGTCGTTATCTATTTTCATGTTATTTATAATCTTGTTCGCTGTATTTTGATGATCCCTTTTGTCGGCATAATGGCAAAATTATGTCAGAGACTTATTCCTGAATTACCGGCCACTGAATCTGATATGGCACCGCGATATTTAGATCAATCTGCTATTGATACACCTTCGTTGGCAATTGCCAATGCGGTTAGAGAATCGCTACGATTAGGTGATGTTATAGAACAAATGCTGCAACGTTTTACTGCATTAATGGAAGGCGATCGTCAGCAAAAAAGGGAAATTAGCCAGTTAGAAGAAGAGGTAGAATTACTCCACAGCAGCATTAAATTATATATGGCACAAATTCAACAGCATGATCTAGGGACCGAAGATTCCCGACGTTGGGCTGAAATTATTGATACAGCGATGAATTTACAACAATCATCCGCTATCATTGCACGTATGTCGGCTGAAGTGGTGAGTAAAGGTTTAAATCATCACTTATTTTTATCGGAGGAAGGACGTCGTGAATTACAGACACTCCTTGAGCGTCTGCAAAGTAATCTGAATCTGGCGATGTCGGTATTTGTTTCCGGCAATATGGAACATGCTCGTAAATTACGTCGAGCAAAACATCGTTTCCGTTTACTCAACCAGCGTTACTCGTTTGCTCATGTAGAACGTCTTCATTTGCATAATATGCAAAGTATTGAAACCAGTTCTCTGCATACCAGTTTGCTCGGTGATATGAAACGGTTGAATTCCTTATTCTGTGCGGTGGCTTATCACGCATTAGAACGAAGTGAATCATCATCAGAACAGGTTAATCTTTAATAATGAAAAACAATATTCGTCAATTAACAAGAAATGAAATTCCACAAGTGTGGGAAATTGATAGAACTGAGCTTATTGAAAAGCTATATGTATTAAAAGAAGGAACGTTGCATTTATCAGAACAACGCTTTGATATGAAAGGTTGGCCAGAAGGTGAAGCAGAGCATTACACTCCTGTTTTACTTGAAAGTTTTGACCGAGGGGCGCCTTTCTGGGGCGTTTTTAAACAAGGCCAATTGGTTGCAGCTGCGAGTGTTGATCCGCAAAAACGCGGTCAAAATGGTACTTTACTTCAACTCTCTTTTTTACATGTTAGCCACCAGCTACGTGGGCAAGGTTTAGCACGAATATTATTTGATTATTGTGTGGAATATGCGAAGAAAAAAGGGGCTGGTGGATTATATATCTCATCAACACCTTCTGAAAATAGTGTGAATTTTTATCAGCATTTAGGGTGTCGTTTAGTTGATATTCCTGATCCTGAACTTTATGAAAGAGAGCCTGAAGATATTCATTTAGTCTTTCATTTTATCAAGTCAAATAATGCTTAGTTTCGTTTATTGACCACGACAACAATATAATAAAATTAAACGTCTTATCGTGAAAATGATAAGGCGTTTTTTGTTCGTGATGCTAAAAAAACAGACATAACCCTTTAAAAAATAAGGATATAAAATAAGTTTTTTTTCTTTATATAAGTTGATTTAGTATAGGTATTATATATAATAATGAAAATCATTATCATTAATGGTGGTTATTATGGCTAAACCAACACGCATATCTCCAATGACATCTTGGACATCTCGTATTAGTTTATGGGAAATGTTGGCAGTTTCTTCCTTGCTAACCGTGATCACGCATTCTATAGCAGGAACATCTGCCTTTACGCTGGTTTTAGTGGTTTCAATGCTGTTATCCACCTTGATGCTGTTCCATAAAAAATTACAGATGTGGGTAATGATCCCCGCAGGTGTCGTATTGACTTACAGTTTGATGACACTTTTAGTTGCGTATCATGGATAGAGAAGAGAATATTCGGTGTGTAATCGAAAGGGGATTATTATAAGAAAAAGAAGGGTTATTGAGTGGTGCGAAGAGGGGGACTTGAACCCCCACGTCCGTAAGAACACTAACACCTGAAGCTAGCGCGTCTACCAATTCCGCCATCCTCGCAGTCTTACTCAATTAATTTTACTTTATACCTTGTCTGTTTGGTGCGAAAGGGGGGACTTGAACCCCCACGTCCGTAAGGACACTAACACCTGAAGCTAGCGCGTCTACCAATTCCGCCACTCTCGCATTCAGACAGGAAGCGAATTTTATGCCTTTTATTTTTGGCGTCAATTATTTTTTGTTAATAAATTATCTTTGTGATGAAAAATAAAACACCTTGAATTATCACTTAAAATCAGCCCCAAAAATAAAGCCCTGTTTTAGATAACAGGGCTTGTGATTAGTCTTTCTTGGTTGCTTGATAAACTTTGAATTTACCTGTTGATGCCAGTACTTCATGAGAGCCAAATACATGATCCAAGATATCTGGATAAGGGATAAACGAATTCGCCACAATACGTAATTTACCGCCTCTTTTCAGGTAATTTGGTGCAAGACGAATGATATCTTCAGCTGCTTCATAGCTTGTGCCTAAGCCATCATGGAAAGGTGGGTTTGAGATTATCCAATCATAAGTTTCTTCAACCGCTGAATAGACATTACTTGCAATCACTCGACCTTCTAATTCATTCACGTTTAAGGTGGCGATACTAGAAGAAATTGCCGCAGCATTCACATCACACAGTGTCAGTTTCAACATTGGGTTTTTCTTACCGAGTACAGTGGCAAGTACACCACAGCCACATGCCATATCCAGTAAATCGCCAACCATTGCATCATCAAAAGTTGAAAGTAATAAACGGCTACCCTCATCTAATGCGCTTTGGCTAAAGACACCCGGTAATGCCATTACAGTAAGATCGTCATGGCGATAAGTTTGCCACCAGTTATTACGGTCAAACAGTGTTTGATATGTTTGAGTACCAAAAAATAAGCTGCAACGGCGTGCTGAATCTATTTTTTTAAGTTTAGCGATACCGTTCATTAATTCAGTGGCACTTTTAACACCACTACGGTTTTCACCGACGATAAAGATTTCAGTACCCACTTGTAAGTTAGAGCAAAGGCTACGCAGTTGGAAAGTGGCTTCGTTTTTATTTTTAGGCCAAAAATAGATCAAGGTATTGCAATATTTCACAAAGGACTGATCTGCAACTAAACCGAAGAGTGCGTTATCACCCATTGATTTTAGTAATGGTAACCACTGGTGATATTGGTTGGTATATGCTCTGACACTTTTCGCCTGAATTTGCGCCGCGAAAGTATCTTGAAGATCACCTGCAATAAGTACATGCCTGTCTGCGAAATGATCTAGGTGACGAAGAATAACTTCGCTAGCAGGGGACAGTGAGGACATTATGATTATTACTCCTTAAAAAACATGAGACGCATGATATCAGATATAAAGAAACCGACGCTATTTATTGGCGTAGTTTATGCCCTCTGATACTATGTACCGTTGTTCTACACTTGATAGGTAAGCATAATGAGCCGTAAAGACAGAATGTTATCCCAACTTGGAATTCGTCAGTGGGTACTTCGTAAGCCTGCTGTGTTAAAAGGCGAGCATTCTGTTCAATTTCCGGATACAACACGTTTACTTATCATTACTGATGATACCGTTGATCTAAATAACGGGCTTTTCTCTGATATTTTTAGCGCCATGGGGATAGATAAAGACGAAATCTATTGTATTACAACAGATGATGTGAGCATGCTCACAGAATCATTTGATCTTCCCTGCTGGTTATTAGGCACTGATCTCATACTTCCCTCTGAATATACTTCTCTGAGAAGCCCTTCATTACATCAGTTATATTTTGATGCTGATGCAAAACGCGATCTTTGGAAACAAATCTATCAATATGAAGACCATTTCACTCTTAAACCCTGCTGATTTACCTTTAGCATGGCAAATTGAAAAATTAAGTCATTCATTCCCTTGGAGTGAAGAAACATTTTATAGTAACCAAGGAAGTCATTATTTTAATCTGAAAATTTGCATTGATAATATTATTGTAGGTTTCGCAATTACGCAATTAATATTAGATGAGGCAACACTTTTTAATATCGCAATTCATCCTGATTATCAGGGGAAAGGTTACGGTAAAGCACTTTTATTGGAACTGATTGAAACACTTGAGAAAAAAAATATCATTACCTTGTGGTTAGAGGTGCGAGAATCTAATGAAAAAGCATTCAATCTCTATGAATCTATAGGATTTAATTTCGTTTCAAAACGCAAAAACTATTACCCAACAAAGACGGGGAATGAAGATGCGATTATCATGGCTTATCCTATTTCTTTCTAATTAAATATTTATTTAAGTTAAATTTAAAACGCCTTCTATTAGGCGTTTTTTTTATTTTATTTAAAGTATGAAAATTTTATTTTTTATTAATTGTATTTAAAATTTATCTTTATTTTTACTTAATGTAAATTTATCAAGTTAATTTTACTTTTGTCATTGTTTAATTTTAAAACGTTAGGTG
Source organism: Proteus sp. ZN5 (assembly GCF_011046025.1). Classification (GTDB taxonomy): domain Bacteria; phylum Pseudomonadota; class Gammaproteobacteria; order Enterobacterales; family Enterobacteriaceae; genus Proteus. The sequence goes on from NZ_CP047639.1 coordinate 1,081,481, forward strand.
ATTATAACAGTGTTAAAAAGGTGAATAGCATTTAAAATAAGTAAATTGAGTATTTATTTTTGTTTTAAATAAAGTGATTAGTCTCTAAATATAGACAAACCTAAATCTAAATAAAGATGTATTTATTTAGGAACTTATATTCAATCCTGATTTTAACCGAAAATAAATAGTCTAATTCAGGGCTTTATTAGTAACTCATAAAGTCAGTTTGTAAAATTTTTAGCAAAATAAGTATGTTGAGAGTATCAATGAAAACAGCATTACCCTATAAAGCAATGAGCACGATTAATTTTTTCAAACACTAGGCATCCCTCCCTCAAGCAGATAAAATAGTAACCATTGATTGTTTATACAGACAAGATAGGCGAAAATAAGCGCCAATTAAGATTAACTTACGGGTTGAATGTCTTTATAGTCACTTTAATTATTACTTATAGCGATATATCAGTGTCTTACATTCTCTCGTCTATCAACCAGAAGATCACCATTGATGTCTAATCCTATTTTTCAGCAAGAAGTTGCTCGTCGTAGAACTTTTGCCATTATTTCGCACCCTGATGCCGCCCAGCCTTTCAACGCTTAAAACCACCTTTCATTGCACACCACAATCACATCTCTACGTACTGAATTTAAAGGCTTTTTGTCTTTTTCTCGTTTCTTTGCTTTTCAATGATGTTCAAGCGTAACCTCGGAAAATGTGTACAAACTTGAGTACAAATCGCCATATTTACCGTTTTTAGCCAAATTCCATGACACAAACCTAGCTGTAGGCCTTGTTCCTACTGGGTTTTAGCCAAAACTTGCCTATATTTTTTATGCCAAAAATCGAGAAATGATGGTAAGACGTTCGCGATTATCTCTAATTGTTTGCCGGTTGAGTTGGTTACCGGTTGCTTTCTTGCTGTCCTAAAAGTTCATTTGTATGGGCCTGATCTTCTGAACAAATCATGCATCTTTCTGACCATCAACAAGTGATGAATCAGGCGATGATAGCTTTACATTGATTTTCAGGAGAATGCAGATGACAGCAGTAGCGCACCAAGTAACCCCTTTTCTAACGTCTTACGAAGTTATGGCTCGTTACCACATTAGCTATACGACGCTCTGGCGAAGAATAAAAGATGGCAGCTTGCCGCAACCTCGTATCAACCGAAATACACGAAACAAGCTGTGGCACATTGAAGACTTGGAGGAGTATGAGAAGAATTAGGAATAGATAGCGTAGCTTAGTTTTTCTGTTGGAGCTTGGACTAACGCTTTGAAACGCCGGCTTGTGCCAACAATATAGTTAATATGTACACCAACTTAGGCTAAGATAGCAGCATGGATTTTTTATTGATTGGATGGATAGGTAAGTGACGACTCCTCAAGAACGGACAACAGGTATTACAAATGCGTCGATAAAAAAACGTTTCGGCTCAATTCCCGCTTGGAAGATGTTGAGTGAATATATCTGGAACGGTTTGGATGCTGGTGCATCAGATATTGATGTCATTATTAACACCTGTGATCTCGGCGGGGTGGAGTCAATAGAGATCCATGATAATGGTGAAGGAATTGACTTTCATAACCTAGACCGAAATTTTGATAATTGGGATGACTCATCCAAAAAACAGGTTACCCAAAAAGGCAGTCAAGGCAGAGGGCGGTATTCATTTCATAAATATGCTGCAACAGCAACCTGGCTTACGAGAAGACAATCTGAGAATGCACGTATTACCATAGACTCGTCTCGTATTAAAACGTACAAAGTTGAGTTGATCGACGATAAAGAACAGCATAGTAGTATTCTTTCAAATGGAAGTGGGACATCAGTATTTCTTACGGGCATTACGAGTGAAAAATCTCAAAAAATCCCTAATATTGAAAATATCATGGAGGAGCTTTCAAATGAATTTGGTTGGAAGCTAATAGTTTTTTCTAACCTTAAAATATCAGTTAATAGAGTCCGAGTGACGCCTCCCCAACATAGGTTGTTTCAAGAGCTTATAGATGTTGATGGAAATATATTTAGTTCAAGTATCATTCAGTGGATAAAAAAACCATCTGGTGAAAAGTCATACAATTATTTTAGAGATTCAAAAGAACATCAGAAGTATAGAAATCTGACTGGTTTTAACTACAAAAACAATTTTTTCATAAGTGGATATATACAATCTGAGTGGTTCGATAATTTTCAAGATACCTCATCTCCAAATGCTGATCTCTTCATTAGTGAAAAGAGTGATGGGAATAAAGTTTTAGCTATGCTGCTAAAAGAACTGCGCAACAAAACAGCCGAGATTTATCAGGGGTTCCTTAGAGAAAGAGCTGTTCAGCTTGTCGATTCTTTCGAAGAAAAAGGATATTTTCCTGTTTACAATTGGGAGTCTGACGAAGATCGTTCCTTTAGAATTGCACATACGAAGAAATTAGTAACTAGTATCTGCGTTGCTGATCCAGCAGCTTTTAATGGGCTAAAGGCTAAGCAAACAAAAATTATAATCGGTTTGCTTGATAGGCTATCTACATCAAGTGAAAATGATAGTTTGATAGATATATTGGAAGGCGTTTTAGACTTAAATAAGGAGCAAATGGATGAATTTGCATCTCAAATAAGTAAATCTAAACTTGATTATATAATTAGCACGATTGGACACATTCATAAGCGAGATCTAGTCGTACAGAAAATGAAGTACCTTTTTAAAGAGCACGCTAAAGAAGTTCTAGAAACACCAGACTTACAAGGTATTATTGAGGCTAATACATGGTTGTTTGGCCCTCAGTACACAACTATAGGTGCCGAAGAGGATGACTTTTCTAATACAGCTAGAAATCTTCGGAATTCAGATATTGAAATATTGGATGGGGACGATATCAGTACCAGTGATCTTATTGAAGGCGCTACCATAGAGGGGGCAAAAGGCCAAGTAGATTTGTTTCTTGCACGCAAAATGGTCACAATTGATCATTCTACACAAGAAGAATTTATTAAATGTACGATCATTGAAATAAAAAGACCAAGTGTAGCATTGAATAAGAAACATTTAGCTCAAGCTGAACGTTATGCTGAGGTACTTGATAAGCATCCTGCCTTTAATGATGAGAGAATGAGATTTGATGTTGTTCTTGTTGGAACTAAAATCTCCCAGAATGATACTCAAATTACAAGGCGGTTGAAAGACCTTGCTGGTAAGGGCGGCGCGGGCCTTGTTTCCGGGGCGGATGAAAGAATTCGAGTATACGTTAAAAGTTGGTCTACAATTTTTAATGATTTCGAGGTGACTCATAGTGCTTTATTACAAAAGCTAAAAATAAAGAGAAGCGAGCTAGAGTATAAATCTAAGCAAACCCTTGTGGATGAATTGCAAATACCTCTCTCTGAGGCGTCGTGAGACTTATAATAATTATTCGATAAGTTGTTTTTTTGTAACTGGAAAAACAACTAATCTAAACCGAGCCAAATGCACTACTTGACTCGGTCATTTGTACTAGCTCAGTCTCTTCCTTAATTCAGCTACCCCTTATTGTCCGAAACGCCAGTTGAATGGAAAGCCTGTCGGCTCGATGATGGTTTCTAGTTGTTGATACCAAACGTCGTAAGCATGACGCATTTCGTCCAGGTACTGATATTGGTTGTAGATAGCATCCAGCCCTTTTTTGCTGTGGCCAATCATCAACTCGGCAACTTCTTGCGTCGTGATGGCAGACATTCGCGTTCGCATCGTTCTGCGAAGATCATGCATAGACCAGTGTTCCATCTCAATACCAAGCGATCTGCGAGCCCAGATTTTCACATTGTTAGGAATAGTGGTATCAAAGCCATTTGTGGCAAGCTCTTCTTGTCCGTTCGCGGGAAACAAGTAAGTTGATTTGCTCATCTGCATCGCCAGTTCAATCAGCTCAATAGCTGGCTTAATCAATGGCCGCATGATCGGCGCTCCAATTTTCTCACCTTGTTTGCGGATCTCTATGGGCACTGTCCACATTGCAGATTGCAAGTCAAAGTGATGCTTTTCAGCTTGAATGAGTTCGCCCTTGCGCCCTCCCAATAAGAGAAGCAGTTTTATGTAGATGCGATTCTTCTCAGTGATTTTTGACTCATGCAAATAGCGCCAAAGTATCCTGATCTCGTTGTCATTTAGCACCCGAGTTCGTTTTCCTTTTTTACCGCCAACCTTTTTTGCTGTGATCCCAGCGGCAGCGTTAATTTCCAAAATTTGTTCATCAATCAGCCAGTCATAGAACTTATGCAGTACAGACACTAGGCGCTCTGTGTTTGACGGAGACGATTCCGAAACCTCACGAAGACAGTTTCGCAAGGACAATTCAGTGATGTCAGTTAATGGATACTTGCCAAGTCGGGGCAGCAAATATATTTCACTGCTGCGTTTTTGGTAGTGCCACGTTTTCTCCTTTAGCCCTTGCTTACCGGCAGAGTCTATCCAGTCTCGAAAAATCGATTCGAAGCTTTGATTAGCAGAATACTTAGCCCGTTCCTGCTGTAGGTAAAGCTTGGGGTTTCGGCCTTGATCAAGTACTGCCCTTAACCTATCCAGCTCATTCCTGGCTTCAGCCAGCTTCATAAGGGGGTAAGTACCTATGTCTACCCGCTGTTGCTTGCCATCGAACCGATAACGAAACTGAAAAACAATTTTGCCCTTGGGCGATACCCGAGCACTTAGCCCATCTCGGTCGGCTTTTACTACGGTTTCTTTTGCTTCTTTATTTAACCTGGCATCGAGCCAGCTAACTGATAACGCCATGTTATAAGCCCAGCCCTAGTTTTGATTTTAATGATTGTTTACGTGTTTCTGCTTTGGGTTCTGGCGCTGTACTCATAGAAGTAACTTCACCATCTGGTGCAAGGCCATCCACCGGTACAGATGTCGTGGATAGATTGGGTTGGCTCATTTGAATTAACCCAAAGGTTGCCAGCATCCGCAGACGCTCAGCGCGTTCCCGTGGTGGCGTCTTTTCCAATTCTTTGAGTAGTTCTGGGTGGCTCCCTGGGGGAATGTTGACGACAACTCTCATGATCATGCCCCATAAAACCAGAAGCCTCGGACGTTCGCCAAAACAGACTGCTCAGGCACGATGATCTTGCTTCGTGAAAAAATCTCCTTGGCCGCTTCCTTATAAGCCAAGGCTCCACCTCCGGCGATCAATACCAAGTCCGCATTAATGCTTTCGTCACGCATGGATTGACGCATGGCTGTAAGAGCAACAGGCGCTACCTTTTTCATGGCAGCATTCAGATAAGGTGAAATATCGACTTTTTCTCCAAATAGCAGGACCTGTAAGTCGCCGGTTCTCATGGCTTTTTCAAGTCGATCCATTCCGACTTTGGCACCATGATCTTCCGAAATCAGCTTATCGATGGTTTCCAGTAGCACGGACATTGCCTGAAGACTGGTTCCTGATGAGCTGTAGCGAATTTCTCCGGCCTCAAGGGCAACCCAATCAACAGAAAAGAAGCCGGGATCAATGACGACGACACGACCTTCTTCAATCAAGCCCAGATCACCACCCGTTTGAACCAGATCCATATAGGCACCGGCAGGCTGTGGTAGTACTTTGACGTCATGAACGGTGATGCTGCGCTTAGGCGTCACTTGATGGACACCTTTTAAACGCTGCACAAGGTCAGACTTACGTTGTGGTTCATGAAACTGGGAAACCGGTAATCCAGTGACAACCAAATCGATGGATTCTGTTTCAGCCATTAACAAGGCGGCATGAAAAAGTGCCTTATAGGTTTTTGTGGTGGGATATTCCGGGTGAAGCTCTCGTTCCCAGCCTTGAAGGCGTCCAGCAGGAACACCAGCGGCCCAGCGCTCATTATCGACAGAGACATACAAACAAGTTTCATCATCGCCTCCACCGATACGCTCCGGCATACGATCCGCTGGACCGGCACCCGCAGGTAGAATAATGGTTTTCGGTTCACTACCTGATTGGCCAATTGCCAGCTTCAGGTTTGAGTAACCGATATCTACGCCTAGTACAAACATACTTATCTCCTGTGCACTCAAAGTGCTCTAACGGTTTTCAATCAACCGCGCTGTTCACGCTTGGGCATTTCCAAGTGCTCTGGCGGTTTACTCAAATGTCATTATCAGGATTCGGTGCACTGGCGGTGGGCAGAAAGGTGACAAATCCTTTCATCTATCTGCCTATTGCATTTTTGCAAAAGTATGAGAATAGGCTCTGTTTGGCGGCTGGTGACCTAGCCAAAAAAATTGAGACGCCAAACGTCGTTTGCATTCTGGCCTGAACTTGCCAAACGGTTTGTATCTTCATGGCGATACGTCTTTTTAGGTGTTTTTAAGTGAAATCAGCCTGTATCCCTTGTCGGGTATGGGATTGAGCGAGTCGATTTATATCGAGACGCCAAACAGTGATTGTGACGGCAGTTTTACGTTTGGCGTTTCGATCCAAAAGCCAAACGGATAGTGGTTTTGGCTTTAGGGGTTAATTGGATGGGGAAATTGGTTTGGTAGAAATCGTCAATGAACAATGGAAAGCAGATGTATCAGATTTACTTCAGCAAGAAACGGACAGGCTAAAAGCGCTGGCACGAGCTGAAGTTGATGACTTTTGGGTTACCCATTACAAGGTTCGAGAGAATGAGCCCTTTAAAGACTGGGGTCTGCTTGGTGTCCGTATCAGAGACTTTAAGTATGGCTTTGGCATAGAGTGGTATATCAACAGTTTTCACGGTCAACGAGGCAAACGCGTGGTCTTTAGCAAGGGGCTGCGTATCTCAAAGACGAAGCTGAGATACGCATTTTTAGACTGCCAAGGTTTGGCCAAAGAATGGGAGCTAGCGCTGGCCATGGAGAAAGAGGAATTCTTCAGTGATATTCGACGCCAGGTTGATAAGCTCAACATGCTGCGTCGCAGAGTGAATGCGTATTGAGTCAACTGCGCTACTTCACTCGCGGTAACTGGTCCCAGCGTGTTGTATAAGCGGGAGACAAATGCTCTCGCTTCATCGACCAATCTTTCTTGAGTCCTTGTCCAGCAAAGAAAACCTTTCCGGCACCGCTTTGGTTAATGGTGTCCAATACAGACATTAGCTGCTGGCTATTAGAGCGGGTCGATACGTCATCGAATAGTCCTGGTTGAAACATGCCAGGATCGTAAAAGTCAGACAGCATGACGCCCGCTTTGGCATAACGAAAACCATCCTTCCATATCCGCTTGAGTAAGTGATTGGCCAGCTCGATAAAATCCCGCGTGTCGCAACTGGGGATTAGCAATTCACCCGATGCAGAGTTGCTGTACTGCGGCTCGTTGTCCTTAAAGGGGCTGGTACGTATGAACACGGTCAGCACTTTGGCTTGCTGCTGTTCTTTGCGAAGTTTCTCAGTGGCGCGGGTTGCGTATTCGCATACGGCTTCACTTAAAAATTCAAAGTGCGTCACTTTTACGCCAAATGAACGGCTACAGACGATTTGCTTCTTAGTTGGCGGGATCTCTTCAAGTTCAATGCACGACTCACCATTGAGCTCTCTGACGGTTCTTTCTAAAACCTCTGAAAACTGGTCTCTGATGGCTCTAGGAGAGGCATTGGCGAGATCTAAGGCTGTGGTGATACCCAACGCATTTAAACGCTTAGAAAGCCGTCTACCAACGCCCCAAACATCATCAACCGGGACTAATGCGAGCAATCGACGTTGCCGATCTGGATTGGTCAGGTCTACAACCCCCTGAGTAGCTGGATATTTTTTGGCGGCATGGTTAGCCAGTTTGGCGAGTGTTTTAGTCGGTGCAATGCCTACACAGACGGTGATCCCAATCCAGTGGCCTATGCGCTCTCGCACTTGTTGTCCGAACTCGACAAGAGATATGGCAGACTCAATACCGGTTAAATCCAAAAACGCTTCGTCAATAGAGTAAACCTCTACTCGTGGTGCCATCTCCTCCAAAGTGCGCATCACTCGACTGCTTAAATCTGCATACAGCGCGTACAGTTGGCTAAGAATTCCCGCTAAAAATAGACGAGTAAGTGAGCAACCATTCTGCCGCATGGGTTGCTGGCGTCTAACACCAGAAAAATCACCCAGCCCAACCCGCTGTCTATTTTTTAAGGTGGGCATTCATCTACATGTCTAATTTTTTACCAATTTGATCGCTAAGATGTACTAATTTGATTACCGAGGGAGACTGACGGACTAATTACTTAGGGGCTTAATCGTACAATCTCCACTCGACACCACACAACTCACTTCTGGACATTTCTGAGTTGCATTTTAGCTAATTTAGAAAAACATGAATTAGATAAAGTATGGAAATTTCAAATCAATATGAGGCGGACATGAAGAAATTGAAAAAAGTAGCTTAACTGGGTTGGTCAATTTTGGTTGACCACGTCATGTTCCGGTGAGTACGCAAGTCATTGGCGCTAACGAATATGAAGGTCACTTTGCTTTTGACTTACTCTATAACAACTCTTCAGATATACAGCCTAATACCTTATCGACCGATACGCATGGTACCAATAATGTTAACTTCGCTATATTAGATTTCTTTGGTTACACATTCGCCCCTCGATACGCGAAAATGAAAAAGGTGTTTTTTGAGCTATTTGAAGTGACTGAAGAGAACGGAGGCCGTATTCAATTAAAGAAAGATATTAATCATAAGCTAATTGCTGAAGAATGGGACAATATTCAGCATATTGTTTGTTCATTGAGTCGTAAAACCACCACTCAAAGCACAATCATTAGAAAGTTGAGTAACGGCAAGAGCCGAAGATTGTCAGCATTGCATGAGTACGACCGTTTAATTAAATCTATTTATGTTTTGGAGTATGTTGATAATTCAACGTTGCGTCATTACGTCCAGCAAGCCTTGAACAGAGGTGAAGCATACCATCAGTTAAAATGTGCTATTACTTCAGTTAATGGCAATAAATTTCGTGGGGGGAATGATTACCAAGTATCACAATGGGGTTCTAGGGATTTTCCCCTCTAAAAAGACTTAATCCTCTGTAGACCACACCAATAAATGGCTGCGGAGGTGGGTTACTACTTATAAGTGTGGCAAATTAGGTAAATATCGTACATTTAATACGGAACAGCCCTGATATGGCCATCAAAAACGAAATTACTATTCTCACGAGAGCAGAACAGGCAGATCTTTATTCCCCACCCATTTTTTCAATCGAAGAACAACGTCTGTACTTTTCTCTGAACGATGCGGAATTGGCAGTTTTTCGGTCAATTCGTCTCAGAGCTCATAGATGTTACTTTGTCGCGATTTTGGGATACTTCAAATCAAAGCCCGTCATCCTAGATATCGCTTACTCGCAGGTTTCTAAGGATTTAATGTTCATCAGTAAAGAGCTGCTTGGCGGCAAGGGGCTCAGACCATTCACTCCCTCACAAAAACAAAAAGATCGACTCTACGCAAAAGTATTAGACCTTGCTGGTTATCACAAATGGGACGAAAGTCAGCACTTCAATTCTCTTTTCGACCACCTTGTTCAGGTGGGCAATGCCTGGCTGGAGCCGCGTTACCTCTTTGATACTGCTATTGAATTCCTAACCAGTCACAGCATTGCTATCCCTAGGTACACCGTACTCCAGAGACTGATAAGCAGAGCGATGCAGCAGGTCAGAAAAGACCTGGCGCACCAACTTAATCAACTCACCAGTCCTGAACTTCACGTCTTTCTGGACAGCATAACAGCCATTGATGACGGACTAAGCCTGAACCAGCTCAGAGGCGGTGCAAAAAGTCTGACCGTACCTGAACTTAAAAAAGAGCTTGCCCTTTATCATCAGTTAGCGCCATGGCGCACGCAAATCAATGGCGTTATCGATGGGCTTAATCTGTCTCTTAAAAATCGACAACACTTCGGTGAGCTCATCAACTATTACGGTAGTAAACTCAAACGATTCAAACGCGCACAGCAGCATCTATGGTTGCTATGTCACCTGACAGAGCGGATACAACTGGCACTGGAACGGTTAACTGATGGGTTCATTTACCATATCCGCAAGCAACAAGAAGCTGCCAACACCTTTGCACAACAAGCAGTGTTCCTGTCCTGGCAGTCAGCCGCGGACAATGTCACGAAAGCGGCAGAGTTACTGCATCTGTTTGTGGATGAGAACATTGATGATAATCAACCCTTCTCAGTAGTCAGACAACAGGCATTGAAGGTCATGAATGACAGGGATATCCAGACCCTCTGCCTTTACCTGAAAAAACAGAAACGGACCGTGGAAGAGTACCAGTGGCAACATTACGATGAACAATGCAATCTCCTGGAGCAACTGTTAAGGCAGGTGTTCTTGTGCCTTGAATGTGAGGCCGGTAAAGGCTCAGAAGCCGTCGTCGCCCAACTTCAACAGATGCAGACGGAAATCGCATTCGGTGGACCACTGAAGACGATGGATACGTCGCTCATCCCGAAAAAGCACCTCCCATGGTTGGTTAAACAGGATAACGTTAACCCGCAACGTTACGAATGGCTGCTCTACCGGCAGTTAACCTCACGACTGAATGGACGCATTTATTTGCCAAATGTTACCAAATACCGCGCACTGAAAGACGACCTGATCCCCCAGACATCGCAGGATACCTTGCTGGCCTCATCAACACTGGACAGACTAAAACAGCCCGCAGAGTTATTGTTACAGGAGAAACAACACCGGCTGGAAAGTGCACTCAAAGACGTTGCTCTCCATATTGATGAGGGAGACAATCGAAATGTGATCATGAAAAATCGTACCGGTACCCGCTGGCGTCTGCCGACCAAAAGCGCTACATCTCTGGTCAACAATCCCTTTTTTAAGCGAATGCAACCGGTCGGTATCGCGGATGTACTGCGGTATGTAGAGCGCGAAACCGGGTTCATGAAATGTCTGACTCATGTACTTCCGATACAAAAACAAGGGTTCACTCATCAGGATGATTTACTGGCCATTCTGATTGCCAACGCCACTCACCGTGGTGTGTATGGCATGGCGCAGATCTCCGATCGAAGCTATGAACACCTGAGTACGGTGCAGGCCAACTATATCCGGCCTGAAACGCTGCATGACGCCAGCGACGTGATCAATAATGCGGTTGCAGCGCTACCCATCTTCCGCCACTACCATATTCAGGAGGACCAGCTGCATGCCAGTGCGGATGGTCAGAAATTCGAAACCCATCTGGAAACCTTTAAAACCCGGTACTCCTCTAAGTATTTCGGCACCAACAAAGGGATCACGGCCATGACACTGGTGGCCAACCACAGCGCCCTCAATGCTCGGATCATCGGTTCCAACGAGCACGAATCACACTATATTTATGACCTGTTACAATCCAACAGCAGTGAAATCAAACCTGACGTACTCTCGACAGATACACACGGTGTCAATCATGTTAACTTCGCCTTACTGGATCTATGCGGTTACAGTTTTGCACCGCGATACGCGCAGTTCAGTAGTGTCATCAATGATCTGTTTGATGTGACTGAAAGTGAACAAGGCAGCACCATACTGGCGCTAAAGAAGCCTATCAGAACGAATGTTATTACAACGGGATGGCAAGATATCAGGCGTATTGTTCTGTCACTTCAGACAAAGCGGACGACACAAGCAATGCTGGTAAGAAAGTTGTCTGGTTACCCTTCTGGACACCCAATATTACAGGCTCTGACGGAGTATAATCGACTGGTTAAAGCGCAATATTTACTTGACTACATCGACGATGCCAGTTTGCGGCAGTATGTGCAACGTGCCCTGAACCGGGGAGAAGCATGGCACTTCCTTAGACGAGCCATTGCGTCGGTGAATGGTGATCAGTTCCGTGGCAAAAACGAGTCTGAAATCGCTATCTGGAATGAATGCGCAAGATTGCTTGCCAACGCGATCATCTACTTCAACTCCGCGATACTGAGTCATCTTCTGGGACACTTTGAAGCGAGAGGAGATGAAGAGAAAGCGGGTATCACTCGTGCTGTTTCGCCCGTTGCGTGGCAAAATATCAACTTAAGCGGAACGTATAACTTCACTAATACTGGGAAATTGCCCAATATTGGCGAAATAACAAGGCCGATAGTGGATGATTAGGCTCCAAGCTGAAAGTAAACCACCTCCGCAGCCATTTATTGGTGTGGTCTACAGAGGATTATGTCTTTTTAGAGGGGAAAATCCCTAGAACCCCACCTTGAGACAGAACGCGCCTTGGTCAGAATCCCAGTCGCTGGGCGGGTTTGCGCCTACGCTCTTGACCCCCACGAGGTCTGGAAAGGGTACGACAACGCCAAAGAATACGCGGCCTTCGTGACCAAGACGCTGGTCAACAAGGACGGCGATATTAAGCGCCGGATCATGTCGATGTTTAGCCCAGAGGAACGCCCAGACGACAGGGAGTGACGGGCACTGGCTGGCAATGTCTAGCAACGGCAGGCATTTCGGCTGAGGGTAAAAGAACTTTCCGCTAAGCGATAGACTGTATGTAAACACGGGGTATCCCTTTAGCTCCACAAGTGGCACAATCTCCCAATGGACATGCCAATAACTAACCCGATAGGTGGAAAAGATTATCCAACGACTTGGGTTCAATTCCTGGATTGGTTCCACTCTGAACAAGCGTGCCGCGATTATTTGGAAAGGCTACGCTGGTCGGATGGACTGATTTGCCCGAAGTGTGGGGTAGTATCGCAAGTCCAGCGACGCAGTCGCGGCAGATTGATCTGTCCAGCGTGCAGGCATCAAGCAACGGTAACAGCAGGCACCATTTTTGATAAAACGCGAACTGAGCTTCGCGTCTGGTTCGCTGCCATTTGGTACATCACAAACCAAAAACATGGTGTCAGCGCATTGGGATTGCAGCGTGTACTTGGCCTTGGCAGCTATGAGACAGCATGGACCATGCTGCACAGACTACGCCGCGCAATGGTTCGCCCGGATAGAGAGTTGCTCCATGGGGAGGTTGAGGTCGATGAAACCTATCTGGCACTCACTGACCGAATAGAGCCGTTGAGTGCGGTGGGACGGAAGGGCAACACCACCAAGGTTTTTGGTCGCCATAGCGGTGGAGATTCTGCAGCCCAAGGGGTTTGGAAGAATACGGATCCAGCGGATTGAGCGTGGTGACCGCGATAGCCTGATGCCGTTCATTAAAGCCTCCATTCGTCCAGGATCGCTCATTCATACTGATGGATCATCTGCTTACCGCCAACTCAAGGAAAGCGGATATGAGCACCGACAAACGGTTCATCTTGGTTCAACCACACCAGCCCATGAATCAATGCCGGGAGTCCACCGTGTGGCATCACTCCTGCAACGCTGGATGATGGGCACACACCATGGTGCAGTCCAGCCAGGACAGTTGGACAATTACCTTGACGAATATGTATTTCGATTTAATCGCCGTAAATCAAAAATCAAGAGGCTTACTGTTTTTATCGCTTGCTCCAGCAAGTAGTTGTGACAAAGCCCGTTACTTACCAAGAGGTGGTGGAGCAGCGAGGAAAATCTGGAAATTAAGGCCTGTGGAGCTAAAGGGATACCCCGTATGTAAACACAGTATTGCAAGGACGCGGAACATGCCTCATGTGGCGGCCAGGACGGCCAGCCGGGATCGGGATACTGGTCGTTACCAGAGCCACCGACCCGAGCAAACCCTTCTCTATCAGATCGTTGACGAGTATTACCCGGCATTCGCTGCGCTTATGGCAGAGCAGGGAAAGGAATTGCCGGGCTATGTGCAACGGGAATTTGAAGAATTTCTCCAATGCGGGCGGCTGGAGCATGGCTTTCTACGGGTTCGCTGCGAGTCTTGCCACGCCGAGCACCTGGTCGCTTTCAGCTGTAAGCGTCGCGGTTTCTGCCCGAGCTGTGGGGCGCGGCGGATGGCCGAAAGTGCCGCCTTGCTGGTTGATGAAGTACTGCCTGAACAACCCATGCGTCAGTGGGTGTTGAGCTTCCCGTTTCAGCTGCGTTTCCTGTTTGCCAGCCGGCCCGAGATCATGGGGGTGGGTGCTGGGCATCGTTTACCGCGTCATTGCCACGCACCTGGTCAAGAAAGCGGGCCATACCCACCAAGTGGCCAAGACGGGCGCGGTCACCCTGATCCAGCGTTTTGGATCGGCGCTCAATCTGAATGTTCACTTCCACATGCTGTTTCTCGACGGTGTGTATGTCGAGCAATCCCACGGCTCAGCGCGTTTCCGCTGGGTCAAGGCGCCGACCAGCCCAGAGCTCACCCAGCTGACGCACACCATCGCCCACCGGGTGGGTCGCTATCTGGAACGGCAAGGCCTGCTGGAACGGGATGTCGAAAACAGCTATCTGGCCTCGGATGCGGTGGATGACGACCCGATGACACCCCTGCTGGGGCACTCGATCACTTACCGTATCGCTGTCGGTTCACAGGCGGGGCGAAAGGTGTTCACTTTGCAAACTCTGCCGACCAGTGGTGATCCGTTCGGTGACGGGATTGGCAAGGTAGCCGGGTCCAGCCTGCACGCCGGCGTGGCGGCCAGGGCCGATGAACGCAAGAAGCTCGAACGGCTGTGCCGGTACATCAGCCGCCCGGCGGTATCCGAGAAGCGGCTGTCGTTAACACGAGGCGGCAACGTGCGCTACCAGCTCAAGACGCCGTACCGGGACGGCACCACGCACGTCATTTTCGAACCATTGGATTTCATTGCAAGGCTGGCCGCCCTGGTACCGAAGCCCAGAGTCAACCTAACCCGCTTCCACGGGGTGTTCGCACCCAACAGTCGGCACCGGGCGTTGGTCACGCCGGCAAAACGGGGGCAGGGGCAACAAGGTCAGGGTGGCTGATGAACCGGCAACACCAGCACAACGGCGAGCGTCGATGACATGGGCGCAACGGCTCAAGCGTGTTTTTCAATATCGACATCGAGACCTGCAGCGGCTGCGGCGGCGCCATGAAAGTCATCGCCTGCATTGAAGACCCTATAGTGATCAAGCAGATCCTTGATCACCTGAAGCACAAAGCCGAAACCAGCGGGACCAGGGCGTTACCCGAAAGCCGGGCGCCACCGGCTGAGCTGCTCCTGGGTCTGTTTGACTGACGAGCCTGAAGGCCAACGATACCAATCAAAATGCTGCGTTCACAGCGCCGCGGCAGGGATCCGCCGTGCTGGTTGTCGGAAAAGGAGCCGCTAGTGGGAAAGAGGAGGGTAAATTTTCAGCGTTGCTGGCTCCCCGTCAGCCGGATTGGGTTGCATCGCAGGGGTGTCGAAAGAGTCAACTGCGGTCCAAAGCTGTTGGACTTGGGTGAAAAGGGCGTTTATTCTTCCTATACGTATAGGAAACCTTTATTATACGGTTATAGTAAAAAGGGGGAGAGGAATCTTCCTCTTTTTTATTTTAAAGGGAGATCTCCCATGACACTTCGTAGAAAAGGGTACATCAATGAATTTGATGGCTTATTTGTGATACCAACAATCGGATTAATCCTGTTGAAATTTTATATTTCTATATTTAGAGCATAGGCAGATTGCCTGTGCTCTTTATTTTGTTTGTTTTAAATTGGTATTGAATGATACCAATATTACATGATTAATGGAGGAGATTATTTATGACATTTAATAACAATGAAAATACACGTGTGTGGTTTATTACAGGTGCAAGCAGTGGACTAGGATACGAATTCACAAAAAAAGCATTGGAGTCAGGAGAGAAGGTTGTTGGTGTTGCTAGAAATATTGAAAAACTGAATGAGTTAAAATGCCAGTTTGAAGGAATGTTACTTCCTTTAAGTCTTGATGTTACTGATAGAAGTGCTGTTTCGACTACAGTGGAAACTGCCATTAAACATTTTGGAAGACTCGATATTGTCATTAACAATGCAGGGAATATGGTAATGGGAATGATTGAAGAATTTAGTGAAGATGAAGTTAGAAGCCAAATGGAAACTAATTTCTTCGGTACAGTATGGGTAAGTCAAGCTGTTATGCCGTACTTGCGGGCACAAGAATCAGGTCATATTATCCAGATATCTAGTATTGGTGGACTGATTAGTGGTCCAATGTCGGGAATCTATAGCGCTAGTAAATTTGCTTTAGAAGGATTTAGCGAGGCTTTAGCACAAGAAGCTGCACATTTTGGTATAAAAGTATCTATCGTAGAACCTGGAGGTTACTGGACGAATCTATACTTAAAAATGAGTTTTACTACACAGAAAAAAGAGTATGATTCATTACGTGAAAAGTTGGCCCAACAATATTCAAACGAATCGGTGGATAGTGATCCTAAGTTAGCCGCCGAAGCTATAATGAAACTGGTTAATAGTGAGAATCCGCCTCTCCGATTAGTTCTGGGAAGCCTTGTATATGATTTAGCTGTTGAAAATGCAGAAAAACGTATATTTACATGGAAAGAGTGGGAATCAGTCAGTCGTTCTTCGGAACATGGGATTCCTGCACCAGAAGGATACGGAATAATTGAGGAATAGAAACCCTAAGAAATAAACTCTCTAAACTACAAAAACTAATTAATGATTTAATATGTTTATTAACTTAATCGCCGGGCGCAACGGCTTTCGTCATTGCGTCTCTGGGAGCAGCTTGGTCTTCAACTGCACCGGCCTTTGTCGCTTTCCGTCTACTTCAAGCAGTGGGCGCGTCGGCCATGCTGGTGGCGACGTTCGCGACGGTTCGCGACGTTTATGCCAACCGTCCTGAGGGTGTCGTCATCTACGGCCTTTTCAGTTCGATGCTGGCGTTCGTGCCTGCGCTCGGCCCTATCGCCGGAGCATTGATCGGCGAGTTCTTGGGATGGCAGGCGATATTCATTACTTTGGCTATACTGGCGATGCTCGCACTCCTAAATGCGGGTTTCAGGTGGCACGAAACCCGCCCTCTGGATCAAGTCAAGACGCGCCGATCTGTCTTGCCGATCTTCGCGAGTCCGGCTTTTTGGGTTTACACTGTCGGCTTTAGCGCCGGTATGGGCACCTTCTTCGTCTTCTTCTCGACGGCTCCCCGTGTGCTCATAGGCCAAGCGGAATATTCCGAGATCGGATTCAGCTTTGCCTTCGCCACTGTCGCGCTTGTAATGATCGTGACAACCCGTTTCGCGAAGTCCTTTGTCGCCAGATGGGGCATCGCAGGATGCGTGGCGCGTGGGATGGCGTTGCTTGTTTGCGGAGCGGTCCTGTTGGGGATCGGCGAACTTTACGGCTCGCCGTCATTCCTCACCTTCATCCTACCGATGTGGGTTGTCGCGGTCGGTATTGTCTTCACGGTGTCCGTTACCGCGAACGGCGCTTTGGCAGAGTTCGACGACATCGCGGGATCAGCGGTCGCGTTCTACTTCTGCGTTCAAAGCCTGATAGTCAGCATTGTCGGGACATTGGCGGTGGCACTTTAAACGGTGACACAGCGTGGCCCGTGATCTGTTACGCCACGGCGATGGCGGTACTGGTTTCGTTGGGGCTGGTGCTCCTTCGGCTCCGTGGGGCTGCCACCGAGAAGTCGCCAGTCGTCTAACCGACGACTGGTAGCAGGCCCGCTCCGATGCGGCGCACTAACCATCGAAACCTCGTGAATGTCGGTATCCTGTCTGGCAGGATACCGCTCATTTCCCTTGTTCAGTTCATCGCCGTCGCCGAGCATCTGAATTTTCGGCATGCGGCCAAGGCACTTGGTATCAGCCAGTCGAGCGTCAGCGCGCGTGTGAAAGCGCTGGAGGATAACCTTGGTGTCCTGCTATTTGAGCGCCATGCGCGGGGCGTTCGGCTAACAGACGCAGGCAGGCACTTCATGGAGCGTGTCACGGCGGGTGTCGATCAACTCGATCACGCAGTGAAGACCGCGGAGTGACGGGCACTGGCTGGCAATGTCTAGCAACGGCAGGCATTTCGGCTGAGGGTAAAAGAACTTTCCGCTAAGCGATAGACTGTATGTAAACACGGGGTATCCCTTTAGCTCCACAGGCCTTAATTTCCAGATTTTCCTCGCTGCTCCACCACCTCTTGGTAAGTAACGGGCTTTGTCACAACTACTTGCTGGAGCAAGCGATAAAACAGTAAGCCTCTTGATTTTGATTTACGGCGATTAAATCGAAATACATATTCGTCAAGGTAATTGTCCAACTGTCCTGGCTGGACTGCACCATGGTGTGTGCCCATCATCCAGCGTTGCAGGAGTGATGCCACACGGTGGACTCCCGGCATTGATTCATGGGCTGGTGTGGTTGAACCAAGATGAACCGTTTGTCGGTGCTCATATCCGCTTTCCTTGAGTTGGCGGTAAGCAGATGATCCATCAGTATGAATGAGCGATCCTGGACGAATGGAGGCTTTAATGAACGGCATCAGGCTATCGCGGTCACCACGCTCAATCCGCTGGATCCGTATTCTTCCAAACCCCTTGGGCTGCAGAATCTCCACCGCTATGGCGACCAAAACCTTGGTGGTGTTGCCCTTCCGTCCCACCGCACTCAACGGCTCTATTCGGTCAGTGAGTGCCAGATAGGTTTCATCGACCTCAACCTCCCCATGGAGCAACTCTCTATCCGGGCGAACCATTGCGCGGCGTAGTCTGTGCAGCATGGTCCATGCTGTCTCATAGCTGCCAAGGCCAAGTACACGCTGCAATCCCAATGCGCTGACACCATGTTTTTGGTTTGTGATGTACCAAATGGCAGCGAACCAGACGCGAAGCTCAGTTCGCGTTTTATCAAAAATGGTGCCTGCTGTTACCGTTGCTTGATGCCTGCACGCTGGACAGATCAATCTGCCGCGACTGCGTCGCTGGACTTGCGATACTACCCCACACTTCGGGCAAATCAGTCCATCCGACCAGCGTAGCCTTTCCAAATAATCGCGGCACGCTTGTTCAGAGTGGAACCAATCCAGGAATTGAACCCAAGTCGTTGGATAATCTTTTCCACCTATCGGGTTAGTTATTGGCATGTCCATTGGGAGATTGTGCCACTTGTGGAGCTAAAGGGATACCCCGTATGTAAACACAGTATTGCAAGGACGCGGAACATGCCTCATGTGGCGGCCAGGACGGCCAGCCGGGATCGGGATACTGGTCGTTACCAGAGCCACCGACCCGAGCAAACCCTTCTCTATCAGATCGTTGACGAGTATTACCCGGCATTCGCTGCGCTTATGGCAGAGCAGGGAAAGGAATTGCCGGGCTATGTGCAACGGGAATTTGAAGAATTTCTCCAATGCGGGCGGCTGGAGCATGGCTTTCTACGGGTTCGCTGCGAGTCTTGCCACGCCGAGCACCTGGTCGCTTTCAGCTGTAAGCGTCGCGGTTTCTGCCCGAGCTGTGGGGCGCGGCGGATGGCCGAAAGTGCCGCCTTGCTGGTTGATGAAGTACTGCCTGAACAACCCATGCGTCAGTGGGTGTTGAGCTTCCCGTTTCAACTGCGTTTCCTGTTTGCCAGCCGGCCCGAGATCATGGGGTGGGTGCTGGGCATCGTTTACCGCGTCATTGCCACGCACCTGGTCAAGAAAGCGGGCCATACCCACCAAGTGGCCAAGACGGGCGCGGTCACCCTGATCCAGCGTTTTTGGATCGGCGCTCAATCTGAATGTTCACTTCCACATGCTGTTTCTCGACGGTGTGTATGTCGAGCAATCCCACGGCTCAGCGCGTTTCCGCTGGGTCAAGGCGCCGACCAGCCCAGAGCTCACCCAGCTGACGCACACCATCGCCCACCGGGTGGGTCGCTATCTGGAACGGCAAGGCCTGCTGGAACGGGATGTCGAAAACAGCTATCTGGCCTCGGATGCGGTGGATGACGACCCGATGACACCCCTGCTGGGGCACTCGATCACTTACCGTATCGCTGTCGGTTCACAGGCGGGGCGAAAGGTGTTCACTTTGCAAACTCTGCCGACCAGTGGTGATCCGTTCGGTGACGGGATTGGCAAGGTAGCCGGGTTCAGCCTGCACGCCGGCGTGGCGGCCAGGGCCGATGAACGCAAGAAGCTCGAACGGCTGTGCCGGTACATCAGCCGCCCGGCGGTATCCGAGAAGCGGCTGTCGTTAACACGAGGCGGCAACGTGCGCTACCAGCTCAAGACGCCGTACCGGGACGGCACCACGCACGTCATTTTCGAACCATTGGATTTCATTGCAAGGCTGGCCGCCCTGGTACCGAAGCCCAGAGTCAACCTAACCCGCTTCCACGGGGTGTTCGCACCCAACAGTCGGCACCGGGCGTTGGTCACGCCGGCAAAACGGGCAGGGGCAACAAGGTCAGGGTGGCTGATGAACCGGCAACACCAGCACAACGGCGAGCGTCGATGACATGGGCGCAACGGCTCAAGCGTGTTTTCAATATCGACATCGAGACCTGCAGCGGCTGCGGCGGCGCCATGAAAGTCATCGCCTGCATTGAAGACCCTATAGTGATCAAGCAGATCCTTGATCACCTGAAGCACAAAGCCGAAACCAGCGGGACCAGGGCGTTACCCGAAAGCCGGGCGCCACCGGCTGAGCTGCTCCTGGGTCTGTTTGACTGACGAGCCTGAAGGCCAACGATACCAATCAAAATGCTGCGTTCACAGCGCCGCGGCAGGGATCCGCCGTGCTGGTTGTCGGAAAAGGAGCCGCTAGTGGGAAAGAGGAGGGTAAATTTTCAGCGTTGCTGGCTCCCCGTCAGCCGGATTGGGTTGCATCGCAGGGGTGTCGAAAGAGTCAACTGCGGTCCAAAGCTGTTGGACTTGGGTGAAAAGGGCGTTTATTCTTCCTATACGTTGTTCAGAATAACATTGTTCCGCCAACAATCAATTCGGTAGATATTGAACCTGAATATAGGGATATATTTAACTTGACGTTACACCAATCACAACAACGGCAAGTGAATTACGCAATGAGTAATACTTTTGGTTTTGGCGGACACATTGCCACAAGTATTTTTAAAAAATATGCTGAATAGAGAGTAGGTGCTAACTTCGGTTTGCTCGTGTTGGCGCTAAATCGAAAGTTCAAGTATCCCAACATGTTCCTTCGTATAGAAGTTAAAAGTTGGCAATTATCGTAGAACAACCTACAGACAACACCAATATGTAACCGATAAATAATTACAAAATATGACCGACAGAGTAAACATCATCAATAACTACATCGATGGATACAACCAATTTGATATCAAAAAAATGGTTGCAGACCTTGACGATAATATTGTTTTTGAAAACATTCAAAATAATGATATAAGTTTATCGCTGAAAGGGTTAACAGCGTTTAAACAACAGGCAGAAACAGCAAAAACATACTTTGCAAAGAGAACACAGACAGTTAAATCGTTTAGGCATTTTGACAACAGCACTGAAATAGAAATTGATTATACAGCAATTTTAGCAATTGACTTTCCGAACGGCTTAAAAAAAGGGCAAAAGCTAAAGTTATCAGGAAAATCCGTGTTTGAATTTAAAAAAAACAAAGTGATTAAATTGACAGACATTAGTTGACATTAAAACCAGCGAACAAGAATATGACTTTACTAAAACATAAAAAAATTACAATAATTGGTGCCGGGCCTGTTGGATTAACAATGGCGAGATTGTTACAGCAAAACGGCGTGGACATTACAGTTTACGAGAGAGACAAAGACCAAGATGCAAGGATTTTTGGTGGGACACTTGATCTGCACAGGGATTCGGGACAGGAAGCAATGAAAAGAGCGGGATTGTTACAAACTTATTATGACTTAGCTTTACCAATGGGTGTAAATATTGTTGATGAAAAGGGCAATATTTTAACCACAAAAAATGTAAGACCCGAAAATCGTTTTGACAATCCTGAAATAAACAGAAATGACTTAAGGACTATCCTATTAAATAGTTTACAAAATGATACCGTCATTTGGGATAGAAAACTTGTTACCCTTGAACCTGATAAGGAGAAGTGGATACTAACTTTTGAGGATAAATCGAGTGAAACAGCAGATCTGGTTATTATTGCCAATGGTGGAATGTCTAAAGTAAGAAAATTTGTTACCGACACGGAAGTTGAAGAAACAGGTACTTTCAATATACAAGCCGATATTCATCAACCGGAGGTGAACTGTCCTGGATTTTTTCAGCTTTGCAATGGAAACCGGCTAATGGCTGCTCATCAAGGTAATTTATTATTTGCGAATCCTAATAATAATGGTGCATTGCATTTTGGAATAAGTTTTAAAACACCTGATGAATGGAAAAGCAAAACGCGGGTAGATTTTCAAGACAGAAATAGTGTCGTTGATTTTCTCCTGAAAAAATTTTCCGATTGGGACGAACGCTACAAAGAACTGATTCGTTTGACATCATCTTTTGTAGGGTTAGCGACACGAATATTTCCCTTAGATAAGTCTTGGAAAAGTAAGCGTCCATTACCCATAACGATGATTGGAGATGCTGCTCATTTGATGCCTCCTTTTGCAGGACAAGGCGTAAACAGTGGGTTGATGGATGCCTTGATATTGTCGGATAATCTGACCAATGGGAAATTTAACAGCATTGAAGAGGCTATTGAAAATTATGAACAGCAAATGTTTGCTTATGGAAGAGAAGCACAGGCAGAATCAATAATAAACGAAACGGAAATGTTCAGCCTCGACTTTTCTTTCCAAAAACTAATGAATCTATAAAACAGAAAGGCGAGGAAATGAAAGAGAAAATAGTTAAAAAAAACGGAATAAGACTTTTTACCGAAAGTTTTGGATGTGAAAAAGATCCGGCAATACTCTTGATTGCGGGAGCAACGGTATCCATGTTGTATTGGGATGCTGAATTTTGCCAGAAACTATCTGAAAAGGGATTTTTTGTTATTCGCTACGACAATAGGGACGTAGGAAAATCTACTAATTACGAACCGGGTTCAACCCCCTATGATATTGTTGACTTAACCCATGATGCTATTTCAATTTTGGACGGCTATAAAATAGTCAAAGCCAATTTTGTGGGAATTTCACTGGGCGGACTGATTTCTCAAATAGCATCAATAAAATATGCCGACAGGGTAAGTTCAATAACACTAATCTCATCAGGTCCTTGGGGCGACTCAGACCCCACAATTCCTGAAATGGATACGCGTATTTTAGATTTTCACGGAAAAGCTGAAACCGTAGATTGGACAAATGAAGACAGTGTGGCAAATTATTTAATTCAAGGTGCTGAATTGATGAGCGGCAGGAAACAATTTGACAAACAAAGAAGTGAAAAACTGATTAGAGCCGAATTTAAAAGAGCTAATAACTATATAAGTATGTTCAATCATGCGGCACTGCAAGGTGGTGAAGAATACTGGAACAGATTGAGCGAAATCAATCAACCAACCTTAATTGTACACGGAACGGACGATAAAATATGGCATTTTAAGAATTCAGCAGTTTTACTTGAAAAGATAAACGGCTCAAAACTAATAACGCTTGATGGAACCGGACACGAACTACATTTCGAAGATTGGAATAAAATTATTGATGGAATAACGCAACATACAACAAATAACAAAAGAATGAACAAATAGGGTATTATGTATTTCCAAATCAACGGTTTAGAGATTGAAGCTAATATCAATGTGTTATGACGCTCAAGCTGGTGGAGCCGCTGCGCGAGCTGTTTAAAGATGAGGTGCGCAAGATCGGTATGGAGTTAGGTCTGCCCTACGACATGGTTTACCGTCATCCCTTCCCTGGCCCTGGCTTGGGTGTGCGTATTCTTGGCGAAGTAAAAAAAGAATATGCCGACAGGTTGCGCTTGGCTGATGCCATCTTTATCGAAGAGCTGTATGCCGCTGACCTGTATCACAAAACCAGCCAAGCCTTCGCTGTATTCTTGCCAGTGAAGTCGGTTGGCGTAGTGGGCGATGCCCGCCGCTATGAGTATGTGGTGGCATTGCGCGCAGTAGAAACTATCGATTTTATGACAGCGCGCTGGGCACACTTGCCGTATGAGTTTTTAGAAACGGTTTCTAGCCGCATCATTAATGAGATTCCCGGTATTTCGCGGGTAACCTACGATGTTTCCTCAAAGCCGCCGGCAACTATTGAGTGGGAGTGACGGGCACTGGCTGGCAATGTCTAGCAACGGCAGGCATTTCGGCTGAGGGTAAAAGAACTTTCCGCTAAGCGATAGACTGTATGTAAACACGGGGTATCCCTTTAGCTCCACAAGTGGCACAATCTCCCAATGGACATGCCAATAACTAACCCGATAGGTGGAAAAGATTATCCAACGACTTGGGTTCAATTCCTGGATTGGTTCCACTCTGAACAAGCGTGCCGCGATTATTTGGAAAGGCTACGCTGGTCGGATGGACTGATTTGCCCGAAGTGTGGGGTAGTATCGCAAGTCCAGCGACGCAGTCGCGGCAGATTGATCTGTCCAGCGTGCAGGCATCAAGCAACGGTAACAGCAGGCACCATTTTTGATAAAACGCGAACTGAGCTTCGCGTCTGGTTCGCTGCCATTTGGTACATCACAAACCAAAAACATGGTGTCAGCGCATTGGGATTGCAGCGTGTACTTGGCCTTGGCAGCTATGAGACAGCATGGACCATGCTGCACAGACTACGCCGCGCAATGGTTCGCCCGGATAGAGAGTTGCTCCATGGGGAGGTTGAGGTCGATGAAACCTATCTGGCACTCACTGACCGAATAGAGCCGTTGAGTGCGGTGGGACGGAAGGGCAACACCACCAAGGTTTTGGTCGCCATAGCGGTGGAGATTCTGCAGCCCAAGGGGTTTGGAAGAATACGGATCCAGCGGATTGAGCGTGGTGACCGCGATAGCCTGATGCCGTTCATTAAAGCCTCCATTCGTCCAGGATCGCTCATTCATACTGATGGATCATCTGCTTACCGCCAACTCAAGGAAAGCGGATATGAGCACCGACAAACGGTTCATCTTGGTTCAACCACACCAGCCCATGAATCAATGCCGGGAGTCCACCGTGTGGCATCACTCCTGCAACGCTGGATGATGGGCACACACCATGGTGCAGTCCAGCCAGGACAGTTGGACAATTACCTTGACGAATATGTATTTCGATTTAATCGCCGTAAATCAAAAATCAAGAGGCTTACTGTTTTTATCGCTTGCTCCAGCAAGTAGTTGTGACAAAGCCCGTTACTTACCAAGAGGTGGTGGAGCAGCGAGGAAAAATCTGGAAATTAAGGCCTGTGGAGCTAAAGGGATACCCCGTATGTAAACACAGTATTGCAAGGACGCGGAACATGCCTCATGTGGCGGCCAGGACGGCCAGCCGGGATCGGGATACTGGTCGTTACCAGAGCCACCGACCCGAGCAAACCCTTCTCTATCAGATCGTTGACGAGTATTACCCGGCATTCGCTGCGCTTATGGCAGAGCAGGGAAAGGAATTGCCGGGCTATGTGCAACGGGAATTTGAAGAATTTCTCCAATGCGGGCGGCTGGAGCATGGCTTTCTACGGGTTCGCTGCGAGTCTTGCCACGCCGAGCACCTGGTCGCTTTCAGCTGTAAGCGTCGCGGTTTCTGCCCGAGCTGTGGGGCGCGGCGGATGGCCGAAAGTGCCGCCTTGCTGGTTGATGAAGTACTGCCTGAACAACCCATGCGTCAGTGGGTGTTGAGCTTCCCGTTTCAGCTGCGTTTCCTGTTTGCCAGCCGGCCCGAGATCATGGGGTGGGTGCTGGGCATCGTTTACCGCGTCATTGCCACGCACCTGGTCAAGAAAGCGGGCCATACCCACCAAGTGGCCAAGACGGGCGCGGTCACCCTGATCCAGCGTTTTGGATCGGCGCTCAATCTGAATGTTCACTTCCACATGCTGTTTCTCGACGGTGTGTATGTCGAGCAATCCCACGGCTCAGCGCGTTTCCGCTGGGTCAAGGCGCCGACCAGCCCAGAGCTCACCCAGCTGACGCACACCATCGCCCACCGGGTGGGTCGCTATCTGGAACGGCAAGGCCTGCTGGAACGGGATGTCGAAAACAGCTATCTGGCCTCGGATGCGGTGGATGACGACCCGATGACACCCCTGCTGGGGCACTCGATCACTTACCGTATCGCTGTCGGTTCACAGGCGGGGCGAAAGGTGTTCACTTTGCAAACTCTGCCGACCAGTGGTGATCCGTTCGGTGACGGGATTGGCAAGGTAGCCGGGTCCAGCCTGCACGCCGGCGTGGCGGCCAGGGCCGATGAACGCAAGAAGCTCGAACGGCTGTGCCGGTACATCAGCCGCCCGGCGGTATCCGAGAAGCGGCTGTCGTTAACACGAGGCGGCAACGTGCGCTACCAGCTCAAGACGCCGTACCGGGACGGCACCACGCACGTCATTTTCGAACCATTGGATTTCATTGCAAGGCTGGCCGCCCTGGTACCGAAGCCCAGAGTCAACCTAACCCGCTTCCACGGGGTGTTCGCACCCAACAGTCGGCACCGGGCGTTGGTCACGCCGGCAAAACGGGGCAGGGGCAACAAGGTCAGGGTGGCTGATGAACCGGCAACACCAGCACAACGGCGAGCGTCGATGACATGGGCGCAACGGCTCAAGCGTGTTTTCAATATCGACATCGAGACCTGCAGCGGCTGCGGCGGCGCCATGAAAGTCATCGCCTGCATTGAAGACCCTATAGTGATCAAGCAGATCCTTGATCACCTGAAGCACAAAGCCGAAACCAGCGGGACCAGGGCGTTACCCGAAAGCCGGGCGCCACCGGCTGAGCTGCTCCTGGGTCTGTTTGACTGACGAGCCTGAAGGCCAACGATACCAATCAAAATGCTGCGTTCACAGCGCCGCGGCAGGGATCCGCCGTGCTGGTTGTCGGAAAAGGAGCCGCTAGTGGGAAAGAGGAGGGTAAATTTTCAGCGTTGCTGGCTCCCCGTCAGCCGGATTGGGTTGCATCGCAGGGGTGTCGAAAGAGTCAACTGCGGTCCAAAGCTGTTGGACTTGGGTGAAAAGGGCGTTTATTCTTCCTATACGTCAATCAAGGAGGTTTTATGTCCAAATTTTTGCAGCTTAATCAGTTGTCTTATGGTTTGCCAAATGGCAACGCAGTTTTTTCAGACTTAACTTATACATTCTCTCAGCCAATCACAGCTTTGATTGGGCGAAATGGCGTTGGCAAAAGCTTATTGGCACAAATCATGGCGGGGCGATTATTGCCAACGGAAGGCTCATGTATCAATAGTGATTTAGTTTATTACTTATCACAAAAAGCCCATGAAAAAAGCGCTGAAACCATTGCTGAAGCATTGGGAATTCAATATATATTGAATTCATTGCAACGCATCGAAAATGGTAGTGTTGATCCTGATGATTTTGAAACTGTGGGTTCGCGTTGGTGCATTCAGGATGAGGCTCTGAATTTATTGGCTGATCTGTCTTTATCCCATGTTTCGTTAGCAACTGCTATGCAGCAATTAAGCGGTGGTGAGCAAATGCGTATTCGCATTGCGGCTGCTTTTTTATCACAAGCGCAGATTTTGATTCTAGATGAACCTAGCAACCATTTGGATTATCACTATAAACAAGTTTTATGGTCGATGATTCAATCATGGCAAGGGCAGGTGGTCATTATCACCCATGATCGTTATTTGTTGAACCGAGTGAGCGCCATTGTGGAATTATCTGCTAAAGGCTTAACAGCATACAGCGGTGCTTATCAAGATTATATTGAGCAAAGGGATGCCGAATTAGCTTCTGCTATTCAGCAGTTGAATGCGGTGAAACAGACAGAGAAAAAGCGCTTGGCAGTTGCACAGCAACAATTAGAACGACAAGCGAAACGATCCTCTCAAGCCAATAAACAACGTGGTGAGCAAAATCAAGCGAAGATATTGCTAGATCGTCAAAAGAATCGCAGTGAATTAAGTTCAGGCAAAGCCAAACAACAAAGAGATCAGATTGCTGAACAAGGCAAGCTAGCCATTCAATCTGCAAAAGATCGTCTAGATCAGCAAGAAACAGTTGTGTTACATGGTTATGATGTGGACGCTTTTGTGCCAAAAGTATTGGCAGAATTGAATCAGCTTACATTGCCACATTTATCTGAGCATTTGCGAGAATTTCATGGGCAGATTGAAAAAGGCGATCGCATTGCTATTGTGGGCAAAAATGGCAGTGGCAAATCTGTATTACTGAAAACATTGGCAGGGTTGGTTTCACCCTTACAAGGCGAAGTGAAGCATCATGTGAATTTTGCTTATTTGGATCAGCAATTGTCTTCATTGGATTTATCACAATCTATTTTGGATCAAATTTCAGATGGGCAAACTAAAGAAAAAATTACAGATTTAAGAATGCAATTGGCACAATTGGGTTTGGATAATACAGTGATTAATCAACCCATGAATGCTTTAAGTGGCGGAGAGCAATTGAAAGCTGCTTTGATTCTGTCTTTATATCAAAAAGAACCTGCACAATTATTGTTATTGGATGAGCCCAATAACCATTTGGATTTGCCATCATTACAAGCATTGGAGCAATTATTGCAGAGTTATCGAGGTGCTTTGGTGATTGTTGCACATGACCAAGAGTTTTTAGCGAATATTGGTATTACCAAATATTTAGTGGCGACTGAAAGTGGTTGGCAGTGGCAGGAAAAATTCCCAGCCATGTAATGGACAATGCAATAGGTTTAAGCTCTATCCCTCCTACTGAGAGGGATAGTTTCATTGATAATAACAATAATTAAAATGGATAATTTTTCTCAGCTTCAATCAATGCTTCAATATTATTTTGCGTTAAGAATGGGCGAAGTACCTGAAATTTCTCAGGTGCCCAATCATAAATATGCAATGCTAATAATTGTTGAATGATTTCTGGTGGAAATCTATATTTCATTAATTGCGCAGGTGATCCACCCACAATGGCATAAGGCTCGACATCTTTTGTCACAATGCTGCCTGCAGCAATGATTGCACCTTCACCAATTGTAATACCAGGCATAATCATCGCTCGCATGCCTATCCAATCGCCATCGTGAATATGTGTATCACCTTTGCTTTGATAAGCTTCTTCGATTGTTTCCATAAAAGGATATAAGCTGAACCAATCAGCGCGATGTGTATGATTGCCGCCCATAAGAATCACAGCTTCTGCACCAATGCAGACATAATCACCAATGTATAGCTGATCAATATGCCATAAAGGCTCCCACTTTAAGCTTTCTTCATCGCCATATAAATAGCGCACAACAGAAGCTTCAAAGCCTTGATCCCAGCAATCGCTGTAATAGCTATGTTGACCTTTAATGATAATGTTTGAGTTTTTAACAGTTTCGTGGAGATATTCCACTTTTGACCAATGTTTTTTTTCCATGACAAAGCTCCAAATAAAATGGCAAATACATGGAATGTTTTATCGATTCGATGCACTACATTCCAAGTGCATCAACCACGAGCGATTCTCGGCTTTTTCAGTAAAGGATTATTGATCATTGAGACATTATAAGTATTTATCAAGCTAACTCAAATTTATAGTTAACCAGTTGACAATAATTTAAATCAAGAATATAGTTAACTGGTAAACAAAGTTAGGGCGATAATTATGGCAACACAAACAGAAAAAATGTATCGAGCTTTAGTAAAGTTAACGCATGCACAGGAAATTCATCGAGAAAAAAAGCGTGAAACTTTATTGAAGGATTTAGGCAATTACACATTGACACAATTGCATATCTTGAGCTGTATTCAGCAGCATGATGCTGTGAATAATAAAGTGCTCAGCGATGCTTTGGCATTAACAAAAGCAGCAGTTTCAAAGGCTGTGAATAAATTATTGAAGGATGAATTGATCACAACATATCAAGTTGAGGATAACCAAAAGTCGATCTTTTATCAGTTAACGAAAGAAGGTGAGCATATTGCTGATATTCATCATGTATTGCATGAGCAAGCCAAAGCAAATTACTTGAATTTCTTAGCAACAATGGATGATGAAACATTGGCTAAAGCCCAGCTGTTCTTGGAAGCTTTAACAAATTACTTAGAAGAATAATGAAAAAAGGAGATCAAAACATGCATAAATATCAGAAATTAGTGGCTGAATCATTTGAAGTATTATTCGATGCGAATCAATCAGTGGATGATGTTAGACCGTTTTTTGCAAATAACTATACACAATGGGTGGATGGTAAAAGCTTGGATTACGATGGTTTCTTTCAGCATGTTGTCGCATTGAAAGAAGTGATTGCTACAGCTCATGTAGAATTCATTGAATTTATGGTGGAAGGCGATACAGCTGCGGATATTCACGATGTATTTGTGACTAAAAAGAATGGTGAAACATTACATGTACGAGTGATTGCATTTTTCACGTTTGAGAACAATCAAATTGCTTCTGTGCGTGAAATGACACATCTATTGGAAGGTAATGAAAGCGATCACGATTTAGGTTCAAGAACCTAATCCCAAAATTAAAATCATTGCGCTATAATCGAGCATCAAATTAAAAGATGTAGCAAAGTGAGATCATCGTGACAAACCAACCAAAACGCGTTTTAACTATCCAATCCCATGTTGCTTTTGGGCATGTTGGCAACTCGGCAGCTGTATTTACATTACAAAGAATGGGCATTGAAGCGATGCCAATTAATACTGTGCAATTCTCTAATCACAGTGGCCTGAATATTTTGATTACTGCATATTTTACAGCTTTAGGTGCGGCTAAATATTCTCTCATCATTGCTGCATTACATAGCTTAGTGTTTGTTTTGATTGGTATTGCAATTTTCCCACGGATATTTGGCATTGATGGCATTTGGCTAACCAGTGTTGTGGCAGAAACGTTGACAGTTTTCATCGGATTAAAGTTAGTCAGCATCGTGAACAGAAAGATATAAATGATATTGTTATTACCTCAATCAAGGATCAAAAAAATGATAAACAATTTACCCATTAATATTCGTGAACATTTGGGCGATCGCACTTATCGAATTGATAATGTTGGCATGTCGAATGCTAATGTGATGTTTTATGAAGATTTGGTCTTGAAGGTTGAAAAATCTACTGCTGAAGCTCAGCGTGAACATCAAATGTATCAATGGTTACAAGGTCAATTACCATTACCAAATATTGTTAAAGCCATGGAGCATGAAGAACATCATTATCTTTTAATGGAAAAGTTAAAAGGTGAATATGCATGCTCTGATTTTTGGTTAAAACAACCTGAATCATTGGTGGAAATGTTGGTGCAAGCGCTACAAATGTTATGGAATATTCCGATTGAGCATTGTCCTTATGATGCGACATTGTCGCAGAAATTAAAGCATGCAGAATACAATGTGGAACATGGTTTGTGTGATATGGATGATGCAGAAGCGGGTACTTATGGTGAGAATGGTTTTTCGTCACCCAAAGCATTACTAGAATGGTTGAAACAAAATCAGCCTGAGGAAGATCTCGTTTTTTCTCATGGTGATTTCTGTTTGCCCAATATCTTTATCGATCAAGGTGAGATCAGTGGTTTTATTGATTTAGGCCGAAGTGGTATTGCTGATCGTTATCAGGATATTGCATTGTGCTATCGCAGTTTATTGCATAATTTTGATGGACGATATAACGGCGGAATGGCTTACCCAAATTTTGATCCCAATATGCTGTTTGAGAAGTTGAATATCACACCTGATTGGGAAAAGATTCGCTATTACATTTTATTGGATGAATTGTTCTAATGTTAAAAAATCGATTAACACAACAACAAAAAGCGGCTATTTATATTTTTGAAGAAGGCGATCCTAATGAAAATCCTTGGGTGAAAGGTAAACCTGAGCAAGTACATATTGAAATAGTCGCGCATGATCCTGATTGGCTTGCACGATTTAGCGTACAAAAATCTTTGATTAAGAGTGCTTTGGGTGATTTAGTATTATCAATTGATCATGTTGGATCAACAGCAGTTGAAGGCTTAGCCGCTAAACCAATCATTGATATTGATTTGATTGTAGAAAATCCTGAAGATGAAGCATCTTATCTTCTAGCTTTGGAAGCATTGGGTTATGAGCTGACGATTCGTGAACCATCGTGGTATCAGCATCGTATGCTGAAATTGCACCATCCTATGGTGAATTTGCATGTATTTGGTAAGGATTGTCCTTAATATTATCGCCACTTGCATACGCCGTAAAATGGCGCATTTATCCGCTCAAAATAAATTTTTTTACAAGAAATTTCTGAGCATGGTATTTTTGATGGTATTGTGAATATGCTTCTTTGTAACTGTTTGAAAATAAATAGAAATATGCACTCATTTACAATCGAGTGGGAGTGACTGGCACTCACAGGCAATGTCTGGCACTGGCTGGCATCACAGCTGAGACTTCAATATCTCGCAGCTGAGCGATAAACTGTATAAAAACACAGTATCGCAAGGATGCGGATCATGCCCCAAGTGGCGGCCAGGATGGCCAGCCGGGACGAGAACACTGGTCGTTACCAGCGTCACCGGCCCGAGCAAACCCTGCTCTATCGGATCGTCGAAGAATACTACCCGACGTTCGCTGCCCATTTGGCGGCGCAGGGCAGGGAACTGCCCGGTTATGTGCAACGCGAGTTTGACGCCTACCTCAAATGCGGCCGTCTCGAACACGGCTTTCTGCGGGTGCGTTGTGAGTCGTGTCACGCTGAGCACCTGGTTGCGTTCAGCTGCAAACGTCGGGGCTTCTGTCCTAGTTGTGGCGCACGGCGTATGGCCGAAAGCGCCGCGCTACTGGTCGATGAGGTTCTGCCCGTACAGCCCATGCGCCAATGGGTACTCAGCTTTCCCTTTCAATTGCGCTTTCTGTTCGCCAGCCGGCCGGAGGTCATGGGCCGGGTGTTGGGCATCGTTTACCGCGTCATCGCCACGCATCTGGTCAAGAAAGCGGGCTATACCCACCAAGCGGCCAAGACCGGTGCCGTCACCCTGATCCAGCGCTTCGGCAGTGCACTGAACCTCAACATTCACTTTCACATGCTGTTCCTCGATGGCGTGTACGTTGAGCGTCCCAATGGAACAGCCCGGTTCCTCTGGGTCAGGGCGCCGACCAGCGCCGAACTCACCCAACTGGCGCACACCATCGCCCATCGGGTCGGCCGCTATTTGGAGCGGCAAGGCCTACTGGAGCAGGATGCTGAAAACAGTTACCTGGCCTTGGATGCGGTGGATGAAGATGCGATGACTCCACTGCTGGGGCATTCCATCACGTATCGCATCGCCGTGGGGCCACAGGCAGGGCGCAAGGTGTTCACCCTGCAGACACTGCCCGCCTGCGACCCGGAAGATCAGTTTGGTGACATGCCCGGTAAGGTTGCCGGTTTCTCGCTACATGCCGGCGTAGCGGCCAAGGCCCATGAGCGCAGCAAACTCGAACGGCTGTGCCGGTACATCAGCCGCCCGGCGGTATCCGAGAAGCGGCTGTCGTTAACACGAGGCGGCAACGTGCGCTACCAGCTCAAGACGCCGTACCGGGACGGCACCACGCACGTCATTTTCGAACCATTGGATTTCATTGCAAGGCTGGCCGCCCTGGTACCGAAGCCCAGAGTCAACCTAACCCGCTTCCACGGGGTGTTCGCACCCAACAGTCGGCACCGGGCGTTGGTCACGCCGGCAAAACGGGGCAGGGGCAACAAGGTCAGGGTGGCTGATGAACCGGCAACACCAGCACAACGGCGAGCGTCGATGACATGGGCGCAACGGCTCAAGCGTGTTTTCAATATCGACATCGAGACCTGCAGCGGCTGCGGCGGCGCCATGAAAGTCATCGCCTGCATTGAAGACCCTATAGTGATCAAGCAGATCCTTGATCACCTGAAGCACAAAGCCGAAACCAGCGGGACCAGGGCGTTACCCGAAAGCCGGGCGCCACCGGCTGAGCTGCTCCTGGGTCTGTTTGACTGACCCGTCCCAAACGATTCCGATCACGATGCTGCGGTAATTCAGCCGCGGCAGGGATGCGTTATGCCGGCGGCTTGGGTTGGCCCCGGCTGTCGGGAAAAACGGGTAAATTTTCGGCGGGATCGATGGCTACACGGGCCGGATTCAGAATCACCCACTGGCAAAGCAGGCCGTCATTCGCGGTCTACAGTGGCTGGACTTGGAGAAAAACGGCGTTTATTCTTCCTATACTCACAATCACTAAAAAATCTTGCGCATTGATTTTCAGTTCTATGTCTTTTAGGGCTTGTACTTTTCCGTCGTAAACCTTGTTTATTTTCTTAAAGGTTACGCTTGCCATCGGCTAATACTTTTTGCTCCTGTCACGATGTAGTTTGTCGAGTTTTGCCTGCTCGGCAATCAATCGGCTATATGCGCCTATAACCAATTTCTTTTTTTCTGGCGAAACCATTTTAGAGTATACATCAAACATGGCAAGCCATTGTTTGTATGTCCATTCCGAAATAAACGCCTCCTCGTGAAGATCGATTTGCTTTCGTATCCGCTTTTGTTGTTCGTATGAAAAAACTTTTTTTGTTTTTTCCTTAAAAAATCTGCCTGGCGCGGAATATACAAAAGCCAAGAAATCCCAGTAGTCGATTAGCGGCAATTTTTTTATGTCGCAGTATTCTTTTTTGTGAAAGTTCACAAAAAATATTGATACATTCGGGCTTGGCGAAAAGTCCGCTTTATCAAAGTTGTGAATGACTTTGATTTCGTAAATCGGCTTAAAAAGTAGCGACTTAAATCCATCTTGGCACAAAGGCTCACCTGCGTACTTATATACCGCCTCTTGTTGCATGACGAGATATAAATCCTCGGGCGTCCTTCCCGTCGTCAAAAGTTTGCTCAAAATATCCGCAGTCATGTTGAATGGTATGTTAGAAAAAACTTTGTACGGCTCGCTCGGCAAATCTACTGTTAGAAAGTCCCTGTTCAGCAGAACTAAATCCTCGTGCCCCTTTAATTGCTCAAGCAATCGCCTGTACAATTCCGCGTCGTACTCTATCGCAACAACTTGTCTACAGCGTCCAAGTAAGGCTCGAGTGATAATTCCTTTGCCGGGTCCGATTTCATAAACCAAATCATCGCAAGTTATATTGCTAAGTCCGACTAGTTTATTTACTAGTTGGGCATTGTGTAAAAAATTTTGAGAGTCTTTTATGTTGCGTTCCAATAGCCTACTCCTTTACCCGTGTGGCTATTTGATTTTTTGTTGCCGTTGGGTGTATCGTTATTGGTAAACTCGTATTTTTCATAGAGTTGCGTACTCTAATTCTATACAAGGCAATACTTAATATATTTTAGCATATATTTTAGCAAATATATTAGGAAAACACAATACATTTTAGAGTGGTTTCGAAAATAGTTAAATAAAAATGACTTGTAAAGGATATTCCCCGCAAAGGTTCAGTTCTGCCGTGCTGAAAAATTGCTTATTCGTAAAAGAATAGGCAGCTTTCTTTTTTGTTCGCCCCTTTTATTTCATAGAGTACTCAACTCTATTTACAATAGAGTGGGAGTGACTGGCACTCACAGGCAATGTCTGGCACTGGCTGGCATCACAGCTGAGACTTCAATATCTCGCAGCTGAGCGATAAACTGTATAAAAACACAGTATCGCAAGGATGCGGATCATGCCCCAAGTGGCGGCCAGGATGGCCAGCCGGGACGAGAACACTGGTCGTTACCAGCGTCACCGGCCCGAGCAAACCCTGCTCTATCGGATCGTCGAAGAATACTACCCGACGTTCGCTGCCCATTTGGCGGCGCAGGGCAGGGAACTGCCCGGCTATGTGCAACGCGAGTTTGACGACTACCTCAAATGCGGCCGTCTCGAACACGGCTTTCTGCGGGTGCGTTGTGAGTCGTGTCACGCTGAGCACCTGGTTGCGTTCAGCTGCAAACGTCGGGGCTTCTGTCCTAGTTGTGGCGCACGGCGTATGGCCGAAAGCGCCGCGCTACTGGTCGATGAGGTTCTGCCCGTACAGCCCATGCGCCAATGGGTACTCAGCTTTCCCTTTCAATTGCGCTTTCTGTTCGCCAGCCGGCCGGAGGTCATGGGCCGGGTGTTGGGCATCGTTTACCGCGTCATCGCCACGCATCTGGTCAAGAAAGCGGGCTATACCCACCAAGCGGCCAAGACCGGTGCCGTCACCCTGATCCAGCGCTTCGGCAGTGCACTGAACCTCAACATTCACTTTCACATGCTGTTCCTCGACGGTGTGTATGTCGAGCAATCCCACGGCTCAGCGCGTTTCCGCTGGGTCAAGGCGCCGACCAGCCCAGAGCTCACCCAGCTGACGCACACCATCGCCCACCGGGTGGGTCGCTATCTGGAACGGCAAGGCCTGCTGGAACGGGATGTCGAAAACAGCTATCTGGCCTCGGATGCGGTGGATGACGACCCGATGACACCCCTGCTGGGGCACTCGATCACTTACCGTATCGCTGTCGGTTCACAGGCGGGGCGAAAGGTGTTCACTTTGCAAACTCTGCCGACCAGTGGTGATCCGTTCGGTGACGGGATTGGCAAGGTAGCCGGGTCCAGCCTGCACGCCGGCGTGGCGGCCAGGGCCGATGAACGCAAGAAGCTCGAACGGCTGTGCCGGTACATCAGCCGCCCGGCGGTATCCGAGAAGCGGCTGTCGTTAACACGAGGCGGCAACGTGCGCTACCAGCTCAAGACGCCGTACCGGGACGGCACCACGCACGTCATTTTCGAACCATTGGATTTCATTGCAAGGCTGGCCGCCCTGGTACCGAAGCCCAGAGTCAACCTAACCCGCTTCCACGGGGTGTTCGCACCCAACAGTCGGCACCGGGCGTTGGTCACGCCGGCAAAACGGGGCAGGGGCAACAAGGTCAGGGTGGCTGATGAACCGGCAACACCAGCACAACGGCGAGCGTCGATGACATGGGCGCAACGGCTCAAGCGTGTTTTCAATATCGACATCGAGACCTGCAGCGGCTGCGGCGGCGCCATGAAAGTCATCGCCTGCATTGAAGACCCTATAGTGATCAAGCAGATCCTTGATCACCTGAAGCACAAAGCCGAAACCAGCGGGACCAGGGCGTTACCCGAAAGCCGGGCGCCACCGGCTGAGCTGCTCCTGGGTCTGTTTGACTGACGAGCCTGAAGGCCAACGATACCAATCAAAATGCTGCGTTCACAGCGCCGCGGCAGGGATCCGCCGTGCTGGTTGTCGGAAAAGGAGCCGCTAGTGGGAAAGAGGAGGGTAAATTTTCAGCGTTGCTGGCTCCCCGTCAGCCGGATTGGGTTGCATCGCAGGGGTGTCGAAAGAGTCAACTGCGGTCCAAAGCTGTTGGACTTGGGTGAAAAGGGCGTTTATTCTTCCTATACGTGCCGCGTTCCAGGCGGCGACTATGAGGGCTATGTCGATGCCCATGTGCGCCGGCTGGAGGCGCTACGCCGGGCCGGTATCGTCGAGCGGATCGACGCCGACCAATGGCGCATCCCCGATGATCTGGTCAGCCGTGCCGCCGCCCATGACGCCGGCCGAGACAGTCAGGCCAGCGTTCGCGTCCTTTCCCCGGTCGATCTGAACAAACAGATCGGATCGGACGGCGCGACCTGGCTGGACCGGCGGCTGATCCACGGCGAGACGGCCGACCTTGCGCCAACCGGCTTCGGGCAACAAGTCCGCGAAGCCATGGACCAGCGCCGCGAGCACCATATCGAACAGGGCGACGCCACCCGCAGCCGGGACAGCCGCGTCTTCTACCGGCGCAACCTTCTCGCCATCCTGCGGGAGCGCGAGGTAGCCGGCGTCGGATCGGATATGGCTTTGAGTAAGGGCCTGCCGTTCCGCGCCGCCACGGACGGCGAGAGCGTCAGCGGCAAGTTTACCGGAACCGTGCATCTATCGAGCGGCAAGTTCGCCGTGGTCGAGAAATCCCATGAGTTCACCCTTGTCCCGTGGCGGCCGATCATCGACCGCCAACTCGGCCGCGAGGTTATGGGCATCGTGCAGGGCGGGTCGGTGTCGTGGCAGTTAGGGCGGCAGAGGGGGCTGGAACGCTGAGTGCGCCCATGCCGCATTGCGAAGCAAAAGATAATCGGATAAAATGTAGCAATTCATATTCGTAAGCGTGGAGTAATCAGATGGGAAATTCCAAGTCAGCAGACAAGTAAGCCGCAACAACCAGTATTGTTGTTGCGGCGCTCTGTAAGGCTAGTCTCATCTGATTGCTGACGAGCAGACGTCGCCCGGTATTCCTTAATCGAGGGTTGATTCGTCATGACCACCACACGCCCCGCGTGGGCCTATACGCTGCCGGCAGCACTGCTGCTGATGGCTCCTTTCGACATCCTCGCTTCACTGGCGATGGATATTTATCTCCCTGTCGTTCCAGCGATGCCCGGCATCCTGAACACGACGCCCGCTATGATCCAACTCACGTTGAGCCTCTATATGGTGATGCTCGGCGTGGGCCAGGTGATTTTTGGTCCGCTCTCAGACAGAATCGGGCGACGGCCAATTCTACTTGCGGGCGCAACGGCTTTCGTCATTGCGTCTCTGGGAGCAGCTTGGTCTTCAACTGCACCGGCCTTTGTCGCTTTCCGTCTACTTCAAGCAGTGGGCGCGTCGGCCATGCTGGTGGCGACGTTCGCGACGGTTCGCGACGTTTATGCCAACCGTCCTGAGGGTGTCGTCATCTACGGCCTTTTCAGTTCGATGCTGGCGTTCGTGCCTGCGCTCGGCCCTATCGCCGGAGTATTGATCGGCGAGTTCTTGGGATGGCAGGCGATATTCATTACTTTGGCTATACTGGCGATGCTCGCACTCCTAAATGCGGGTTTCAGGTGGCACGAAACCCGCCCTCTGGATCAAGTCAAGACGCGCCGATCTGTCTTGCCGATCTTCGCGAGTCCGGCTTTTTGGGTTTACACTGTCGGCTTTAGCGCCGGTATGGGCACCTACTTCGTCTTCTTCTCGACGGCTCCCCGTGTGCTCATAGGCCAAGCGGAATATTCCGAGATCGGATTCAGCTTTGCCTTCGCCACTGTCGCGCTTGTAATGATCGTGACAACCCGTTTCGCGAAGTCCTTTGTCGCCAGATGGGGCATCGCAGGATGCGTGGCGCGTGGGATGGCGTTGCTTGTTTGCGGAGCGGTCCTGTTGGGGATCGGCGAACTTTACGGCTCGCCGTCATTCCTCACCTTCATCCTACCGATGTGGGTTGTCGCGGTCGGTATTGTCTTCACGGTGTCCGTTACCGCGAACGGCGCTTTGGCAGAGTTCGACGACATCGCGGGATCAGCGGTCGCGTTCTACTTCTGCGTTCAAAGCCTGATAGTCAGCATTGTCGGGACATTGGCGGTGGCACTTTTAAACGGTGACACAGCGTGGCCCGTGATCTGTTACGCCACGGCGATGGCGGTACTGGTTTCGTTGGGGCTGGTGCTCCTTCGGCTCCGTGGGGCTGCCACCGAGAAGTCGCCAGTCGTCTAACCGACGACTGGTAGCAGGCCCGCTCCGATGCGGCGCACTAACCATCGAAACCTCGTGAATGTCGGTATCCTGTCTGGCAGGATACCGCTCATTTCCCTTGTTCAGTTCATCGCCGTCGCCGAGCATCTGAATTTTCGGCATGCGGCCAAGGCACTTGGTATCAGCCAGTCGAGCGTCAGCGCGCGTGTGAAAGCGCTGGAGGATAACCTTGGTGTCCTGCTATTTGAGCGCCATGCGCGGGGCGTTCGGCTAACAGACGCAGGCAGGCACTTCATGGAGCGTGTCACGGCGGGTGTCGATCAACTCGATCACGCAGTGAAGACCGCGGAGTGACGGGCACTGGCTGGCAATGTCTAGCAACGGCAGGCATTTCGGCTGAGGGTAAAAGAACTTTCCGCTAAGCGATAGACTGTATGTAAACACGGGGTATCCCTTTAGCTCCACAAGTGGCACAATCTCCCAATGGACATGCCAATAACTAACCCGATAGGTGGAAAAGATTATCCAACGACTTGGGTTCAATTCCTGGATTGGTTCCACTCTGAACAAGCGTGCCGCGATTATTTGGAAAGGCTACGCTGGTCGGATGGACTGATTTGCCCGAAGTGTGGGGTAGTATCGCAAGTCCAGCGACGCAGTCGCGGCAGATTGATCTGTCCAGCGTGCAGGCATCAAGCAACGGTAACAGCAGGCACCATTTTTGATAAAACGCGAACTGAGCTTCGCGTCTGGTTCGCTGCCATTTGGTACATCACAAACCAAAAACATGGTGTCAGCGCATTGGGATTGCAGCGTGTACTTGGCCTTGGCAGCTATGAGACAGCATGGACCATGCTGCACAGACTACGCCGCGCAATGGTTCGCCCGGATAGAGAGTTGCTCCATGGGGAGGTTGAGGTCGATGAAACCTATCTGGCACTCACTGACCGAATAGAGCCGTTGAGTGCGGTGGGACGGAAGGGCAACACCACCAAGGTTTTGGTCGCCATAGCGGTGGAGATTCTGCAGCCCAAGGGGTTTGGAAGAATACGGATCCAGCGGATTGAGCGTGGTGACCGCGATAGCCTGATGCCGTT
Organism: Proteus sp. ZN5; assembly: GCF_011046025.1. Taxonomy (GTDB): domain Bacteria; phylum Pseudomonadota; class Gammaproteobacteria; order Enterobacterales; family Enterobacteriaceae; genus Proteus. The sequence goes on from NZ_CP047639.1 coordinate 1,121,843, forward strand.
CATTAAAGCCTCCATTCGTCCAGGATCGCTCATTCATACTGATGGATCATCTGCTTACCGCCAACTCAAGGAAAGCGGATATGAGCACCGACAAACGGTTCATCTTGGTTCAACCACACCAGCCCATGAATCAATGCCGGGAGTCCACCGTGTGGCATCACTCCTGCAACGCTGGATGATGGGCACACACCATGGTGCAGTCCAGCCAGGACAGTTGGACAATTACCTTGACGAATATGTATTTCGATTTAATCGCCGTAAATCAAAATCAAGAGGCTTACTGTTTTATCGCTTGCTCCAGCAAGTAGTTGTGACAAAGCCCGTTACTTACCAAGAGGTGGTGGAGCAGCGAGGAAAATCTGGAAATTAAGGCCTGTGGAGCTAAAGGGATACCCCGTATGTAAACACAGTATTGCAAGGACGCGGAACATGCCTCATGTGGCGGCCAGGACGGCCAGCCGGGATCGGGATACTGGTCGTTACCAGAGCCACCGACCCGAGCAAACCCTTCTCTATCAGATCGTTGACGAGTATTACCCGGCATTCGCTGCGCTTATGGCAGAGCAGGGAAAGGAATTGCCGGGCTATGTGCAACGGGAATTTGAAGAATTTCTCCAATGCGGGCGGCTGGAGCATGGCTTTCTACGGGTTCGCTGCGAGTCTTGCCACGCCGAGCACCTGGTCGCTTTCAGCTGTAAGCGTCGCGGTTTCTGCCCGAGCTGTGGGGCGCGGCGGATGGCCGAAAGTGCCGCCTTGCTGGTTGATGAAGTACTGCCTGAACAACCCATGCGTCAGTGGGTGTTGAGCTTCCCGTTTCAGCTGCGTTTCCTGTTTGGGGTCGTTTGCGGGAAGGGGCGGAATCCTACGCTAAGGCTTTGGCCAGCGATATTCTCCGGTGAGATTGATGTGTTCCCAGGGGATAGGAGAAGTCGCTTGATATCTAGTATGACGTCTGTCGCACCTGCTTGATCGCGGCCGCGATAGCTAGATCGCGTTGCTCCTCTTCTCCATCCGCGTTCCAAGCTGCGGAAAGGCACCCATAAGCGTACGCCTGGTCGAGCAGGCGACGCGGATCGACGTCCAGCGCACGAGAGAATGCGTCCGCCATCTGTGCAATGCGTCTAGGATCGAGACAAAGGTCGTCTCTGTCAGCCGGATCGTAGAACATATTGGCGGCGCCAAAGCCCACTTCACCGACCAGACCGACGGGATCTATCACCAGCCAGCCGCGACTGGAGAACATGATGTTTTCATGATGCAGATCGCCATGTAGCCCACGCAGTTCCGAGGCATTGCTCATCATTTGATCGGCTATAATCGCCGCGTGGACGTAGTCAGTTTGACAACCTGCGTTTTGATCATCGCGCGCCCGCTGAAACAAAGCTGCAAAGCGATCCCGGATCGGGAGAAGGGCAGAAGGCAGGGGTTCCTCAGATGCGGCATACAGCTTCGCCATTAGTTCCGCTGCAATTTCGGTCGCCTGGTAGTCGCCGTGCTCGGCAACGATGTGAGAGAGCATTCGCTCCCCGGCATATTCGAGCAACATCAGATTGTTCTCACGACCGAGCAACCGGACTGCTCCCCTCCCATTGCGCCATACCAGATAGTCGGCCCCGCGCAGTTCATCAGCAATGTCTTCTATAGGTTTCAATCCCTTGACGATTGCAGGAGTCCCGTCTGGCAATGAAACTTTCCAAACGAGGCTGGAAAAGGTGTCCGCAATGAGAACAGGTTGCGAAACGTGCCAATGAGCAGGAAAAACAGGCGGCATGAACATCAACCCCAAGTCAGAGGGTCCAATCGCAGATAGAAGGCAAGGCGTTCGCGGTCGGGGGCTTCGATCCCCAATACATTGAATAGGACAGCGAAGGCGCGCTCTGCTTCATCTGGCGCTGCCCAGTTCTCCCCATGAGATTATTATGAGCAAGCAAACTAACTTTTTCCCGAATTAAATCATCCAATTCAATTGCAGCAATTGGATTTCTTTCATCAAGATAATCATAAATTCTTTCACGATCTTGTTCTGCATCTACGGTCCAAAGAATCGACGTAAAATGACAATTAAGTATTTTTAGAAAATGCTTGGAATCAATTCAATTCATCAAGTTTTAAAAAATAATTCCTTTTGTCAGGTCTATCATTTTTTAAATGCTTTAAAAATATTTTAGCAGTTTCCTCCGATGCATCCTCTCTTAGGCAACGTTCAACAAAGGATATATCTACAAACTCATCTGCTAACCCAGCACGGCCAAGATCTAAAAAATAAATTTCATTGAATTTATCTATAAAAATATTACTATCCGTGATATCGCCATGAGAAAAAACCAATCTTTCTTCAACACGAGTCTCATTTAACTCATTCCATAGACTTAGGTAAGTTTTATGGTCTCCCCATAATTCAGCGTCAAAATCATCTTGATCTATATCATCAAGGAGTTGGTTATCAATAAAAAATTTTGACTCTTTTAACCGATGATCAATGTTTGAAATAAATGGACAATCAATAATAGCAATTGAATTTAACAGATTGAGTACCTCCTTATAGATAGCAAGCAATTCTTGGTCTGTTAAAAAAAGCGCTGAAATTGGTTTTGCATTGATCGCTTTAGTGATCATGAATTCAAACTGCTCATCCTGAAAAGTCATGATGAGTTCAGGCACCTTTAACTTCTCAGAGAGCCAACTCAACATTTTCGCTTCACGAGAAACACTGTATGTGGTCGCTGTATATAAAGTGCTAGATCGCTTAAGAAAAAAAGTTTCATTATTTCGATTAAAAGAATAAACATCCGATGGCGACTGACCAATTTTATTTGGCTCTAAAACGCTGTTTCCAATAAATTGTTGAATAATATTGGGCAATTCCATCAAGCTTTCCTTTTATTCAGTATTAAAAACCCCGCAAATGCGAGGCCTAGTAAATAGATGATCTTAATTTGGTTCACTGTAGCAAAAATATGGCTTATTCCCTAGAAGAACTTGCAAAATTATTGTCCCAGCCGACACAGCTGTAGCTCCTCTTAAAAAAGAGGCTTTTTTTTAATCAAACCCGAGTTGCGCTATGATTTTAGGGATCAATCATCTTGTTTCTCCATATCTTAAACAAGCTGATGCGTTGACCTGTGTCAAATATTCAATCATTAAGCACTTAATCAATTGCCTTGTCGGGGTCGTTTGCGGGAGAGGGCGAAATCCTACGCTAAGGCTTTGGCCAACGATATTCTCCGGTAAGATTGATGTGTTCCCAGGGGATAGGAGAAGTCGCTTGATATCTAGTATGACGTCTGTCGCACCTGCTTGATCGCGGCCGCGATAGCTAGATCGCGTTGCTCCTCTTCTCCATCCGCGTTCCAAGCTGCGGAAAGGCACCCATAAGCGTACGCCTGGTCGAGCAGGCGACGCGGATCGACGTCCAGCGCACGAGAGAATGCGTCCGCCATCTGTGCAATGCGTCTAGGATCGAGACAAAGGTCGTCTCTGTCAGCCGGATCGTAGAACATATTGGCGGCGCCAAAGCCCACTTCACCGACCAGACCGACGGGATCTATCACCAGCCAGCCGCGACTGGAGAACATGATGTTTTCATGATGCAGATCGCCATGTAGCCCACGCAGTTCCGAGGCATTGCTCATCATTTGATCGGCTATAATCGCCGCGTGGACGTAGTCAGTTTGACAACCTGCGTTTTGATCATCGCGCGCCCGCTGAAACAAAGCTGCAAAGCGATCCCGGATCGGGAGAAGGGCAGAAGGCAGGGGTTCCTCAGATGCGGCATACAGCTTCGCCATTAGTTCCGCTGCAATTTCGGTCGCCTGGTAGTCGCCGTGCTCGGCAACGATGTGAGAGAGCATTCGCTCCCCGGCATATTCGAGCAACATCAGATTGTTCTCACGACCGAGCAACCGGACTGCTCCCCTCCCATTGCGCCATACCAGATAGTCGGCCCCGCGCAGTTCATCAGCAATGTCTTCTATAGGTTTCAATCCCTTGACGATTGCAGGAGTCCCGTCTGGCAATGAAACTTTCCAAACGAGGCTGGAAAAGGTGTCCGCAATGAGAACAGGTTGCGAAACGTGCCAATGAGCAGGAAAAACAGGCGGCATGAACATCAACCCCAAGTCAGAGGGTCCAATCGCAGATAGAAGGCAAGGCGTTCGCGGTCGGGGGCTTCGATCCCCAATACATTGAATAGGACAGCGAAGGCGCGCTCTGCTTCATCTGGCGCTGCCCAGTTCTCTTCGGCGTTAGCAATCATGAGTGCCAAATCGGCATAGCGATCTGCTGTTCCGAGCCGCCCAAGGTCGATCAGACCCGTGCATTGAAGAGTTTTAGGGTCCACCATGAAGTTCGGCATGCAGGGATCACCATGGCAAACAACCATATCGGTGCGCTCTTGGTCGAGCCGCACCGGTAGCTCTCGTTCGACACGAGCCAAAAGATCGAGCTGCGGCGTACTCTTGTCCTCGTCCGGTAAGAAGTCGGGATTGACGGCATTGCGGGACACCACATCAACGGCGCGTCCGAACATTCGCGACAGCCTGCGCTCAAACGGACATTGATCAACCGATAGGCTGTGAACAGCGCCAAGTTGCTGCCCCATTGACGGCCACGCTTTGAGCAAATCCGCTCCAGACAGATCAGCCGCCGGTACTCCCGGAATTGCCGTTATCACCAAGCATGCACCCTCCTGTTCCTCCTGCCAGTTGATGACCTCGGGGCAAGCCACACCTCGACCTTTGAGCCAAATGAGGCGGTCACGCTCTCCAGCGAGCTCACCGCGGCGGGAAGCAGGTGCGATTTTTGCGAAGGCATGCCCGTCACCACGTCGAAAAACAAAATCACCAGATTCTCCGCCTCTGACAGGCAACCAGTCAGAATGCGATTCACCAAAAAAAATATTAGTTCGATTCAATGGAGGTTCCTTCAGTTTTCTGATGAAGCGCGAATATAGAGAAATATCCCGAATGTGCAGTTAACGAATTCTTGCGGTTTCTTTCAGCGCCGCCAATACCGCCAGCCCGTCGCGCAAGGGGCGCGGCTCGTGTGTGCGGATGAAGTCAGCTCCACCTGCGGCGGCGGCAAGCTCTGCAGCGAGTGTCGCGGCCCCGACATCCCCCGGACCACGGCCTGTGAGCGCGCGCAGAAAGGATTTGCGCGAAACAGACAGAAGCACCGGCAAATCGAAGCGCAGCCGCAATTCATCGAACCGCGCCAGCACCGAGAGCGAGGTTTCGGGAGCAGCCCCCAGAAAAAACCCCATGCCGGGATCAAGGACAAGGCGGTTGCGTTTGATACCGGCACCCGTCAGCGCCGCGATGCGCGCGTCAAAGAACGCCGCAATGTGATCCATGATGTCGCCAGCGGGTGCCTCGCGCCGATCTGCCTGCCCGTCTTGCACCGAATGCATAACGACGAGTTTGGCAGATGATTTCGCCAATTGCGGATAGAACGCAGCGTCTGGAAAACCGCGAATATCATTGAGATAGGCCACACCACGCGACAAGGCATAGGCTTGCGTCGCGGGTTGATAACTGTCGAGCGAGACGGGAATGCCATCTGCCTTGAGCGCGTCCAGCACCGGCGCGATACGCGCGATTTCTGTGTCGGACGAAACAGGCGCGGCGTCGGGATTGCTGGATGCCGGACCGAGGTCGATCACATCTGCCCCCTCGGCCATCAGCTTACGCGCCTGCGCAATGGCTGCGTCTGGCGCCAGATACCGGCCTCCATCGGAGAAACTGTCCGAGGTTATGTTGACGATGCCGAAAATGATGAGCGATTTATTCATGGGGGCTTCTATAATAATAATAATCGAGCATGAGTCTCATACGGATGCTCGGGTCGAAAGGGAATCCCCAGGCGAGTAACCTGTTTGCGGTGATCCATTAGCTGCAGGAGCAGAATAGCATACATCTGGAAGCAAAGCCAGGAAAGCGGCCTATGGAGCTGTGCGGCAGCGCTCAGTAGGCAATTTTTCAAAATATTGTTAAGCCTTTTCTGAGCATGGTATTTTTCATGGTATTACCAATTAGCAGGAAAATAAGCCATTGAATATAAAAGATAAAAATGTCTTGTTTACAATAGAGTGGGATACAGACACGCTTGATATGTTTGGAGATGGGGTTCTAGGGATTTTCCCCTCTAAAAAGACTTAATCCTCTGTAGACCACACCAATAAATGGCTGCGGAGGTGGGTTACTACTTATAAGTGTGGCAAATTAGGTAAATATCGTACATTTAATACGGAACAGCCCTGATATGGCCATCAAAAACGAAATTACTATTCTCACGAGAGCAGAACAGGCAGATCTTTATTCCCCACCCATTTTTTCAATCGAAGAACAACGTCTGTACTTTTCTCTGAACGATGCGGAATTGGCAGTTTTTCGGTCAATTCGTCTCAGAGCTCATAGATGTTACTTTGTCGCGATTTTGGGATACTTCAAATCAAAGCCCGTCATCCTAGATATCGCTTACTCGCAGGTTTCTAAGGATTTAATGTTCATCAGTAAAGAGCTGCTTGGCGGCAAGGGGCTCAGACCATTCACTCCCTCACAAAAACAAAAAGATCGACTCTACGCAAAAGTATTAGACCTTGCTGGTTATCACAAATGGGACGAAAGTCAGCACTTCAATTCTCTTTTCGACCACCTTGTTCAGGTGGGCAATGCCTGGCTGGAGCCGCGTTACCTCTTTGATACTGCTATTGAATTCCTAACCAGTCACAGCATTGCTATCCCTAGGTACACCGTACTCCAGAGACTGATAAGCAGAGCGATGCAGCAGGTCAGAAAAGACCTGGCGCACCAACTTAATCAACTCACCAGTCCTGAACTTCACGTCTTTCTGGACAGCATAACAGCCATTGATGACGGACTAAGCCTGAACCAGCTCAGAGGCGGTGCAAAAAGTCTGACCGTACCTGAACTTAAAAAAGAGCTTGCCCTTTATCATCAGTTAGCGCCATGGCGCACGCAAATCAATGGCGTTATCGATGGGCTTAATCTGTCTCTTAAAAATCGACAACACTTCGGTGAGCTCATCAACTATTACGGTAGTAAACTCAAACGATTCAAACGCGCACAGCAGCATCTATGGTTGCTATGTCACCTGACAGAGCGGATACAACTGGCACTGGAACGGTTAACTGATGGGTTCATTTACCATATCCGCAAGCAACAAGAAGCTGCCAACACCTTTGCACAACAAGCAGTGTTCCTGTCCTGGCAGTCAGCCGCGGACAATGTCACGAAAGCGGCAGAGTTACTGCATCTGTTTGTGGATGAGAACATTGATGATAATCAACCCTTCTCAGTAGTCAGACAACAGGCATTGAAGGTCATGAATGACAGGGATATCCAGACCCTCTGCCTTTACCTGAAAAAACAGAAACGGACCGTGGAAGAGTACCAGTGGCAACATTACGATGAACAATGCAATCTCCTGGAGCAACTGTTAAGGCAGGTGTTCTTGTGCCTTGAATGTGAGGCCGGTAAAGGCTCAGAAGCCGTCGTCGCCCAACTTCAACAGATGCAGACGGAAATCGCATTCGGTGGACCACTGAAGAGGCTGTACTTGGAGAACCACCGACTTTTCCAGTTTCATCCTTGGTATAAAGGTTTTCCAATAAATAGTCTCGATATCTCACGATTGGACTTTCCTCTACCTTCTCGGTGCAGTCATATATTGTTAACGGAGGTTTTTCATCAACCAGAAGGCCAGTCCTTGGGTGTGTATGTTCGGGGATTTCCGTGCTCAACCACCGATAGAAGCTCAATAACGCAACTGCATGGGATTGAATCGTCTTATCGGAGGATATATCTGGATCTGCCAACAAAGAGTGAAGATATAGATTCACTGGCACCACATTGATACCATCGGGGTCTATTAAAATTGGAAGTTTATGAGCAAATGGTTTTGAGTTGTCCCTAACGTCATGGATGATCTCGCCACTGTCAGGGTGTGGCCTACTTATAAATGAGGGATATTTCTCCGTACTAATCCACATAAGACAATAGTCAAAGCCGAAGTCATCTGGAAACGACCTATTTTGTTCAATCACATTAACACCTAAATCATCCGTTATTCACACTGCTAAGCCTTCCCCCAGGGGGTTACGCGTTCATACATCTACTTTTTCAAGATATTTCTTAACCAATAGTAAAAATTGTAACCACCCCTCATCTCGACGTCTAATTTATACAACCTGAAACATTACAACATGTGATGTCTAAAGTATTTCCCAACTGTAAGCGCATAGTTAGAGGAGAATGCCAAAATGCCATGGCGCTGCATTTCGGCTTTGATCTGAAAGACGGGTACGCCCATTTTAATACCGAGTAACTTAGCTTCACGCGAGCGTGCAACCACGCAGCCGTCATTGTTGGACAGCACCACAACCGGCGTATCTTTTAAATCAGGACGAAACAGCTTCTCACAACTGGCGTAAAAGTTGTTGCAGTCCACCAAGGCAAATACAGGCATGGGACAGTCACGACTTACGGCGCATGTTTCGCACCACATTGGTGACCACACCAAATATCTCTAACTCTGCCCCTTCAGGAATATGAATGGGCTCATACGCCTGGTTTCTTGGGATCAGCTTGACGCACGGCCTTAGTTGAAGCTCCTTTACCGTGAGTTCTCCATGGATGCCAGCGATGACAATGTCACCGTGTTCTGCTTGAACAGAACGATCAACCACCAAAATATCATCTGGGTGAATCCCAGCATCAATCATTGAATCACCTTCAACACGCACAAAGAACGTTGCAGCCGGTCGCTTGATGCACAGCTCGTTGAGGTCGAGCGTTTGCTCAACATAATCCTGCGCTGGTGAGGGAAAACCAGCAGAAACACGTTCCATGAACAATGGAATACGAAGGCGCTTGGCTTTGATGAAGGCAAGTGCGCCGCTACGGCCTATCAGCGAGACACTCATGACGAACCTCGAAAAAATAGAATTAATACTGTTTGTTTATACAGTATCTGATGCTATGCTGATTTCTACAAGTAAAATTGTAGGTAAAACTGTAGTTGTTCGAGTAAGACGTTGTGTCGTGGGTGATTTCTTTTTTGTGTTGAAAAGCTTGATGTGGGGATTGCTCGCCCTCGTCAAAGCCTGCAAGGCTTGGACAATACTGCTTCTGCCTACTGCTCTTGTTTCTGTTACTGATCCTGTTACTGCTACTGGTTAACGCATGGGTCAAGTAACCGTCAAACAAGGCTTGTTGAACCCTTTGCAAAGGGTTTAAAAACAGTTAGTAAAATTCTGCTTCGTATTGAATTTACTGGCTTAAAGCGAAGTCAGGAGCATCATTAAAATGCTCAGTCGAACTCAGTTCAAGCCTTTTTCAACCGTTTGAAAAGGGGTTGGCTAAGCCATACCTAAAGGGTATCGGTAAGGGTTACCTAAAGGGTTTAGCTAAGGCTTTCTGAAAGGCTTAGCCAAAGCCTTCATACATGGGTCACCCAGTAGAAAGATCAAAAAAACGCTGAGGTATCCAAGGTGCATTTAGAGAAACCTGTGGCACAGTGAAATAACCCAAAGCGAACAATAGAATTGAAGAGGAACCATCAATGACAAGAGCCCCTGCGCCATTTCCGCTAGAGCGCCTCGCGGATATTCCAGAAAGACCAGAAGATTTTAGATTGCTGGAGCGTATTCCATTAACGCGTGAGCCGCAGTCCTGGCCACTTGAACTTTCTCCTATGGTTGGTGATGAACAGCCAATGGTGCTGCTCGATACAGAGACAACCGGACTGTCTGCCGAGGACGAGTCCATTATTGAGCTTGGTATGGTTAAGGTGCTTTACAGCCCCTCTGCTCAGCGGATTGTGTCGATTGTTGATGTGATCAGCTTGTATGAAGATCCCGGTAAGCCTATCCCCGAGCTGATTACCGAGTTAACCGGTATCACCGATGATATGGTGCAAGGCCAGCACATTGATGATTCACTGGTAGCGAGTTGGTTATCCGATGATCCGCTGGTGGTTGCACACAATGCGCAGTTTGATCGTCCTTTCTTTGAAAAGCGGTTTGCTGCATTAGGCCATCTATCTTGGGCCTGTTCAGCCAGTGGCATAGATTGGAAGGCACTGGGTTTTGAAAGTCGAAAGCTTGAGTACCTGCTGCTTCGCTTAGGTTGGTTTTATGAAGGACACCGAGCTGCAACCGATTGTTTGGCGATGGCCTGGTTGTTCCATTTGTTGCCCGAGTCCGTTGCAAACTTGTTGTCTGAAGCGGACAGGCGAACTGTGTTAGTTCGTGCGTTTGGTGCGCCGTTTGACGTAAAGGACTATTTAAAAGAGCGTGGTTACCGCTGGCATGACGGTGTTAAAGGTGCCAACAAGCATTGGTGGCGCGAAATCAGCGAAGACGAGTTACCGCAGGAACAAACTTACCTGGATGATTTGTACCATCGTGGCTCAGAACATGCCCACTATGACTACAAAGATGCTCGCAATCGATTTAAAGCTTTGTAGCTCTCTATAAGTTAAGCCTTGCATATTTGAGAATCTCTGGAAAATGGAAAGTGAACTCATGGTTTAACCAACAAGAGGAATCTTTCCATGTACCAAGACACCTACATTGAATACTGGGGCGAAATCTTCGTCTCTGCCCGCATCATTGAATTTGGCATCACGTTCGAGCGCTTTCTTAAAGATCCATGGAAGCATTTGATGTCCTGTGGCCAAGAGTCTGCCCCAGACGCGATTGCTGAAGGGATGCTGCCATTGCTACCAGCCCAGGCAGAAGTTGCTAGACGTGTTCGAGAGAATGAATTGCGTCAGTTGGCATTCCAGCGTGAGCTTCTATCAAGGCCAGAAAAGAAACATTCGAACAATGTCAAGCCAATTTTTATAGCCAACAAGACGACTTGTTGATACTATGAGACCTAATGAAAAAAAGTAGGTTGCTTGATGGCATTCAATCGATGGCTTCCTAGTTTTAAATGATTAGGGCTTGTCCCAGATGGATTGAGAGGCTGACAGTGCAAGACAACACTGGACTTGAAGAGCTTAGCCAAGCACAGAGAGAACGACTCGCTCATATTGATTTCACTTTGTTATTTAAAGGTGAAGCTGGGCGTAGTTATTTAACCGAGCGCTTTAGCGTAGCGCCGTCTGTGGCAACACAAGATTTTGCGCGGTACAAAGAGTTGGCTCCTAACAACGTTATGTATGACGAAAAGCGCAGAGTGCACTTGAAGACGAGCGCATTCCAGCCGTTGTTTGATTATGACGTTGTTCGAACTCTTGCGACGATAAGCCAAGGGTTCGGTGATGGCTTTCTTGGCAAGGTCAGGCCACCTATGGCTTGTGAAGCACCATTTCATCTCAATAAGCCGAAATTGGAAGTGGTAGCGGCTATTAGTGAAGCCATACATAAGCGCGCTGTGATTAATATTGAGTACACCTCATTGTCGAGTGGTCATGGGAGCAGGCAAATAGTTCCTCATACCTTGATTGACAATGGCTTGAGATGGCATGTCCGAGCATTCGATAGAAAGCATAGAGAATTTAGGGATTTTGTTTTAACCAGAATAAGTGAAGTTGAGTTGTTAGAGGATGAGGTTAACGACGAAGTTGAGACTCTTCAGTGGGATAAGCAATGGAACCGAATCGTTGAACTAGAGCTGATACCTCATCCAAAACTAGCACATCCAGAAGCTGTATCGATGGACTACGCAATGGAAAACAATAGGTTGCGTGTAGAGATAAGAGCTGCGTTCGCTGGATATTTACTGCGTTTATGGAATATCGATTGTTCAAAGAATAGTAAGAGCAATGGGCGAGAGTTCCATTTAGCACTTAAAAATCCAGAAGCACTATACGGCGTTGACAATGCTGCACTTGCTCCTGGATATAGCGAATCGTGAGATGAATTTATGAATATAAAAGAATATTTAGGCGATCTTATCGGAGGCAGTTTATTGATAACTGAATCTAGAATAATCGCAGAATCGCTACTGAAAAAACTTCCAGAAGATGAGTGGAAGTCGCTGATCGTTGAGCAAAATGTTCTTCAGAAAAAATCCGGTCAGACTGCTATTCGTTATGCCAGAACAATCCGTTGGCGTATTGAAGGCCTGGGTGATGAGTTTATGACTGATCTTTTAGCCGCGAGTGAACGCGCCTATGTCCAAATGCTGATGATGTCATTACTCATTCATTCTCCGGTTGTCGCTGATTTTATGAGACTTACCTTAGCCGAGGCTCGTCGCACCTATAAACCCTCTTTAACCGCTGATGCATGGTCTGAGTTTTATGACACGAGAGTGCGGGCATATGCCGAACTTGGCGGTTTTTCTGACTCAACTGTCAAAAAAATGGGTAACAACGCAATTAAGGCATTGGTTGATAGTGGCTACTTGAGTGATAGCAGGACAAAGAAAATACAACCTGTTTACCTAATGTCAGAAGTTAAAGATTGGTTAGTCCGTCTGGGCCGGGAAGATTTGATTGATGTAATGGAGTGCACAATATGAAGGCTCTTCAGACCAGGCTTGATCTGATATTGGAACGAATTGAAAGCCCTAAGTTTTTGAAAAACGATGGCTTGGGCAATGAAATTGGATTTTGGGTATTTGACTATCCAGCCAAGTATGAACTGCTTGTACGAGAGCACCTTAAGCACGTTGACGAAAAACTCAACAAGCGTGGTTACCGGTTTGTCCATCTCAATATTTTTGAAGTCTTGATAGATATGCTTGAGGAGCGAGGCCTTTTCGACCGAGCTTGCCAGCGTGAACTGCAAGTCGGTGTTGATGGCCTTCGAAAAACACTAGCCGGGCCTCTGAGCCAAGAGAAAGTGGCAAGGTATATCGCGGACAAATATAAGCCATCAGAACTTGAGTTTGTGTTGCTGTCAGGCTTAGGCAGTGCGTGGCCTCTTGTTCGAGGGCATGAGTTACTTAGTGCTCTGCAAGACGTTATGGGTAGCACGCCATTAGTGCTTTTCTATCCGGGTGAATATAGCGGAAGGGATTTGCATCCTTTCGGCATGATCGAATCTAAAAACTACTATCGCGCCTTCAAGCTTGTGCCTGAAGACGGTAAAAAAAATTAAGAGCAGGGAGCCTCCCGAATGAAAATTGAACAGATTTTTTCCAAGAAGTTGACGCGTGACATTAATGGCGTTGTTAAAGCGGAACAGAAAGACAATGACAGTGTGTATGTCGAACTTGATGAGTATGTTGTTACCCGAGAGTTAGATCGACATTTTCGTGCATTTTTTGAGGCTTACGTTCCATCTGTGACGCAAAGCGGCGCATCAATGTCAGGTAAAATTGGTGTGTGGATCTCTGGCTTCTTTGGTTCGGGTAAGTCTCACTTCCTGAAAATTTTGTCTTACCTCCTCGAAAATAAGTCTGTCGAAAAGGATGGCCAAGGCCGTCAAGCATTTGAGTTTTTTAAAGACAAAATCAACGATGCCATGCTGTTGGCCGATATCCAAAACGCTGTTACCAAAGATACAGACGTTATTCTTTTTAACATCGATTCGCGAGCCAATACGGACGACCGAGAAAATGCCATTCTTAAGGTTTTCCTCAAAGTATTTAATGAACGTGTAGGATACTGCGCTGACTTTCCTCATATTGCCCACCTAGAACGCGAACTTGATAAACGTAATCAATACGCATCTTTCAAGGATAAATTTGCTGAGTTGACCCAATCAACTTGGGAAAAGGAGCGTGACGCCTATGACTTCTATCGAGACGAACTTTCAGAAGCTCTCGCTCATGCCAGTGAGCAATCATTAGAGTCTGCAAAAGCTTGGGTCGAGCAGGTTGAAAACAATTTCCCGCTAGATATCCGAAACTTCTGTAAGTGGGTTAATGAATACTTAGATCGAACTGGGGATCGTAACCTTCTTTTCTTAGTCGATGAAGTCGGTCAGTTTATCGGTAAGAACACACAAATGATGTTGAAGCTTCAGACCATTACTGAAGATCTTGGCACATATTGTGGTGGCAGAGCTTGGGTCGTTGTTACCTCTCAGGCAGACATTGATGCTGCCATTGGTGGTATGGATAAGCGCGATGGCGAGGACTTCTCTAAAATTCAAGGGCGTTTTAGTACCCGCTTACAGCTGTCGAGCTCGAATACCTCGGAAGTTATTCAAAAGCGTTTGTTGTCCAAAACGGAAGAAGCTCGTACACATCTCATCGATGTCTTTGCTGAAAAGGGCGATATTCTTCGTAACCAGCTGACATTTGATAAAACGACAACCGCGTCTCTAAAGGGTTACACCGACGCTCCGTCTTTCGTGGACAACTATCCGTTTGTGCCTTACCACTACACGCTGGTTCAAAAAGTGTTTGAGTCAATTCGAACAAAAGGCGCGACGGGTAAGCACTTAGCCATGGGTGAGCGTTCATTACTTGATGCTTTCCAATCAGCTGCAAAACAGATGAAGGACTCTGGCCTTGATGTCTTAATCCCGTTTTACAGTTTCTACGCACCGATTGAAAGCTTTTTGGAGCCAGCTGTTAAGCGAACGATTGACCAAGCCTGTGAGTTGGATTCCTTAACAGAATTCGATGGCAAGATTCTAAAAACTCTTTTCTTGATCCGTTATGTGGACGTTGTCAAAAGCACACTAGACAACCTTGTGACGCTGTCAATTGACCAAATCGATGCAGATAAAATTGCGCTGCGTAAACAAATTGAAGAGAGCTTGAATCGTCTTGAACGCCAATTGCTGATTGCGCGTAATGGTGATGAATTTATCTTCCTGACCAACGAAGAAAAAGAGATTGAAAACGAGATCCGCCACACTGACGTTGAAATGTCAGAGGTCTCTAACAAGCTTTCAGCAATCGTATTTGACGGTATTTTGAAAGGTAATCGTGCCTATCGATACCCGATTAATAAGCAAGACTTTGCGGTGAGCCGTTTTTGCAATGGTCATCCAAAAGATGGCACCACGCTGGAAGACCTAGTCATTAAAGTCATTTCACCTTTGGATTCGCACTTTGAAAATTACTCCCACGATCAAGCGTGCATCAATCATACGCTTGAGGCTGATGGGTGCGTGCTCGTCAAGCTGGGCGAACATAAACGTCTTTGGGATGACCTGACAACCTTTATAAAAACTGACCGATTCTTAAAACAAAATTCAGGACAGCGACCAGAGCAAGAACACCTTCTCCGCGAAAAGCAGATGGAAAATATTGAGCGTGAAAAACGCTTAAGAACGGATTTTGAAGCTTTGTTTGCAGAGGCTGACGTTTACGCTATCGGCACAAAACTACCGAAGAAATCAGCAACGCCAAGTGCCATCGTCGAAGAAGCATACAAATACGTTATCGAAAACACCTTCGCTAAATTGAACATGCTCAAGGCGACGCCTGGTGAAGTTTTGCGTGAGCTACAGGCCGTACTTGTTGCTGATGATATTGCTCAGATTGGACTGGATCTTCAAGCGGATGAGTGTAACCCAGAAGCTACGCGTGAGGTTGAGCAGTACGTAACGCTGAAAGTCGAGCGTAATGAGCCTGTGTACTTACGTGACATCGTTGCCCGTTTCGGCAAGCGCCCGTATGGCTGGCCAGACAATGAAATCTTATTGCTCACTGCAAGGCTGGGCTTGGCTGGAAAGGTATCTTTTAGTACCCAGGGCACAGATCTGGCGTTGAAAAAAGCTTACGAGCCGTTTACCAGTGTGCGTAAACGCGGCGAGATCCGTGTACATAAGATCAGGCAACATGACGAGCGCCAAATTAAAAAGGCTGCTGGTCTTGTTAAAGAGATCTTTTCAAAAACCTTTACCGGCTCTGGTGAAAAGGAGCTCTACGAATTAGTGCGCGATGAATTACTGGCTTGGAATGAAGAGCTTAAATCATTCAGAACCAAGTCACAGACAGGCCATTTCCCAGGTAAATCTCAAATTGACGATGGTCTTGCATTGGTCGCGGGTATTCTTGAGCAAACTTCAAGCTTCGCCCTTATCGCCCGATTCTTAGAAGACGCTGATGCCCTTGAAGAGTTTGCTGAGGACTTTGAGGATCTTGATGACTTCTACAATAGCCAATTTCAAACTTGGCAAGCCCTTGCTGGCGCATTGAACGAGAAGTTTAAGGCCAATAGACCTGCGTTAGAAAAAGACAGTGAAGCATTAAAAGCGCTCACTGAATTAGAACGCATTTACAATATGCCCTCACCGTATGAGCAGCTGCGCCACATTAATCCGCTTATCGAGCAGGTGGCAAAAGTTAACTCAACATTGGTTGAAGAAAAACGCACTCATGCCTTAGAGCGTGTTGATCTGCGCATCGGACGTGTAAAAGAAGCGCTAGCTGAAGCTCATGCACCGTCTGAACTACAGAACCAAGCACTGCGCCCGTTACAAATGTGCAGACAGCGCATTGAAGCGACCTCTTCAATACCACAAATTATCAGTGAGCAAACTGAAGCGGAAGGTTACGAGGACGAAGCTTATGAGTTGCTGAATGGCTTTATCGAAGATCAACGCAAAAAAGCTGAAGCTGAGCAAAGACATCGTGAACTCGAACAGAAGAAACGCGAAGAGGAAGCAGCGAAAGCCGGTAAGGCAGCTCCAGCACCTGAGCCAGCCCCCGAACCAGTACAGCCACAGCCGGTTGCAAAACGTACTGTAACGATTAACCCAACCGATGCCATGGCAAAGTCAGTAACAACCGGATTCATTGAGAGTGAAGCCGAAGTTGATGCCTATCTTGCCGCTTTAAGAGAGCAGCTGATTGCTGCGGTCAAAGCTGGCGACCGAGTAAGAATTAAGTAAGAGGCAACGGATAGCTATGTATCAAGCGGGTGGAACAATAAGATCATTACTCGACAAGGTTGCTGAGCAGGAATACCTGTTACCGGCCATCCAGCGAGAGTTTGTATGGCGACCAGAACAGATCTGTCGTCTATTTGATAGCCTGTTGCAAGGTTACCCGTTTGGGACCTTTCTATTCTGGAAGATAAAACCAGAGAACCGGGATAGTTATCAGTTTTATCAGTTCATGCAGCATTACCATGAGCGCGATAACTACCATTGTGAAAATGTCACTCAGTTACCGGAACGCGAGTTCATTGCCGTCCTAGATGGACAGCAGCGGATTACCGCTTTGAACATCGGCCTACGCGGTTCATTTGCGTGGAAGCTGACAGGTAAATGGTGGAGCAATGATGACGCCTTCCCAGTGCGCAGGCTTCACTTGAATCTGTTAAGCCAGCCCGACTTGGAAACTGGGTCGATGTATGACTTTGAGTTCCTAACCGACGATAAAGCCTCTTTGGATGCATCTGAACAATACTGGTTCCGTGTAGGCCGGATCATGGAAGAGGAAGAAGATGCACTTATCGATGAAGTTGCTGATGATGCTAGGTTGAGCTCGGAGCAACGCAAAGAGGCTCGCTCAACTCTTCGTCACTTGTATCGAACTATCCATGACAAAGATAAGATTTCGTTTTACGAAGAAAGTGATCAGAGCCTTGAACGTGTTCTGAATATCTTTATCCGCATGAATAGCGGCGGCACTACTTTGTCCTACTCAGACTTACTACTTTCAATAGCCGTAGCGCAGTGGAGCTCGTTAGATGCCCGTGAAGAAATTCATGCATTAGTGGATGAGATGAACCGTGTTGGTGATGGATTCAACGTATCAAAAGATCTCGTTTTAAAAGCAGGCTTAATGCTCTCTGACATCGGTAGCGTGGGCTTTAAGGTTGAGAACTTTAACAAGGAAAACATGGCGATTCTCGAAAAGAACTGGACGCCAATTCGTGATGCGTTATTGCTCTCAATGCAGCTACTTGCAAGTTTTGGTTTTAATGCACAAAACCTCAGAGCAACAAGTGCCATCCTCCCGTTGGCCTATTACCTGCACCACCGAAAGTTAACGGCAAGCTACCTTTCTAGGGTTGAATATGCGGTCGATAGAGAATGCATCAGAAACTGGCTCATTAGGTCGTTGTTGAAAGCGTCAGGCATCTGGGGAAGTGGTTTGGATACCCTGCTTACTATGCTTCGCTCAGACATTAAACAATCGGGTGATACGGGTTTCCCGCTAGCGAAAATTGAAGCGACCATGCAACAGCGTGGTAAATCGTTGCGCTTTGACCCAGAGGAAATTAGTGAACTAGCGCAGTTGGATTATGGTAATCCGCGTACCTTTGCCTTGTTGACTTTGTTGTTCCCAGGATTCGATTTTTCACGACACTTTCATGTGGACCACATTTACCCCAAAGGTTTGTTTACGCGTAACAAGCTTGCAAAAGTTGGTGTCCCAGCTGAACAGCTAGATGAACTCATCGAGGCATCTAATAAGCTGCCAAACCTTCAACTGTTGGAAGGGACAATCAACAACCAGAAGCGGCAAAAAATGCCCCATGAATGGTATGCGCAGCAGTGGCCTGATGTGAATGCAAGACAAGCACATCTGCAATCGCAAGCCATAACATCATTACCTGAACAACTAAACCAGTTTATGGACTTTTACCGCGAGCGTCAGGAAACACTGCTTGCCCGCATTAGAACTGCATTACAACCCGCAAGCAGCGTAGAGACAGAATAAGAGGCGCAAGATCATATGAATACGAATAACATGAAAAAATACGCACCAAAAGCGCGCCGCGAATTTATGGATGCGGTAGCTAAACGATTAAATACCTTTGGTATCACCGCGAATAAAAAGGGCGAGCTACAAATTGCAGAAGCGAATCTACAAGGTTCTGTGCTTCAAATCGCCGGTAACAGTTTTGACGGTAAACTGGCCGAGCCCAGAAAACGCATAGTAGCCAGAAGCCAGAAACTTGGGTATGCACAACTTATTGAACAAGTAGCTTATACCTGGTTCAACCGTCTGTGTGCTATTCGCTATATGGAAATCCATGACTATCTAGGCCACGGTTTTCGTGTTTTGTCGCACCCAGACAACCCTAAAGGCTTTGAAATTATCGACCATGCGCAAGACGCTGCGGATGAACTCGGATTAGATAGAGCTCGCATTGTTGAACTCAAGCTTGCGGGCAACAAAGACGAAGAGCTGTATCGTGAACTGCTGTTAGGCCAGTGCCATAAGCTTCATGAAGCGATGCCTTTCTTATTTGACGCATTGGACGATGAAACCGAGCTTCTTCTACCAGACAACCTAACACGTACCGACTCAGTTCTGCGTGGATTGGTAGACAGCATTCCTGAAGAGGACTGGCAACAAGTCGAAGTGATTGGTTGGCTTTACCAGTTTTACATTTCTGAAAAGAAAGATCAGGTAATGGGTAAGGTGGTCAAGAGTGAAGACATCCCTGCCGCCACCCAGCTATTTACACCCAACTGGATTGTGAAGTACCTGGTACAAAACTCAGTCGGTCGCCAATGGCTGCAAACCTACCCAGACTCTGCCATTAAAACGCAGATGGAATACTACATTGAGCCTGCTGAACAATCTGACGAAGTTAACCAACAGCTAAAGGCTATTACGCCAGAATCTATTGAACCTGAAACCATCAAAGTACTTGACCCGGCTTGTGGTTCGGGCCACATATTGATTGAAGCTTACAACGTACTAAAAGCCATCTACGAAGAACGAGGTTTCCGCTCTCGTGACATTCCAAAGATGATTCTGGAGAACAACCTCTACGGGCTAGACATTGATGATCGTGCAGCGCAGTTATCTGGTTTTGCGCTGATGATGATGGCTAGAGATGACGATAAGCGTATTTTTACCCGTAACGTGCGACTCAATGTACTGTCATTGCAGGAAAGTAACCATATTGATCTACCGA
This sequence comes from Proteus sp. ZN5, assembly GCF_011046025.1. Taxonomy (GTDB): domain Bacteria; phylum Pseudomonadota; class Gammaproteobacteria; order Enterobacterales; family Enterobacteriaceae; genus Proteus. Next base: position 1,141,601 of record NZ_CP047639.1, read on the forward strand.
CCTTATGGAAAGCACTCAACCTATCGGGAAGTTGGCAAAGCGGCACGTCCCAGGGCTTGTTCTCAGATGAAGAGCAAGATTTAAGCTCGTTCAATGCAGACAACCGTTACCAACTGCTGAAGCGAACATTGGCAAGATTTACTCAAGCCAAGACCTTTGGTTCATTGATTGATGTACCAAGCGATGAGCATGAGCAGCTAAAAGAACTAATGAGTACTCTTTTCGAATTGCAAGAGTCAGGTGACTCAATGCAAAAGCCAGCAGCTAAGCAGTTGATTGAATTTGTTCATCAGGCATTGGTTCTGTCGATTCGTTACGATGCTGTTATTGCGAATCCTCCGTATATGGGCGGCAAGGGAATGAATGGACGACTGAAAGTATTCCTGCAAGATTTCTACCCAGACTATAAGTCAGACCTGTTTTCTGCATTTGTAGTCAGATGCTCGAAGCTCGGAGCTGAAAATTCAAATATCGGAATTATGTCACCGAATGTTTGGATGTACATTGCCTCGCATGAACACTTGCGCACTTTTCTTACTGAGAGCCGTGCACTGTATTCACTTGTTGAACTTCCATTGACAGGCTTCAAGGGAGCGACCGTACAAATTTGTGCGTACAACTTTAGCAATAAGCGGTCTCCTAACCTTCAAGGTGGCTACATCAGGCTTGTAGATTTCAAGGGAGCCGATGAAGAGATGGCTGCCCGTACAAAGGAGGCCATTCGAAATAATGATTGTGGCTGGTTCCACCATGCCTCTGTGAGAGATTTCTGGACCATACCAGGAAGACCAATTGCTTATTGGGTGTCTGAAAAATTCCGCCAATCATTTGTGGAAACAAAAAACTTAAAGGACGTTGGTGAGCCGCGTCTTGGAATGGCAACGGGTAATAACGACGTATATCTTCGTCTTTGGCAAGAAGTGTCGATCCGAAAGGTAGGACTCGGATTTGATTCAAGAGATGCGGCTTTGGCATCAGGAAAAAAGTGGTTTCCATATAACAAAGGCGGGAAATTTCGCCGATGGTATGGAAATAACGAATTTGTCGTTAACTGGGAAAACGATGGTCAGCTTCTGCGTAATACGCTGCATCCATCTGGCGAGAGGATTTGGGCACATAACTTCAACTTGGATTACATTTTTAAGCCTTGTCTGACTTTTACCGCAACAAGTTCATCATATTTTGGGATTAGGTACTCCGAAAAGGGGTTTTTATTTGATAATAAAGGATCATCCTATTTTTCCAATGCTGAGAAATTAAAACCAATTCTGGGGCTGCTGGCATCAAAACCAGCCACTGCAATTCTCAAGGCAATTAATCCAACTGTTGAGTTTCAGCCTGGAAACATTTCTATTATTCCATTTTTTGAAGAACTTGTGCGACCAGATGTTTCTAATCAGGTGCAGTCCATAGTTGGCATCTGCAAAGGTGACTGGGACGCCTATGAAACCTCTTGGGATTTTACTCAGTTTCCGCTATTAGATGCCCGTTTCCATCAGTCGCCACTGTTGGCGAGTTATCAGGCGTTGCGTGCATATTGGCAGGAGATGACTACGCAGATGCAAGGTCTGGAAGAGGAGAATAACCGCCTCTTTATCGACGCTTACGGCTTGCAGAATGAGCTAACGCAGGAGGTACCGTTAGATGAGATCACGCTGACCTGCAACCCCCATTACCGTTACGGCGCTAAGTTAACCGATGACGAGCGTGAGGAACGCTTGCAAAGCGACACTCTTGCCGAGCTGATCTCTTACGCTATCGGCTGCATGATGGGGCGTTATTCGCTGGATCAAGAGGGCTTGGCGTATGCCCATGCAGGCAATGAGGGATTTGATGAATTAGTACAAGAAGGTGCTTATCAAACTTTTCTCGCCGATGAAGACGGCATTATTCCATTAACCGACCAAGAATGGTTCAAAGACGATGCTACCAACCGGTTCCGTGAGTTTGTTCAAGTTGTTTGGGGTGATGATCATCTGCAAGAAAACTTGGATTTCGTCGCCGAATCACTATGTCTCAACGCCATTAAACCGAAAAAATCTGAATCAGCTCTGGAGACGATTCGCCGTTATTTATCGACTCAGTTCTATAAAGACCACCTGAAGACTTATAAAAAACGCCCTATTTATTGGCTGTTTAGCTCAGGCAAACAGAAGGCTTTTGAGTGCCTGGTGTATTTGCATCGCTACAACGAGGGCACGCTTTCGCGTATGCGTACCGAGTATGTCACCCCGCTACTAGGCAAATACGATGCTTATGCAGAGCAACTTGAGAAGCAGATTGAAACGGCCGACTCGACCAGTGAAGCAAACCGCTTCAAGAAAGAGTTGGATGCCTTAATCAAGAAACAGGTCGAACTACGAGAGTTTGATGACAAGCTAAAACACTATGCCGATATGCGTATTTCACTGGATCTGGATGATGGCGTGAAAGTGAATTACGGCAAGTTTGGTGATCTGTTGGCTGATGTTAAGGCCATTACCGGTTCGGCCCCGGAGGTTAACTAATGCAGATTAGCGAACTGGCACAAGGCGTTGCTGCCAAACTTGAACAAAGCCGCATTGTGTTTTGGTACGACCCAGAGCAAAGCTTTACTGAAGAGCTTGAGCATTTAGCTAACGCCCTATCTATTGCAAAAGAAGTAGGCGATAGCGCGGCAGATATAACTGCTAGGGTACTGCCAAATGATTTGACCATCCTCAATATGGGCAATGAGTCTGTATTGGCAGTGAAAAAACGCATTGAAGTAGATGAGCGTGAAGCTAAATTCCTTATCTATTTTCCAAGCGCTGAGCCAGAGCCTGACCGCGATTGGTTGCTAGACGTGCGTTTGTATAGCGAGCAGTTTTTTGCTGATCACAGCTCAATGCTGCTTAATGAGCTGGGTATCCCGAAAATGGCGCTACGCACGCACATTCGTAAGCGCCAGAGCTTTTTTGCCAATAAACAGCGCATAGCCGGTTTAAAAAAGTGGGTGACTGAGAACGAAGACGAACTGTCGTTAGACAGGAAGATGATGGCAGTGGTTGTAAAAGCTGATTCTGCGTCTTTGTCGGACATTCTGCTTGGGTTACTACGCGAATATGCGGCTTATATCGAAGATGAAAGCCTTGGCCAACCTTTATGGAGCCAGCTAGGAAAGTTTGATCTTGAGACCTCACTCTGGGCATATCTGAGTGAGGGTTTTGGCTATACAGTCGAAGAGCCAACCTTCCCAGACTTCGTGTTGAAATTATTCTGTACTGAATTCTGGAGCCAAATTGAAGGTGTTGAACGCGATTGGTTGCTTAACAATGTTCTAAAAAGCGCATCAGGCCGGGCGACAGCCTTGGCGTTTATGGTGAGCTGGCGCGACAGCCGCTCTTTCGCCGCTTACTACGAAAGCATCTCTAAGGTGCTTAGCCAACAGTTGGAAATTTCGACTCGTGCTGGCCAGTACCATCCGGTTGAACTTATCGAATGCGAAACGTTCGAGGCTGTGGAACAGGCCATAATCCGTGGTTTAGTTCGTGATTTGCTCGATAGCAGTAAAGCGCTAGACCGGGTTCAGTTTGATACGGTCTTATCAAGACGTCTTGCTAGCCACTGGACATTGTCACGCAAAGAATACTTCGCAATTTATGAAGCTATCCGCAACGCTGAAGAGTTAATGCACTTGCGAAATCGCTATGTGGACGGGTTCCACTTTGATAACGCGAAAGCAATGTACGACGCCTATACCACAGACATTTATCGTTTTGACCAGGCTTACCGTTTGTTCAATGAACATGTGCACTCTGTATTGAGTAAAGGTGCAGACATACTGCGTCAGCTCGACGACGAAGTCGAAAGCATTTATACCAACTGGTACTTATATGAGCTTGGCCTTGCCTGGGATCGTCACTTGGCCAATGAGAAATTACTTGAAAAGTGGCAGATTTCTGGCGTACCGCACCAGTATGACTTCTATGAAAAAGAAGTTCGCACACGACTGAGTCTGAAACAGACAAAACGAGTGTTTGTGATCATCTCTGATGCCCTGCGTTTTGAAATTGCGAATGAGCTTGGCGCTATCATTAACAACGAGAAGCGATTTAAGGCTGAGGTGTCTACGCAGTTGGGCGTTTTGCCGAGTTATACCCAACTTGGGATGGCGGCATTATTGCCTCATAAGGCGCTCAGTTACCAGCCAGAACAAGGCACGGCTGTTTATGTGGATGGTATTTCTTCACAGGGTTTAGACAATCGTAATTCCATCCTACAGAAGGTAAGTGGCATGGCGGTGAGTTCTAAGGAACTGATGAGCTGGAGTAACCAGGAGGGGCGTGACAAGGTTCGAGACGTAGAAGTAGTTTATATCTATCACGATACCATTGATGCGATTGGTGATAAGGCTGCAACTGAAGAGAAAACGTTTGAAGCCTGTCGTAGTGCCATTGAAGAGCTAAAAGACCTCGTTGGGCGGGTCATCAACCGTCTAAACGGCAGCCGAGTTGTGATCACCGCTGACCATGGCTTCCTCTTCCAACAAAAAGCACTTGTAGCGGCTGACAAAACCTCGTTGAAAACCAAACCTGCTGGCGCGATAGAAGCCAAGAAACGTTATATCGTTGGTAATAACTTGCCTTCAGATGAAGCCTGTTGGAAAGGCTCAATAAACGATACGGCTCATGGCTCTAGTGATACCGAGTTCCTGCTTCCAAAAGCGGCTCAACGCTTCCACTTTGTTGGTGGTGCTAAGTTTGTGCATGGCGGAGCGATGCTACAGGAAGTATGCGTCCCGGTACTGCATGTGCGAGAGCTGCAAAAAGAACAAGCAGCAAAACATGAGAAACAACCGGTAGGTGTTGTTGCAGCCACTCAGCCCATCAAATTAGTAAACAATATCGACAAGGTCAGATTTATTCAGACAGACCCTGTAGGCGAGCGTTTTGTCGCACGGTTGTTGGATGTCTATATCGTCGATGCACAAGGTAATGAAGTATCCAGTCGTGAAACGATTAACTTTGATAGCGTGAGTAAAGTGATGGATGAACGTACTCGCGAAGCTAGGTTAAAGCTTATTGGCTCTCAGTTCGACAGGAACGCTCAATACACGTTAGTTCTTGAGAATGCGGAAATGAGAACGCGTTATAGCCAATACGCGGTAACCATTGATTTGGCATTCCAAGATGATTTTTTCTAAGGCGCTGAGGTGAAACATGACAACTGATTTTTCACAAGATCATAAAGACGAAAAAAATCAGATGCAAAGCGCCGATTTAGACGCATTGCTCAACCAATATTTTAAAGGCCGTGTCGTTCGAAAAGATCTGACAAAGCAATTGAAAGAAGGCGCTAACGTCCCTGTTTACGTACTGGAGTATTTACTAGGCATGTATTGTGCGTCCGATGACGACGAAGTCGTAATGCAAGGCCTTGAGAATGTGAAAAAAATCTTGGCTGAGAACTATGTCCGACCAGATGAAGCGGAGAAAGTGAAGTCACTGATCCGTGAACGCGGCACGTTTAAAATCATCGACAAAGTAAGCGTTAAGCTCAATCAGAAAAAAGACGTCTATGAAGCTGCGTTGTCGAACCTGGGGATCAAGGATGCCCTTGTACCGACCAAAATTGTACAAGACAACGAAAAATTATTAACTGGCGGTATCTGGTGCATTATTACCGTGCAGTATTTCTTTGAGGAAGGTCAGAAGACATCACCTTTCTCCATTATGAGTTTAAAACCGATACAAATGCCGTCCATGAACATGGATGAGGTGTTTTCAACCAGAAGACATTTTAGTACCGATCAGTGGATGGATGTGTTGCTTCGTTCCGTGGGTATGGAGCCAACCAACTTAGAGCATCGGGTGAAATGGCATCTTATTACTCGCATGATCCCATTCGTTGAAAACAACTACAACGTTTGTGAGCTCGGACCAAGAGGGACAGGTAAAAGCCATGTCTACAAAGAGTGCTCACCAAACTCATTGCTTGTCTCGGGTGGACAAACAACTGTGGCGAACTTGTTCTATAACATGAGCTCGCGCCAAGTTGGGTTGGTCGGAATGTGGGATGTTGTCGCCTTTGATGAAGTAGCGGGTATTAACTTTAAAGACAAAGACGGCGTCCAAATAATGAAAGATTATATGGCGTCAGGGTCTTTTGCCCGTGGTCGTGATTCAATCGAAGCGAAGGCTTCCATGGTATTCGTCGGTAACATCAATCAAAGCGTTGAGACACTGGTGAAGACCAGTCATCTGTTGGCACCTTTTCCTGATGCCATGATTGACACTGCTTTTTTTGACCGTTTCCATTCCTATATTCCTGGATGGGAAATACCGAAGATGCGTCCTGAGTTTTTCACCAATAGTTACGGATTAATCACAGACTATCTTGCTGAATACATGCGTGAAATGCGCAAAAGAAGTTTTGCGGATGCGATCGATAAGTTCTTCAAACTCGGTAATAACCTTAATCAGCGTGATGTAATTGCTGTACGCAGAACTGTTTCGGGCTTGTTAAAGCTACTACACCCCGACGCACAGTACACAAAAGATGATGTAAGAGCCTGCCTGACCTATGCGCTGGAAACTAGACGTAGAGTCAAAGAGCAATTGAAAAAGCTTGGCGGAATGGAATTTTTTGATGTGCACTTTAGCTACATCGATAACGATTCATTAGAAGAATTCTTCGTCAATGTACCGGAACAAGGTGGCAGCAAGCTAATTCCTGAGGGCTTACCTCGCGCTGGTGTTGTGCACTTGGTTACTCAGGGAAGCACTGGACAGCTTGGGTTATATCGCTATGAAACCCAGATGATGGCTGGTTCTGGTAAACACTCAGTGTCAGGTCTTGGTTCGAATACCGCAGCGAAAGAAGCTGTGCGTGTTGGCTTTGATTATTTCAAAGGTAACCTGAATAGAATCAGTGCATCGGCGAAGTTTTCTGAGCATGAGTATCACCTCCATGTTGTTGAGCTCCACAATACAGGGCCAAGTACAAAGTCATCGCTCGCTGCATTGATTGCGTTCTGTTCAATTCTGATGAACCGACCGATTCAAGAGCAGATGGTTGTTTTGGGTGAGATGACTTTAGGTGGTGTCGTCAATCCTGTTCAAGATCTTGCAGGCAGTCTTCAGTTAGCTATGGACAGTGGCGCAAAGCGTATTTTGCTCCCAATGGCCTCAGCCTCAGATATTCCAACGGTTCCTGCTGAGTTGTTCTCAAAATTCCAGATCAGCTTTTATGCAGACCCCGTCGATGCCGTGTTTAAGGCGCTTGGGGTTAATTGATTAGGTGTCGTTTGACGCGCCATTTTATGGAGTAATTACAGGTATGTTTACCCTGACATCATTTAATGTTTTTCAGCATGTTTTTGTCATAACTGATCTACATGCAATATTTAATAGTGTATTGCCAGTTTGATAGGTGGCATTGATATCATGATAGACAGGACCTTCAACGATATTCCAGATGGGAAAGTTAATGATGCCGACCAACAATCTTTCTTGGTAAGTCTAGGCTGGTCACGAGGAGATAGATGGAATGATTTACTAAGTTCAAAACGTGTTCTAATAATTTCCGAGGCAGGTGCAGGAAAAACTTACGAATGCCGTAAACAATCCGAGCGTCTGTGGGCTAAGGGAGAGCCAGCATTCTTTGTAGAATTGGCCGCGTTGGCAACAGAAGACCTTCGTAATCTCCTAGATGCAGATGAAGAAGACCGTTTGGATAGGTGGCTTGTTTCACAGTCTGAAGAGGCTACATTTTTTCTGGACTCGATTGACGAACTAAAATTGACTATGGGTTCATTTGAGCGGGCGCTCAAACGACTGAAAAAATGTATCGGAGATCAGCTACATCGGGCGCGTTTTGTGATCACGACAAGGCCAATCCCCTTCGACGAACAGTTGGTTCGAAATTTACTACCTGTTCCAACAGCGTCCTCTTCAGAATCCGATGAAGAAGTATTTGCTAAAATCGCAATGCGTGAGCATCGTGATAAACACGACAACAGAAACAAAAATCAATCGCCCGATTGGAAGACTGTAGCTTTAATGCCCTTTTCAGACGAACAGATCGTCCAATTTTGTCGACATCAGGGAGTGAGCGATCCTACTCTTCTTTTTGAAGACTTACGTCGTCGCAATGCCCTAGAGTTTGCTCGTAGACCTCAGGACCTTATTGAGTTATGCGCTGACTGGCGTGAGCATAAACGCATCCGAACACATCGTGAGCAGGTTGCTACTAATGTTCGTGTGAAGTTGCTTCCTCGCGAAGACAGAGCTGAGCCGGCAGAGTTATCTGTTGACAAGGCGATTGAAGGTGCTAGCCGACTCGCACTTGCTGTTCAGATGACACGCCGTATAACGATTCGTCATAGTGCTGCGTCCGACGCCATCGACAAAGATGCTGCTCTCGATCCTGCGATTATCCTATCAGATTGGCAGCCTAATGAACGAAAAGCACTGCTTGAGCGTCCGTTATTTGGCTTCGCTTCTTACGGACGAGTGAGGTTCCATCATCGCTCTGTTACCGAGTATCTTGCTGCGGAACGGCTATTAGCTCTTAGAAGGCAAGGCATGCCGTTTCGAGCCCTCAAACGTCTTCTATTCGCGGAGACAAAAGGTAACACAATCGTTCGCCCGTCCAAGCGACCAGTGGCAGGTTGGCTAGCCTTGCAAGAAGACGGGATATTTGAACTTTTGCGGGACAATGAGCCTGCTGTTCTTCTGGATGAAGGCGATCCAGAGTCGCTAACGCAGAAACAGCGAAATCAAGCTCTTCGCGCCTATGCTACGCGTTATGGACCTGGTGGTTGGAGAGGTCTCCAGGTGCCTCACATTCAAGTCCACCGATTTGCGTCGAACGAGTTGGCAGAAGAAATCGACAGGATTTGGCGCAGTGGAGTAGAAAATCCAGATGTACGACAAGTCCTCATCAGCCTTATAGAGGCGGGTCGCATAAAAGCTTGTGCAGATATCGTATTTCATATCACGCAGGACATTGCTGCACCTGAGGTCGAGCGCATAATGGCTATCGACGCTTTAGTAGCCCTGGCTGATGAGAGATTAGGAATAATTTCTGCCACGATAGCTGATGCTGATGATCTCTGGTCTGACAGAGTAGCACGCAGTGCCATACTAACCCTTTTCCCAAAATTCATGTCGGTTGAGCAACTTTGTCGAACCCTTCGCTGGATAAAGCGAGAGAAGCGAAATGTAGGCGATCTTAGTTGGCAATTACCACGCCTGATTGCTGAAGCCTCCCTTGAATTCCCTGTCCTTGAGGAGCTTCGTGATGGTCTCATCTCGCTAGTATCAGAGGGGCTAAAATGGCGAAAAGAGTGGCCACATATTGTCAGTGAACGTCCTCACCTCAGTGGAGCACTTGCAGCAACATGTGAACGTGGCCTCGGTGTAGGCCTGGACGAACAGTGGCTGTATGGAGGTGTAATTGCATTGCGATTACACCACCGAGACCATTGTGACGATGAACCGATCAAATCACTTCGCCAACGGCTGATTAATCTGAAAGCAGCAGACAATGAGCGTCTTTTCTGGATTCAGGACGCTTTGTTGCAGTCTCTCCATGAAATCAACGATCCCTGGCCACGGCTCGCAGAGATTACTATTCATGATAGAACGATTCAACTAACACCGGACAGGGATCTGTCTTGGGTGAAAGAAGCGCTTGGTGACGCGACTCGGGATATGAAGGAACGCGCAATGCTCTTGGAGGCAGCTATCCGTCTTTCACTAGAAAATGAGTCATGGAAAAAACACATTGAAGGACTTAGGTCTCTCATAGTTGATGAACCCTTATTTGTGCAAAGACTTGACGACTGTCTTAAGCCATCGAAACACGACAAAGAGCTTCGTCGTTGGGAAAAACAAGAAGCTGAACGAAAGTTGCAGGAAGAGCGACGAAAGGCTAAGAACCGAGCGAGCTGGGTTCTGTTCTGGCGAGAGGTTGCTAATCAGCCTGAAAACGCATTTTCGAAGGAGCAAAGCTGGAACACTGCTTGGAACTTGTGGCGCGCCATGAGTCATGATGGTGAAGACAGTCGATCGTCAGGTTGGAACCGGCGGTTTATTGAAGAGCAATTCAATCAAGACACGGCCGACAAGCTTCGCAGAGTGATGATGAAGATCTGGCGTGATGATCGCCCAACGTTTCCCAGCGAAAGGTCAGAAGGCGAACGAAATACATATCTTGTACGTTGGCAGTTTGGGCTGGCCGCGATCTACGCCGAAGCGGAGTCTCCCGACTGGTCAGCTAAACTCGACGATGTCGAAGCCGAACTAGCTGCGCGATACGCTCTGATTGAACTGAATGGTTTGCCTAAGTGGATAGAAGCACTCGTAGACACTCATTCAACCGCCGTAGATCAGACGCTCGGAAATGAATTGTCGTGGGAGCTAAACTTGCCTTCAGGTGAACGTGGACATTCTAGCTTACTTCAAGGAATTGAGTATGCACCTGAGAGGGTTACCCGTTTATTTTTACCACGACTCGAATCCTGGTTAGATGAAAGTGGGGACCGGATTAATGGCGCTGATAGCACGACCGGAATAACAGAAAGGGTTCGACAAGTGACTCGGGTTATTTTGAAGAGCGGCGATGCGACTGAAATTAAGAGACTTCAAGAACGAGCTCTACAAAGATTGGAACAACAATTACCGTTTTCGCTTCGCCTTATTTGGTTGTCGGCCTTAATGCGAATTGATCCTCAGATGGGTGTCGAAAAGCTGGCAGATCAGATTGATGTAGTTGAACCCTCAAAGCTATCAGAAGCTGTGACATGGCTGGCCTGCCTCTTTGGTGATCGCCAAGACGGAGTCGATTTGAATGACGAACGATTCACGCCGCAACTTCTGTTGAAACTTCTTCGTTTGGCCTATCGCCACGTTCGAATACAAGACGATGCTTACCACGAAGGGTCCTATTCACCGGACACTCGGGATCATGCGGAACAGGCACGCAATAGCATTGTAACTGCATTATTCAACGCGAAAGGCGAGGAGGGCTTGGCTGCCAAGCTTGAGATGGCCGCAGATCCTTTGTGCGCCCATTTTAAGGAGCGAATTTTGGCTGTGGCAGAAGAGAGTTGGGCGCAAGAGATTGATGCTGAGGTATTTGATCTGGCTCAAGTAGAAAAGCTAGATCGAAGTGGGGAAGCACCTGCCTCAACGAATGAAGCCATGTTTGCCATTTTGAAGGATAGGTTGTCTGACCTAAACGACCTTCTTCTCCGTGACACCTCACCAAGAGAAGCTTGGGCAGGGATATCAGACGAGAGGGTCATGCGTCGAGAGATTTCTCGCGAGCTGAAACATGCGGCAAACTCGATTTATACTGTGGACCAGGAGGCTGTTACAGCTGAAGAAAAGGAAACTGATATACGGTTGCGATCTGTTCTTTCGAAGCATGAAGCGGTGATTGAACTAAAACTTGGTGATGGCCGGACAGCGAC